>JABDBB010000030.1 GCA_013288845.1 Chlamydiota bacterium | reverse complement strand
ACCGGAAGCCCTAAACCCGTCACATTTTTGCCTGCTAACTTATTCACAAAATCGGATAGAGTAGGTGAATGTCCCACAAAAAAAACAGTTTTATTTTTTGCATATTGATTCACAAAAGTAAGCAAGGCATCTTTATTAAAATCATATCCGAGAGCTTCATGGATTTTTATAGGTACATTGCCGGAGAATTCACTTACTATTTCGGCTGTTTGCCGGGCTCTTATAAGAGGGGAGCATAAAATCAGTTCCGGGACAATTCCGTCATCAAGAAGTTCCTGCATGCGTTGCTTTTGTTTGGCGCGACCTTCTTCCGAAAGGATTCTTAAAGTTTCATCTCCGTTACCTTCAGAAACGGGTTTTGCATGGCGAATAGCGACTAATCGTGTGTGCATAATTACCTTCGGGATATGACGTTTAATTCCAGACCGACTTGAGTAAATGCTTCGATAGCTTTATTTAAATCGTCCATACTATGTGCGGCAGACATTTGTGTTCTGATTCTGGCCTTGTTTTTAGGAACTACGGGATAGCTGAATCCTATGACATAGACACCGTGATCCAACATTTTTCGGGCGAAAGTTTGTGCTACAACGGCATCACCAAGCATGACCGGAACAATGGGATGTTCACCTTTCACAATGGTGAATCCGAGTTCTGTCATTTTTGCACGAAAGTACGCTGTATTTTCGCGTAATTTTTTTCTTAATTCCTCGCCGTGTTGTAACAGATCAAAAACGGTAATGGATGCCGCTGCAATTGCGGGGGCCAGTGTGTTGGAAAACAGGTAGGGTCTTGATCTTTGTCTTAACCATTCCACAATTTCCTTTCGTCCTGAAGTATATCCGCCGGAGGCTCCTCCTAAGGCTTTTCCTAAGGTCCCCGTAATGATATCCACTCGACCCTCTACACCGCAATGTTCGATAGTACCTTTTCCCCCTTTTCCCATGAATCCGACGGCATGACAGTCGTCGACCATGACAATGGCTTTGTATTCATCGGCAAGGTCGCAAATCTCAGAGAGATTGGCAATAGTACCGTCCATAGAAAATACGCCGTCAGTCGCGATGATACGGAAGCGCGCTTCTTTCGCCTCTTCCAGACGGGCACGTAAATCTTTCATGTCATTATTTTTGTAGCGGAAACGTTGTGCTTTGCATAGACGTATTCCGTCAATAATGCTGGCATGATTCAGTTCGTCGCTGATGATGGCATCTTCCGGTCCGAGCAATGTTTCAAAGAGTCCGCCGTTTGCATCGAAACAGGCGGCATATAATATAGTCGCTTCCGTATTGAGGAATTCGGATATTTTACTCTCCAGCTCTTTGTGGACCGTTTGTGTGCCGCAAATGAATCGGACGGATGAAAGGCCGAATCCGTAGGTGTCATAACTTTTTTTAGCCGATTCGATGATTTGAGGATTATCAGCCAATCCGAGGTAGTTATTGGAGCAAAAATTCAAAACTTTTTGTCCCCCTTTTACAGTGATCGAACTGTTTTGAGGGGAGGTGATTTCACGTTCTTCTTTGTATAATCCCTGTTCTTTCAGAGCTTGAGTACTTTCTTGTAAGTGCTGTAAAAAATTTTGATCCACAAAAATTCCTTTCCCTAACAAAAGGGCATGAGATAAATTTCAAAGATTGAATATGAAGGAAATAGTTTTTTTTGTCGATTTATAATTCTATATCCCGATAAAAAAAACCGCTTACCGAAAAGTAAGCGGTTTTAAGATGTATAGATTTACTAAGATTAATAGTCAGGGCCTGCATGTGCCGGCATTGTCGATTTTTCCTGAGGCATATCGTACACGATTGCTTCTGTAGTCAGCAGCATAGCCGCGATTGAAACGGCATTTTCTATGGCGACACGAGTGACTTTTGCAGGATCGATAATCCCTACTGCAAGCATGTCTACATATTGACCCGTGTAAGCGTCGAATCCTTTATTGCCGGTAAGTTTTTCCACTTCCCGAGTCACAACAGGACCTTCACCGCCGGCATTTTCTACGATTTGGCGAAGAGGGGAGCTGAGAGCCTTAGCGATGATCAGAGCACCGGTTTTGATGTCTCCTTCCAATTTTTCCGCCAAAGCTTTCACGTGAGGGATGCATCGAACTAAAGCAACTCCGCCGCCCGGCAGAATTCCCTCTTCAACAGCAGCAGCTGTTGCGTGTTGCGCATCATCTACACGATCTTTTTTCTCTTTCATTTCGGTTTCAGTGGCTGCGCCGACGCGAATTACGGCAACTCCGCCCGCAAGTTTCGCAAGTCTTTCCTGCAGTTTTTCACGATCGTAATCGGATTCCGATTCTTCAATTTGACGGCGTAAAAGAGAGGCTCTGTCTTTTATTGCGTTTTTGTCGCCCGCGCCTTCGATAATTGTAGTTTCTTCTTTATTGATTACAATTTTCTTAGCACGTCCGAGTTGCTCTACGGTAGTGCTTTCCAATTTATGGCCGACCTCTTCGCTGATGATTTCAGCATGAGTCAGAATAGCTAAATCCTGTAGAATTGCTTTGCGACGATCGCCGAATCCCGGAGCTTTTACAGCACAAATTTTCAATCCTGCACGCAATCTGTTGACAACGAGAGTGGCTAAAGCTTCCCCTTCGATATCTTCAGCGATGATGAGCAAAGGTTTGCCTGTTTCCGCTATTGTTTGCAGGATAGGAATGATGTCTTTTATCGTGTTGATTTTCTTTTCGTATATGAGGATGTAGGCATCTTCCAACACACATTCCTGTGTTTCGGAATTTGTCATGAAATAGGCGGAGAGGAAACCTCTGTCAAAATTCATCCCTTCGACAACATCCAGGGTGGTTTCGAATCCTTTATTTTCTTCTACAGTGATGGTGCCGTCTTTGCCGACTTTTTCCATAGCGCGAGCTATGATATCGCCGATTTCTTTGTCATTGTTTGCAGAAATGGTAGCGACCTGAGCAATTTCCTGTTGATTTTGTACAGGTTTGCTTAGTTTTACCAGTTCTTTTTTCACGATATCGAGAGCTTGTTCCATTCCCCGTTTCAGATCCATCGGATTTGCCCCTGCGGCAACGTTACGGAGTCCTTCGGTATAAATGGCTTCAGCCAGCACTGTTGCTGTAGTGGTGCCGTCGCCCGCTTTATCGGCAGTGTTGCTTGCCACTTCTTTCACCATTTGCGCGCCCATATTTTCGTCGCGGCCTTCCAGTTCGATTTCTTTTGCTACGGAGACACCGTCTTTCGTGATTTGCGGAGCGCCGTAGGATTTTTCGATGATGACATTTCGACCTTTGGGTCCCAAAGTGACTTTTACGGCATCTGCAAGAGTTTTTACCCCTTTAAGGATTCGTTGTCTGGCATCTTCTTTAAATTTTATTTCTTTAGCAGTCATTTTATTACTCCTTAAATAGTTTTAATCAATAATGGCGATGATATCATCGGCGCGTACAATCAGATATTCTTCGTCGTTCAGTGAGATTTCCTGTCCTGCATATTTATCCATCAGGATTTTATCGCCGATTTTTACCGGAATCGGAATGAGTTTTCCTTCTTTATCTTTTTTGCCTGTTCCCAGTGCGATCACTTCAGCCTGTTCTTGTTTTTGTTTAGCGGTTTCGGGAAGGATGATTCCCCCTTTTAATTGTTGAATCGCTTCCAACCTTTTAACAAGGACACGATTTCCTAAAGGTCGTAATGTTCGTGTTTCTTCTTTAGTGCTTTGCGCTTGTTGCATGAGATTTCTCCTTGTTGTGAGTTTTTATTCCGGTAAACCGGTGAGAATATATATATTTTGCGTATAAAAAGGGATTTTTTGCAAGATTTATTTAGCACTTACATCTTAATAGTGCTAAATTTTTCCTCTCTAAATTTTTTTATAACAACGCCCTCATTTCCGTAACTAAGTCATGAAAACGATTGATTGCAGCCGTTACAGGTTCTCCTGTACTCATGTCCACTCCCGCTATTTTCAACGTTTCGACCGGATATTTTGAAGAGCCGCTTTTTAGAAAATTCAAATATTCATCTCGCTCTTTTACACCGCCGTGAAGAACCCGATCCGCTAAAGCCAGAGCTGCGCTGATGCCTGTTGCGTATTGGTATACATAAAAATCAGCATAAAAATGGGGGATTCTCGCCCATTCGATTTTTGCAACGGAGTCAATTTCTACTTTCGGACCGAAATATTTTTGGTTGAGTTTGTAAAATTCTTCTTTTAAATTTGCAGGAGTAAGAGGTTCGTTCCGTTCGGCTTTTGTATGAATGGACAGTTCAAATTCCGCAAACATCGTTTGTCGGAAGAGGGTGGCTCGAATGTCTTCGATTTTCATATTCAAAAGATAAATTTTTTCCTCTTTGCTTTTAGCTTTTTTCATCATGTGTTGCATGAGTAGTTCTTCGTTAAAAGTGGAGGCCACTTCAGCAAGGAATATGGGATAATCGCTGTAGCAGTACGGCTGATGTTTTCGACTGTAATAACTGTGCATGCTGTGGCCCGCTTCGTGAGCCAAAGTAAATACATCCCGTAAGACATCTTTGTAATTCATGAGGATGTAGGGCATGCTGTCATGACAACCGTTGGAATAGGCTCCCGAACGCTTTCCTTTGTTCTCATAACGGTCTACCCATCGGTCTTCTCTCAGCCCTTTCGCTAAAATTTGTGTATATTCTTCTCCCAAAGGGGCGACCGATTCGATGATTAAATCGCACGCCTCCTCAAAAGTCATGGTAATGTCAAATTCGGGTGTGACGGGAACATACATATCATAAAGATGTAAAGGTCCGACATTCATCGTTTTTTCGCGCAGATCGATGTAATCGTGCAAAACTCCGATTTTCGAGTTTACCGTTTCCACTAACGAATGATAAACCTGCGTATCGATATTTTTTGGATACAGGGATGCTTCTAAACAAGAAGTGTATTTCCTTGCTTTAGAGCGAAAAAGATGTTTTTTTACAAGTCCTGTCAGGAGCTCCGAAATGGTGTTTTCATAATCCTCAAATTTTTCATGCATGCCTTTAAAAGCATTCTCACGTAAAGTTCGATCCCGGTCTCTAAGAAATACTCCGTACGAAGCGTGCGTAATCTCATGTTCTTTTCCCGAAGAATCTTTTGCGGATCCGAATGCTAAATCGGCATTATTGAGGGCTGAAAAAGCTTTTGTGTATCCGTCTAACGCTTCAGCCGAAAGTGCTAACAGAGATTCTTCCTGTGAGGATAGCGTGTGATTTTTTACACGCAATATTTTTTCAAGATGAAATCGGTATTCTTTTAAGACATCGGCCTGTAAATATTCCGAAATTTTCTCTTGGGGAAGCAGTAAAAGTTCCGGTTCGATCCACGAGACGGCTCTGGAAAATTCATGAAAGACGGAGCAGATCCGGATAAATCCGGTTTTATGCCGATCTTCGGCAATATCTTCGTCATGCCTAAGATGGGCATACGTATAGAGGTAAGATAGGTCCCTATCTGCTTGAAATACATGATCTAAAAGATCTTTTACCGTGCCGGCCCCTGCTGCAAGTCGGCCTCGAAATTTTTCAAGAGGAGAAAAAACATCGGAACTCGAAAATTTTTTCTCAAAATCTTTTAACCAATCATCATATGTAGGGTACATGCACTCTACATTCCAGCAGTCATTTGTTTTTACTGCCGAGCGGATTTCCAAACTCATACGTTACCTCCAAATTGTAATCGGAATTTTAGTTTATGAATCGCTAAAAGGAAAGGAAATATTCGCCTTGATGCACAATTCTCTTGATTTGATATCCTCCGGAAATTACACAAAAGAATTGCGCTTTATTTGGATTGAGAGTATCTCATAAATAGAACATAATTTTTCGTTAGACAATTAAAGCATGTTATTTCATGTTGCGTTATTCTTTTGACCGTTCGAGGCCCTATGAAAAAAAAAAGTCAAGCCGATACAAAAGCAAAAGGAATTTTTATAGTAAAAAATGATCGTGGATTACACACTCGCCCGTCAACAGAAATTGTCCGGTGTGCAACGGCATTTAGATCGGAGATCACGCTGACTTATAAGAAAATTGATGTGAACGCCCGTTCGATTTTAGGAATTCTTATGCTTGCCGCTGAAAAGGGCTCAAGAATAAAAATTACGGCAGAAGGGAATGATGCGACCGAAGCTGTCGATGCGCTGTTGGAATTGGCCTCTAAATCTTTTAATATGAATTATTGATTCCGATTACTCTTCAATAGCGATGGCTTTTTCCAAAACCTGTCTCGTGCAATAAACCGGTACATTGAATTTAAGAGCTAAAGGAATGCAATCGCTCGGACGCGCGTCCGTCTCTATGATATATCGCAATCCGTCCTTATCCTGTTCCAGAAAAAGCCGGGCGAAGTAAATCGTATCCTGTATGTCGTTGATGACAACCTGTTTGATTTTGATTTCATATCCGTTGAAAATTGATTCCATTAAATCGTGAGTCAAAGGTCTGATCCTTTCCGTTCCTGTAAGATACATCTGTAGACATTTGCCGATTCCCGGATCCGTATAAATTGCAAATCTCTTACTTTCAGTGCCTAAGATAATGACTGTGTAGGAACGCGTTTGCATAATTTTATCAAAGGAAAGCTGGATCAATTCCATAGGAAGCATAAAAGAAAACCTTGTTCCGTTTAAACCTCATCATAGGAAAAAGGGTTCTTTTTACAATCCTTTTTTTGAAAAGTCTCTTTTCAAATAGGGGAATTTATTTAAAAGAATTGTGTATCAATCGATTACGGTCACTTCTCCGTTATTTTTTCCGACGATCACCCGTCCTGCCAATCCTAAAAAAAAGCCGGTTTCTACAATTCCGGGAATAGAAATCAGGAATTGCTCTATCGCCTCCGGTTTTTCTTTACCCGGAGTAAGCCGGATATCGTAAATATAATTGCCGTTATCTGTAATAAAATTTTCCCCGGCTTTATTGAGACGTATCGTCCCGTGAAAGCCCCCCTCTTCCATTTTGGAAATCGTAGACTTATAGCCGAAAGGGATTATTTCGACAGGTAAAGGGAAGTTTCCTAACTCATTGACTATCTTATGCTCGTCAATAAGAACAACCATTTCTCCGCTCATCGAAGCGATGATTTTTTCTCTTAAAAGAGCCCCGCCTCCGCCTTTAATCATCTGTTTTTTTTTGTTAATTTCATCGGCACCGTCGAAACACATATCCAGGAAAGAGACCGTTCCCGGAGCAATGATCGGAATATTCAGAGCGAGAGCCAGGATTTCGGAAGAGTGAGAGGTTGCAATAGCCTCAATTTTAAGACCTTCCCGACATTTCTCTCCCAGGCTCTGAATAAATTTTACCGAGGTGGAACCCGTTCCTAATCCTATGAGCATGCCGTCTTTTACAAATTCGACAGCTTTGCGACCCGCAGCTTTTTTTGCCTTGTCCTGCGATTCCATAAATTTTTTCCTCTGAGCATTGATTCTTTCTCAATATGATGATAGTTTAAATGGGAATTTTGAAATAAACGATAAGATGAATTTGTTATGGAAACGATCACTTTACAAGAACTCTATGAATATCTGAACACCTTGTTAGAGGTGGCCGACTTCACCGATTACAGTCCTAACGGCCTACAAGTCGAAGGGAAAATCGATATACGAAAAGTAGCCTTCGCAGTGTCGGCAAATCTTGCTACCATTCAAGCAGCAGTCGGTTTAGGCGCGGATGCACTTATTGTGCACCACGGACTATTTTGGAAAGGGGACGAGTATCCTATCATCGGCGTCAAAAAGAAAAAACTGGAAATTCTGCTCAAAAATCAACTTTCTTTGCTCGCCTACCATCTTCCGCTTGATGCACATCCGGAAATAGGAAATAACGGGAAAGCAGCAGCCGATTTAGGTTGGAAAGATATAGAACCCTTCGGATATCTCTCGGGAAAACCTATCGGAGTCGTCGGATCTTTTCCTAAAATGTCACGTGCCGATTTCGAAAAGAAGCTGGAAGAATATTATAAACATCCCGTAACAGCTGCAAGAGGGGGAAAAGACTTTGTAGAAAGCGCCTGTCTTATTTCGGGCGGAGCCTATAAAAGTGTGAAAGAAGCGGCAAAAGCGGGAGCAGATTGTTTCATAACAGGAAATTTTGATCTGCCTGCATGGGATGATGCAATGGAATTAGGGATTAATTTCTACGCCATAGGACATACGGCGACCGAAAAAATCGGTCCCCGCGCTTTGAAAGATGCTGTAAAAAATCGTTTCGGTATCGAATGTGTCTTTATCGATGATGATAACCCTTTTTAACTCTCGAAGTCGCTTTTTTTAATCCGTCCGCGAAGTGTATCATCGTGTTCGTGTTCTTCATTCTTTAGCTCGTTGAGTAGATTCAGGACAAATTTACTTCTGACTTCCGAAGGATTTTTATTCTCATTGAAAGTGAATATTCTTTCTTCCGCCTCTACGTGCTGCTCTGCTGAATCAAATCGGTCGGTTTCATGGCGATTCAGCCATTTATGGATGCTTGCACGTACATTTTGTAGATTTTCTTTATTGAAATGAGAATGCTCTTCTTCCAATACTTTTGCTAACTTTCGACGTACCTTTTCTACCTGTCTGCTTTCTTTTGCTTTGACAGTCATAACCCCCCCTCTTTTAAGAAGATTAATTAAAAATCAGTTTGATTTTTCTCTTTAAATCTAAGCTGTTTACAGAATCGAATGCCGGTAAAAACCATACGTTTTTTAAGGCCGGTCTATTATAAAGGTGCGAAGGAAACTCCCCAATCTAAAGGAGAAATCAAAAAATGATGTTAAAAGTGTGATTTTAAGGTATTTATGTCAGGCTTTAATACAAAAGCAGGCATAAAATACCGCTCTTTACACTAACCTTAATCTAACACAAAATTAATTTTTAAAAAAGGAACAAATGCTCCTCTTTCACCGTGTTTGACTTTAAATCGGCCATTCCCCACAATATCGACTTAGTAAATTGGGCTTAAGGAGATTAGAAACATGAAAGATGTGATCGCAATTCTCGAAGAAAGGGGATTTATCGACGCTCTCACAAACAAAGAAATCAGAGAGATCACAAAGCAGCCGATTCGTGTTTACTGCGGATTCGATCCGACGAGTGACAGTCTTCACCTGGGGAATTTAGTCTCTATTATGGGATTAGCTTGGTTTCAGCAATGCGGACACACCCCTGTCGCCATTGTTGGCGGGGCTACAGGGATGATAGGCGACCCTTCGGGAAGAAGCAGTGAAAGAAATCTCCTGGATGAAAAGTCCATTCATGAAAATTTAGAGGGTATATCTCTCGATCTCAAAGCGGTGCTCGATTTTCAATGTGACAATAAACCATTGATACTCAATAACTTAGATTGGTTTAAAAATTTTTCCCTCATCGATTTCCTGCGCTCGATCGGCAAGCACTTCCGTATAGGGACAATGCTGGCTAAAGATTCTGTCAAAGGGAGACTCGAAACAGAAGAGGGAATGAGCTACACCGAATTCAGCTACCAGCTTTTACAAAGCTACGATTTCCTCCACCTATACCAAGAACACGGTGTCACCGTACAGCTGGGCGGAAGCGACCAATGGGGCAATATTACCGCAGGAATAGATCTGGTCCGCAAAATGACCGGAAAACAGGTGTATGGAGTCACTTTCCCTCTCCTCACCAAAAGCGATGGGAAAAAATTCGGAAAATCAGAAAAGGGCGCTATATGGCTCTCCCCAAAAAAACTTTCTCCTTACGAATTTTATCAATATCTTGTCCGTACCACCGATGAAGATGTTATCAAACTGATGCGCATGCTCACCTTTATGGATATGAGCGAAATCAGACAATACGAAAAAATGTTGCAGGAACAATCAGCTCCGCCGAACACGGCACAAAGAAAACTTGCAGAAGAGGTCACTCGGATCGTTCACGGGGAACCGGGCTTAGAAGTAGCTTTAAAGGCTACAGCAGCGGCTTCTCCGGGATCCGGAACGGTATTGGATGTCTCATCGCTCGAATTAATCAGCGGCGATATGCCCTCGGCAGAATTGGAAAAAAAGGATGTCATCGGAGTCTCTCTTCCCGATCTGATTGTTGCCCTGGGATTGCTTCCGGGCAAGGGAGCTGTTCGTCGTCTGATCGAAGGGGGAGGGGTGTATCTCAACAATAAGCAAATTACAGACCCTCGCTTTACTATGGATGAATCTTGCCTCATTGAAAGCAAACTTTTTCTGTTGGCATTGGGTAAAAAGAATAAAATTGTAGTTCGAATCAAGTGATTTTTTCAGACATAATCGGTCGATTTCCCGAGAAATGAGAAAAAAAATCGAATTTAAATAAAATATTTAACAATATCCTTGATTGTAAAATCGAATTGGTTATTATAAAGAACTGATCCTTTTGGTTTTCCTTTGCCGGTGCAAGGTGATAAACCAAAAGAGGGCGTTGTTAGCAAATGTGCTTTATGCTAAAAATACTTGATTGAAAATCAAGAACATATGACAATGTGACCTAGAAGTTAACGTAAATAGCTTTACTGAAAAGCTGTACAAACTTCGGCAAACTATATCTCGTACCACTTTTGCACCTTTAAGAAGGAGTTCCCGGAATCATGAACGTAGACAAGAAAAATACAATGACGAAAAAGAAATTAATCAACTCAATTGCACAGGAAAAAGGCATTCATCCAAGTGATGTACGTCATGTTATCCAAGCATTTTTGGATAAAATGACCGATAGTCTGTCACAGGGCGAACGTCTTGAGTTCCGCGATTTTGGTGTTTTTGAAGTTGTTCGTAGAAAACAAAAAATCGGAAGAAATCCTAAAAACGCTTCAGTACCTATTATCATACCTGAGAGATTTGCTGTAAAATTCACTCCCGGGAAAAAAATGCGTAATGTTATTGAGACTCCGTTAGAAGATTAAAAAATATCGGACTCTTTATCCATACGTTTTTCGGTCGACCGTTTCTACATACGGTCATCCGGAAATGAGAATATAGTTTGTCGATTATAAAAGTTTGTCGTGACCGGCGCGCTTCTCTGAGACTTTTTCGCTCGTTGGTATATACCCTAGCTCTATCGGAAAATCTGCAGGCAACTTTCCTGTTGCCCCCGGATTTATCCCGAAAAGAGATACGTATATGCCGAGTCGTATGAGTGACTGAGGACGGCGCCGGCTATTCGATCCGTATTTTCTTTCCGGCAAAATCCTACTAACTATTTTTTAAAAGAGACCTCATGACTATAGCCGTATCAACACCCGGTTTTTCCGTTAATAATCCTGAGTTATTTGCCGGACACCCTTTAAAAATATTTAAGGGATCAATCTCTTCTCCGGTCTTAGAGGAAATTATCCGTCATCACGTTGATGATCTCGATGCAAAAGAAGTACACTCCACATTACAAGATATTACATGCCTCCTTCTGTGTAATCCGTCGGAATCTATTCCACCGCATTATTTGAACACCCTTTATTTCGGAGAGAAATCCGATCTAATCCGAACGTACCAAAAATTTTGCCTACTTCTTCTCAAAAATGATCGAAATAATGAAGCTCATGAAGAAAAATCCGGATCTTCCTGCAATTATGACAGACTTTCCGAAATAGAAAGGGGAGTCATCCTCTCCCTCTCTCTTAAATTTTCCGGAGAGTCGACTATCCGCGATGAAATAAAAAAAATCTGCGACAAAGAAAAAAAGTTACTCGATGCCTACGGAATCCCCTTAAAAGGTTTATTTGTAAAAGAAGAGGATTTCCGGTCAGCGGATTTCTATGCATGGAATTATCTTCTGTTTTTTTCTGCAGGGGTATTTTTAAACGAGCCGGAGCTTTTGCAAATCGCCGACAAACAAAGGGCATTCCTTAGAAACAAAGTTTCGGAATTCGAATATATCCGACCTCTTATCACTATCATTGAAGATGCTGTCCTTTCCGTATACATTTCCCCCTCAAATCTATCGGAATCGATTTTAGAACGAAAAATTAGCGATGCCGATTACGGACTTGCAGGATGGCGATCAGGAAAAAAAACAGCGATGTCTCTCTGCTACGGAGAAAAAACCGGATCGGGCTCTTATATGTTCAATTCTAATTTAGGAATTATCGTATTCGGACCACAATACCTCCCTTACGGAGATTGCCGCACTTTCGGAATAAAAACATGTCCGCCGGATCCCAAAAAATTTTCTAATCCTGAGGTGTCTTTTTCGGAGTCCGGATATAAAATGGCGGGTTACACCAAAATTCCGGGAAAAGAAAACGATCGATCTCATAACGAGCTGTGGATCGATATGCTTCAGGAATACAGAAACGGAACGCTGTATTTGGACATTACCTATTTGGGATATGAGACTCTGAAGGATTGTTCTTTTGCTTTTTACATTTCCTCCGAAACGTGTACCGTAGAAAAAAATCGAATCATCAATCCGAAATCTTTAGATCATTATTCCGGAATCCCTCAAAATATCGTATTTACCGGAGAGCATGATCTGTTCACCCTTTCTCCCGGTTTTACCTCCGGGACAATGGAGATAATTCCTTTGGGAGGGAATGACAATTTTTGGAAAGGGGATTTCCTTGTCGGATTCTCCATAGAACATGTAAATCAAAAATATAAATGGGAGATTAAAAGTCATGAATAGTTTGGATTTGTTTCGATCCCGCTTGGCAAAATTCTTCCGGGTCTTTATATTTAATGTATCCGATTCTTATTTATCTTTTGAAAACAACCTTCTGATCGGGAGAGTCTTTTAATGAATATACCGAAGCTTTTTGCTCTGTTTGCCCTTATTCTCTTTGGAATTATCGGAACCGTCGCTTTTATGAAAAGAGAGAAATCGGAACAATATGAAACCGTTATTATCCCTATTTCCGCCGCAGTTTCCGATCCTGTCGACATTAAATTAGAGCATGAAGTGCGCTCAGTAGAGGCCGGAAAAAAAGAATTTACTGAAAATCTTACTCCGATCATAGCCGTTAATGAAGAAATACAGGCGCCGAAAGTAAGCAGAGAAGAGCAACCTCCGGAAGCGGATCGTATTGAAGAGCTTTTTAGAAAAATTCCCCCTAAACTACCTATTGTAGAGACGATCACCTACAAAAGTAAAGTGGACTGGTTAAAAGGGCGGCCTGCATGGATTTCTGACTATGCGGGTCATTACAAAACTTCGAGACATTTTATTGCCAGAAGTCTGAACGGTAAGCGGGATTATTTTAAACAAAATGTGGCTCTCGGCGATCGTTTTAATGTGTTTAAACCGGATATCGACATCACTTTTTATCTGGTTATCGATACCGGACGCTCTAAAATGTGGTTCTATTATTACGATAAAGAGGCAAACGAAAAGGTTCTTCTTAAAACCTACGATGTGGGATTAGGAAGGGTAGACAATTCCCAAGCTTCAGGATTGCTGACTCCGCTGGGCCATTATAAGCTGGGAGAAAAAGTAGCCATCTATAAAAGTGATAAAATGGGTCTGTATAACGGCGAAAAAACGGAAATGATCCGGATTTTCGGCACGCGATGGATGCCGTTTGAAGAGGAAATTGCCGATTGTACCGCTCCTGCAAAAGGATTCGGAATTCACGGTGCTCCCCGAGTGGATAACGGCAGAGGAGAAAAAATTGAAGATGCAGGTTGTATCGGCAAATATGAAAGCGACGGCTGCATCCGTCTAAGAAGCGATGATGTAGAAGAGCTGTTCTCCATTGTGATCTCCAGACCGACACATGTGATTCTTGTGAAAGATTTTTTCGAGGCCAACGTTCCCGGAAACGTAAAAGGATAGGTTTATGGACACTTTGCCTCACGAGAAGCAAATATACGAATACATCAAAACAATTGAACATCTAAAAAAACAGAATAAAGACAATCCTCTGTTCAATAGCGAAATACAAAGGCTCGAACAAAAGTTAGAAGAGCTGAAAATTCGTGTATACTCCACCCTGGAACCATGGTCCCGTATACAAATCAGCAGGCACCATGCGCGTCCGCATACGCTCGGCTATATCGAAAATATCTGCGACAGCTTTCGTGAATTGCACGGCGATCGTTGTTTTAGAGACGATAGAGCTGTTGTGGGTGGTCTCGCTGTCATCGGCGGAGTAAAGTGCATGCTGATAGGTCAGGAAAAGGGGATGGATACGGAATCGAGAGTCGAACGCAATTTCGGTATGCTTCATCCTGAAGGATTCAGAAAGGCTCTTCGCTTAATGAAATTAGCGGAAAAATTTGATCTCCCCATCGTTTCCCTCTTGGACACTCCGGGCGCTTACCCGGGTCTTGAAGCGGAAGAACGGGGACAAGGCTGGGCTATTGCTATGAATCTTCGGGAAATGGCCAGGATTAAAACTCCGATCATTGTCATTTTGATCGGAGAGGGCTCCTCCGGCGGTGCTCTGGGAATGGGAGTGGGAGATGTGGTGGCCATGTTAGAACATGCTTACTACTCGGTCATTTCTCCGGAAGGCTGCGCCTCCATATTATGGAAAGATTCGGCAAAAAGCAAAGAGGCCGCAGCAGCGTTGAAACTAAACGCGGAATATCTATACGAACACAATATCATCGATGCCATCATCCCGGAACCGCTGGGCGGCGCGCATCATGATCCTAAAGTAATGTATGAAAGGGTAAAAACATTCATAATAGAACAAATTGACATCCTAAAAAGCATCTCTAAAGAACTTCTTATCGAACAACGTTATCTGAAATTCCGTTCTCAAGGAGAATTTTTTGAAAACAAAATTGAAGAATCCGAAACTCCGGATAAACCTTCCGATTCGAATACAAACTGATCTATACCGATGAAACAACTTCTCACTACTGTCTTCAAGACTTCGAAAATCAGAGGAAAAATTATTTTCTCGATCCTAATCATGATCCTTCTCACCGTATCTTCTCAATTAGAAATTTTTGCGTTGAGTATCATTACAAAAAAAACACAAACAATCTCATCAGAAGTGTCGAGTGAGGTGAGTGAAAATTATCAGACTGAAAGTGTCGTCGATCGTGTGACAAATAAAGTGAACGAATACTTTGATTTTGATGAAAATATTACCGGACTTGCTGCATTCCTTTTTTGCATCGCATTCCTCAAAGCAATCACCCTTTTTCTCTACCGATATAACACGAAAATCATCGCCATCACCGTTAGCAAAGATCTGAGAAGAAAATATTTTGAACATATTCAATCTCTTCCTATGAATTTCTACCAAAAAAATAATATCGGTAGCCTCTCATCAAAAGTAATCGTAGACTCTACATTAATTGCAGAAGCCGTCAACTCCTGTCTGGTCAATTACCTGCAAACTCCCTTTACCGTCGTCACCACACTCACTTTGTGCTTCCTGACCTCGCCGCAACTTTCCCTCATTATGTTTTTGGGATTCCCCCTTATCGTCTATCCGATCTTTTTTATCGCCCGGAGAATAAAGAAAATTTCGAAACAAATTCTTGCCAATCAGGAAAATTTTCTTTCTGTATTGGTCGATTTCATTTCGGGCATCCAAACGGTAAAAGTATTTTCTATGGAGGAATTCTCTCTTAAAAAATACAAAGAACATAACGAGAAATTAGCACATCTGGAAAAAAGAAGCGCGCGATACGACACCTCTTCACGACCGATTGTCCATACCATCGGAATGTCTTTTTTGGCGACATCCCTGATTTACGGTCTCTACATCTTACACATGAATATCTCCGAAGTGGTTTTTTTCTGTGGACTCCTCTACGTTTTTTATGAGCCGATCAAAAAATTCGCCGAAGAAAATAACCAGATTCAAAAAGGTGCTGCAGCAGCGGAAAGAATGTATGAAGTACTGGATCATAAACCGGAACAGGAAGATCCCCCTTATGCAAAATCCCTGATCTCTTTTAATGATTCCATAGAATTCAAGGACGTATGGTTTAAGTACGATGAGCGTTGGGTCCTCAAAGGGATAAATCTGTCGATTAAAAAAGGGCAAACCGTGGCGATCGTAGGGCCCACCGGCGCCGGCAAATCCACCATCGCACAGCTTCTTCCACGACTTTACGGAGTCAATAAAGGGAGCATTAAAATAGACGGGATTTCCGTCTCCGATTACACACAAAGATCCCTGCGGAATTCTATCGCCTACGTTCCGCAAAAATCTTTCCTTTTCATCGACACCATAGCCACCAATATCGCATACGGTGAAAATATTTCTCAGGAGCTGATCGAAGATGCGGCAAAAAAGGCTTATGCAGATGAATTTATCAGACGACTTGCAGAGGGCTATCAAACGGTACTGGCGGAAGCGGGGAAAGATCTTTCGGGAGGACAACAACAACGCCTCTCCATCGCCCGTGCCCTCGCAAAAAATGCTCCGATCCTCCTTATGGATGAAGCAACGTCGTCTCTCGATATGGTCAGCGAAAATACCATTCGTACTGCTGTGCGCAATTTAAAAGGACAGGTGACACAAATCATCATCGCACATCGGCTATCCACCATTGAAGATGCCGATAAAATTGTCTATATCGATGACGGATGCAAAATAGCAGAGGGTACTCGTGAAGAATTGATGATCTCTTGCCCGGAATTCAAACTGATGTGGGAGATGATGCATAAATCAAAAAAAACGGTCATGTCATGATAAAAAAAGATGCTATAGTCATTCATTCAGGGGGAATGGACTCCTCTCTGTGCCTTGCTCTGGCAGCTAAAGAATTCGGTCCGGAACATGTTCTCAGCCTCTCGTTTTCCTATTCTCAAAGGCACTCATCGGAGCTCATTCAGGCAAAAAAAATATGCTCCGATTGGAACATCGATCATGTAGTCCTCTCCATCGATTGTCTTCAACAAATTACAAACAATGCCCTTACCGATCAATCTCTAAAAATTGAACAGATACATAATCAGGCTCCGAACACTCTGGTTATAGGCAGAAACGGTCTTATGGCCCGACTCGGAGCCATCCACGCCAATAGCTTGGGTGCCCATATCATATTTATGGGAGTCATTGAAGTCGAAGGTGCTAATTCGGGCTATCGCGATTGTTCCCGTAAATACATGGACCTCATGCAGGAAATCCTCCGTATCGATTTAGACGATCCGAACTTTATTATCAGAACTCCGATAGTAAAAATGACCAAAAAAGAATCTTTGGAAGTAGCGGCCTCTTTGAATATTTTGGAGTATCTTCTGAACAATACGATCACCTGTTATGAAGGAATTCCGAAAGAGGGATGTGGTCTCTGTCCTTCATGTAAACTGCGAAATGAGGGAATAGCCCTCTACAAAAAAGACCGGCCGGATTTTTGCCCTTATCCTTCCAATTAATAAATGTTCTCGGTCATTGCTTTTCATATCGGTGAATTTTTAAAATAATTATTGCTCTTCTTGTCGGAAAATTGTATAAAACATTCTTTAAAATACTACCGGAGAGCTATTATGCTATTATGCCTAAAAAATTCTAACGGAATTTGTCCGGCACTCAATCGGCAAGAGTTTTTTTTCGAGATGCGCGGTTTTTATAAACATGTAAAAAATAATCCTTACTATAAAGGCACATCAAAAAAAATTCATGATCAGTCTTTTCGAAACCAAGCAATAAAAGAATTATATGAAAAATTTAATTCCGAAGTAAACCTATGGGAACGGGAAGTAACTCTGAATACACTTCCGGAACATCCGTTTTTTAAAAAACTCATAAAGCGAAAAACTGATATCGGATCAGACCTGCTCATTAAAAAACAAATCAAGGCTCGACGACGCCCTTCACAAATCAGGGCCTATCAAAATATCCCAAAATATTTTGAATGGTTATTGGAATTTCAATTAGCAAATAATCCGATTAAACTTTCCTCCGAAACTTTAAAGTTACATGATTTACATGAAAATATTTTTGATGTAATCCCTGAAGGATTTCTTCACTTAGAGCCGATTATTACAAAGCAGGAAATTTTTGATCCGGAATCACAAAAACAAATTGAATTTGATATCGTCAATTATACAGACAAAAAGGTGCATATTTCAAAAAAATTTCGAATTAGTATTAACCGGAAGTACCTATATGAATTTCATAGATTACATCCTATAGATAATCCTCAGCGGATCTATCTACACCCTAAAAATTGCCAAATGGCGGTATATGAATATTCAGGGAGGACTTACATTTCCTGGCAATATTTAAGTGCTATAAACCAAAATTTGGAAGATCATCACGTTTATATCGAGATATATGAAAAATATCTTGTAGCATGCCGTTCTCAAAAGAAAATCAGCAGGAAATGGAATGATAAGGTGTTGTCTCATATAGTAAAAGAATTGAGGAAGATATTCCCTCTTGAGTTTATTACCGCTCTTGATATCTCTATACAAAAAATACTGCTTCCACCTCATCAATTATTTTTTTGGATAAAATATTCTTTTAAGGGGCAGCTTTATAAGACACGTTGTTGGCTGGAAAAAGGCGAACACTTCATCATTTCAGCAAAATAATTAAAAATAAATCTTGTATTCCTAGTACAAAGTTTGTATATAAATATTCTTTTAAATACGATTGTAGGAGCTTTTAGATTATGGCATGGTGTATCGAACGTCCTTTAGGAAATTGTCCCGCTGTTTCCAAAGAAAAAATTTCTTCTCAACTGAACGGTTTGTATGAAATTGTAAAAAATAACCCTTCCGGCAGAATTTCATCGGAAAAAATTCATGATCGCTCCTTTCGAGACAAAGCGATAGAGGAACTATACCAAACGGTAAAGGATCCCATGACAGCGAAAGCTCGTTTAGAGTGGACAAATCAACTTCCCGAACATCCTTTTTTTAAAAAACTCATAAAAATAAATGAAAAGCGGGAGTTTGATGAAATCATTAAAAATATGGCTATTTCCTCACTGAGTATTCCGGATAAGATGCTTTTAGATGAATATCCGAATTTTTTTAATTGGCTATTAAATTTTTATGTTGTGAACAGCCCTATTCGTGTTTCTTCAGAGCCGCTGTCTTTAAAGGATTTAAATCCAAGTGTGCTTTCTATTATCCCTCCGGAATTTTCGGATGTAAAACCCACTATTATCCGAGAGAGTATTTTTGACCGGGAAACAAAAAAACACATGCATATTGATATCGTCAATTATACGAATAAAAATCTGTATATTTCACCTGCTTTAGAGATATATTTAGAAGAAAAATTTCTACATACATTTTCGATATATTTTCGCTCCCAATTTGAGGATTATTGTAAAGAATTCCGGTTGTATCCTCAGGACTGTCAAATTGTTGTATTTCCCTATTTCGGACAAATATACATAAGTAGGAAATATTTGGAGTCGAAAGATGAAACCTCCGGCGAACATCATATTTGTGTTAAAGAAACAGATAAATGTTTTCGGGTATTGGATTCACAACGACTTTATATTGAAGAACTGATTCCAAAATCAATGCCGCATATAATAAACCTGTTGAGTAAAAAATTTCCTGAGATCTCCATTACGGAAAATGATATATCCATAAAAGAAGTTTTGTATTGTGGCCCTACTGCAAGTCATTATCCTTTTAAAATTACTTATCTGTTTTCAGGAACAGAATACAATATTTTTTATGAAAATGGGAAAGATATTGAGGCGTATTATGAAAAGGATATAAATCCTTAAGAAAAGTTTAATTCGCGCAACATTAAGTTACTCTTATCTTTTCCTGTTGATTCGATTGTCAACCCAAAATTTTTGGAGCACCGGCCTTATGAATATATCCCAAATTTCACTTGAACACGTACGTTCTTTAGCAAAATTTTTTTATGAGAAAACAAAAGATAATCCCTGTTATAGAGGTCTTTCCGAAAAAATTCGTGACAAAACCTTTCGAGACGGGGCGATACAGGATTTATATAAAAAATTCCAATCCGAAGCCAATTTGACTGAACAAAAAATAGGGGATGAACTTGCAGAGAGTAGTTTGTTCACAGAAATGATCAGATTTGAACCGAACAATCCTTCAGACGAAATGATAAGGAAACATTTTGTTTGTAAGGCCTTACAATCGAAGAATAAGGAGGTGGCACCTCAATCTCAGGCATTCTTTAATTGGTCGGTGGAGTTTGCTGTTGCAATGTGCAGTGCTCGATTTTCTTCCGTTAAATGCAACTTAGATGAATTCATTGATTCTGTTATTCCTTATGAAATGCAGAACCTCGAACTAACGCCGATTATTCTGCGAGAGGTAATTATAGATCCGAAGAATGCAGAAAACAAGGCCTGTTTTACGATCATCAATTATACCGAATCAACTTTCTATATCTGCGAAAAATTTCAACTCTTTTTGAACGGCAGACCAATAGGTGACTCTAAAAAGTTTTCTGTACTTCCAAAAGACGGTCAAATTGCGATATTTGAATATTTCGGACAAACGTATATTTCCTTGAGGCAGGAAGGTGGGGAGGAACAACATATTTGTGTAGTCGAAATTGACAATCGCCTTCTCCCTTTTCCTTCGCGCAAAGAGGATATTCCCGAAATCGCTCCTAAATCAGTTTCGTATATAATAGAATATCTACATCAAAAATATCCTTCTCTTTCTATTCCGGATAGAGATATCTGCATTGAAAAAATTGTGTATCAATATCCGTTTACCCCGGCCCCTTTTGAAATTACTTTTAACCATACCGGGGAAGCAGGTACCGGTAGAGACATAATTTTATTTCCGGAAACCTTCACTATCGATGACTTGAATGAAACAATTCATTCTCTTATTCCAAAGGAAATGTATGATTCAATGCCGACGGTCATAAAACAGAGTATTTTTGATCCGGAGAATGCGAAAAACAAGATTTGTTTTACTATCATCAATTAT
>JABDBB010000029.1 GCA_013288845.1 Chlamydiota bacterium | reverse complement strand
CAGACCGGCAACAGCCGTGCAGTTTTTCGAGACATGGTTTACAACTTAAAAAAAGCTGATTGCAGTCCATATTGGCACAATTGTAATAATTTTCCGTGGAACTTTCACATTGACTGCAAACCCCTACAGATTCGGTTTTTTCGTCACCGATAGGAATAGAAAGTCGATCATCAAAAACAAAAAGTTTCCCTTTCCATTTCTTTGTCCCTTCCTGAAGACCGTAATTGATGATCCCCCCTTCCAATTGATACACTTTTTCGAATCCTTTTTCTTTCAGAAGGGCGGAATATACCTCACAGCGAATTCCACCTGTACAATACATCATCACAGGCGTTTTCTTATCGGTTGATTTTTCCAGTCTATCAGCGTAATCATTAAAATCCCGAAAGGTACTGCACTGAGGAAGCTCGGCTCCTTCAAAATGCCCTATTTTCCACTCATAATCGTTTCTTGTATCAATGAGAATACGATTTTTCTCTTCATCCAACATAGCATTCCATTCCGCAGGGGAAAGGTGCGTTCCTGTCCGGGCCATGTCCGCTTCCCGATCGATGGCGACGAGCTGTTTACGATACTTGACCGATTGTCTCGGAAAAACCTGCTCGTGCCAATAATGCAATTTAAATTGAACATCGGAAAACTCGGGGCGGGCATGCATCATATCCATATAAGCTGCGCCGTCTTCTTTCGATGCACTCATTTGGCCGTTAATGCCTTGCTCCGAAATATAAATTCTGGAGGTTATATCCCGATCTTTAAAAAAATCTTTATGATTTTTTACCTCCTCAAGGGGATTTTCCAATGTGACAAATTTATAGAAAGCTATGACAAGATAAAGGGGGTTTTCATCCATAAAATTATACGCCGTTTCATTTTTTCTAAAAGGGCATTATAAATTCCGGATCTATAATTATCAAGCAGTTGCTTTCGGAAAAACAGTCGGAAAATTCCGGGTAGAAAAAAACCGGTCTTTATGTTATGATAAATGTTTCAATAGTGCCGATCATCAGAGGAGATTATTATGGCGGAAAATATTTTACATTTAAATGATTCAAATTTTGACAGTGAAATCTCAAAGGGAGTTGCCCTTGTTGACTTTTATGCAGACTGGTGCGGTCCGTGTAAAATGATGTCCCCGGTTCTGGAAGAGTTGGCCGGTCAAATGAGCGGAAAGGTAAAAATTGTAAAAATTGATATCGAAGCTGCTCCTTCGACTACAGAAAAATATGAAGTGACCTCCATCCCTACCATCATCCTTTTTAAAGAAGGCAAAGAGGTGAACAAAGTAGTGGGAGTAAAAAACAAGGACGCTCTTAGAGCCATGATAGAAGAAATCCTATAGTTTGCTGTTATATCATCTTTTACGACTATTCAAATAGTCGTAAAAGAAAATTGCTGTTGACGCAAAGCTTCATAAAGGGCAATTCCGGCTGAAGTGGCTAAATTCAAACATCTGGCATCCGATAACATCGGAATTTTCATAAATTTTTCGGGCCAACGTTCAAAAAAAATATCGGGCAAACCGGTTGTTTCGGATCCGAATATCAACGCATCATCACTCGTGAATTTTCCCGAATCATAACTCTTTGTCGCTTTACTCGAAAAGAAATAGAAGGGCTTGTCGAAAGTTTCTAAAAAACTCTCCAAATTTTGTATTGTCGAAATAGGGACGTCTCCCCAATAGTCCAATCCAGCCCTTTTTAATTGGCGATCGGAAATGCTGAATCCCAACGGCTCGACAAGAATCAATTCTGTTCCGGTGACACTGCACGTTCTGACTATATTGCCTGTATTTTGTGGAATTTGAGGCTGAAATAAGATGATGATCATGAGAATCCTTTCTCTTTTAAAACTTAAAAAAATGCAATGCCCGAACAACCGGGCACTGCCTATTGAATTAACGCCGGAGAGAACCCGAAGAAAAATCGTCGGAATCATCATCATCGTCTTCCATGGCCAATGTGTCTTCATCGTCCTCATCTTCTTCATCAGCATTCGTAGTTCCTCCCTCATCGGGTGAATCTGCTTTGATGACTTCGATATCAAAAATTAACAGCGCATTAGGAGGTAATTGTCCCAAAGTCCCATACCCGAGGTCCGGATGAATAAAGAGACGTCTTTTTTCTCCCTCAGTCATTCCTACAAGCCCTTTAGTGAATCCGGGTATAGTCTGATCCAAAGAAATGGCAATGGGTCCGTTAGCATCGCGCGAACTGCCGAATGTGGTTCCGTCAAGATATTTTCCGGTATAATGAATGGTGGGTTTGCTGTGTGATTCGACCTTTTCTCCCTGCCCTTTACTAAGGACGAGATACTGAAGTTTTCCGGGTTCAATCTCTATAATCCCTTCGTTTTTGGCATTTTTTTCCAAGAATTCATTCGCAGCTTTGAGATTGTCCGAAGAAACTTTTTCAAATGCGCGCTGTTGTAATTTTACCATAGCTGCCTGATAGTCTTTATCGGACATAGGAGCCGGTTCATTTGCCGCACCTTTGTTAATTCCTCTAATGACGGCATCTTTATCAAAATCAGCGCCGGATTTTAAATTTTTTCCGATAAAATGTCCGAAAGCTTCCGAAATGAGAATGATGTCAAAATCATCTTTTTGCACGTTTTCTTCTTTTTCATTTATAGGGGCAGAAGCGGACAAGTTGACACCGGATAAAGCTGTCAGACATGCGGTGAATATACAAAAAATCTTCCTGTTCATAAAATAATTTTTCCTCCGATTTACCGTGATAGAAGCTACAATCTAGAGAAAGTGCCAATATTCTGTCTACGGAAAAAATAAAATTTTTATGGGTATAAAAAGAAAAAAACCGAGAGAAAGGATAACATGATCCGTTCTCTCGGCTGTATATTCATAAACTCTTCAAAGAGAGTTAGAAAAGATGTTAGTAAGTGGAACAGTTTCCTGATGCACAGGATGAGTTCGCGTAGTTATTTCGGGAATGATGTCTTCTTTGAGAAGAGTTTCCTTCATAACGACCGAATGATCCGCGATCATTTCTACCGGACATTCCGTAATCTCTGTGACCGCAACCGCTATTGCAGCTATCCATGCAAGGAGTAGAGTATGTATCTCCGCAAGGTGCAGCTACTGCAGGAGTAGGGCACGATACGCATTTTTTCTCTACGTATTTTTTAGCTACATATGTACATTTATTTTCAGTGGTGTATCTTTTACGGTATTTAGTTTCATAAGTATAGTAATACTCAGGAACTTGTCTGCAATATGTTTTTGTGTAATATTGGTTTGTATAACGGCAACATTTTTTTGCAACCTGATAAGGTTCAGTGTGACACTTTGTTTCACAATGGTATTTAGGAACATACTTAACCATAGGACAATAGCAGACGCATGGTCCGCATGGTTGCCCGGAACAGTCATCCATACATTCCCGGTCAGCATGTCCTGCTGATAACGGCATAAAAAAAGCTACGCCGCATAATGAAAATATAAAAAATATAGACTTAATCATAACACCTCCATGTGCTGAAATATGCTATAAATTTAGAGATATCACATCAAAATATTTATTGAAAATTAATATAGACTTTTTTTGTAAGTTATTTATTATAAGTTACTTGTGTATTTTTCACAAACGTGTCGCAGTTAAGGAATTAGAATCAGGACGGATCGATTACGACTGAGACTTATCCTCTTAAAATTTTTTGAATCTTTACAAAAGGTAAAAAAAATTTGCTATTTATAAAGCTTCCGGTTTACGTTAAAAAAAACTTTGCCGAGGGAAAGATGAAACAATTTTTTATCCTGATGTACATCTTTTTAGTGAGTGCTCCCGAATTTTCCCAAGCGATGACCGCGGGTTTCGGATTCGATTTTAGTGAACCTATTGATGTAGATGCATTTAACCCCAAAAATATGGGGACTCTCCAAGGGCGTGTAGCCGAAGTCCTGCAAATTCCCAAAACTACCGGAATGGGGAATATAGTCATCGTAGGCTTTGAATATGAACATGGTATGATCTTTGCCATGCTCGGTCCTGATTGGTATATGAAAAATCAGGGTGTTGAAATCAAAAAGGGCGACTATCTCATTGTTCGTGGGTCAAAAATAAATTATCACGACAAAGTCATTATGATGGCTACAGAAATTACCTATAATGACAAGGTCATTCCTCTCAGAAATAAGGTGAACGGACGCTCTGAATGGAGTGAATGGAGAAAAGACGAGGGGCTCTTCTACAAAAATTATAGTCTGTAGTACAATAAAGAATTAATTAACTGAAAATAATCAATTTAAGTAAGAAGAAATTGAGCGCGCGCAGCGTTTGGAGTGCGGTGACTTGTCACCGCTTTGCCCTCGACTCGACTTGTCGAGGCGTTTTAAGCGATATTTTGTATTTATAGATATTCAGAAATTCGTTCTCTAAATTTTGGTTAACCTAAATACTTCAGGTTGAAAATTGTATTACAAATCGGCGATTCTTATTGTTCTTTCTTTTTTTCTTGTCGCGTTCGGACAGCCGGCGTATTTGCCTTACTTCGGACTTATCTCGGCAGCTTTTGGATTTGCACTTTTTTTTATTCCGGTACTTGAGAGTGTGGGGAAAAAGAAAAAATTTTGGTTGGGAACCGGCTGGTTTTTCGCTGTACAACTGGTGCAGCTTTCCTGGTTTATTTCTCATCCGTACAGCTATATTTATCCTGTATATTTTCTTGTTTGCTTTGCAATGGCCGTTCAATTCGGATTTATTTGTACTTTAATTACTTATGAAAATATTTCGTCCGTGATCAAGGTGATAGCTATCGCCTCGTGTTGGGTATTGATGGAGTGGATACGGCTTTTTCTTCTTTCCGGATTTTCTTTCAATCCGATAGGACTTGCTTTAACCGGAAGTGTATACACGATGCAGTCCGCCGGTCTTTTTGGTATTTATGGACTTTCATTTTGGATTATGGTTGTAAATCTTTTTGCTTTAAGAGCTTATGTTTATCAATCCGGAATGCCTTTCTGTATCTGGGGAATTTTGGCTTTAGCCCCCTATATTTTCGGAATTGCCCACTATCAAATCCGGGCAAAAGAACTTTTATCGAATCCCGGCACTATTGAAGCAATTCTTGTGCAAACGGCATTTCCTATAGAGGAGACTCTCCATTTTCGAAATAGAGATGAGTTTGTTTTATATGTGACGGATGAGTGGAAAAAAATTCTGGGGCTGATCAAAAAACAAAAGGGGAAAAAAACGGATTTGATTGTTCTTCCTGAGTTTGTTGTCCCTTTCGGAACCTATACCTTTATGTACCCTCTCGATGTTGCGAAGGAAGCTTTTGAAAAAAATTTCGGTCCGGAAAGCCTGCAATTTTTGCCTCCGGAGATTTTTCCAATGGTCAAAAAAAATCCGGACTCCTCCTCTTCATGGGTCAGCAATGCCTATTGGGCGCAGGGAATAGCCAATATTTTTGATGCTCCGATTTTATTAGGATTAGAGGATGTCGATGAAGATGAATCGGGAGAGCGGAAATATTATAGCTCTGCCATTTTTCTAAAACCGCAAAAAAAAGAATGCCGAAGGTGAATCACCGGATTATCTTTCTTTTAATGCAGAGCGCTATGAAAAAAGGGTCCTCGTTCCGATGGGAGAATATATCCCTTTTGAGTTTTGCCGCAATTTAGCGGCTTCCTATGGAATCGGAGGCTCCTTTACTTTCGGAGAAGAAGCCAAGGTGTTGCGGACAGAAAAATTTCCTTTCGGAGTATCTATCTGTTATGAAGAAACTTTTGGGAATATGATGCGGATGAGCAGACAAAACGGCGCAGAGGTACTTGTCAATCTTACAAGTGATGTATGGTATCCGGATTCTACACTGGCAAAGCAACATTTTGATCATGCGCGTATCCGGACTGTAGAGGCAGGAATCCCTTTGTTGCGCTCGTGTAATACGGGAATCACATGTGGAGTCGACAGTCTCGGCAATGTGGTAGCAGATCTGCCGGAATACGACTCTTCAGGAAATTGGAATGCTGATTCGCTGTATGTTTCGGTTCCTAAATTTCATTATAACACTCTTTATTCCCGATTAGGAGATGTTCCTATCATCGGTTTTTGTCTAATCGCTTCTTTGGGACTGTTTTTTAGACGACGTCAATAAATGACGATGTGATAAGCGGGAGAGGATTCCGGATTTAAAATTAAATGGGGAATCACCCCCAAATCGGCACATCCGCGGCAAATCGTGAGAACTCCTATAAGACAGGCGAAGATTCCGATCAAAGTATCGTAATGTTGTTTAAATCTATACAAAAGCCTTGTAGCCTCCATCGATAAAAGCAAAGCAGGAGTTGTCAATAGGGCAAAAGCCATTCCGTTGAAAAAACCGGCGACTGCATATCCGTACAAGGCACAGGCGGAAAATACGATGACGGTCTGTCCGCACGGAAGGAAAATGGTGAAGAATCCAAACAGAAATGTGGCTCCGGGAGTATCTTTCATGATCAAAACAGAAATTTTGCGATGAAATGGGGCCAATTGTTTCGCAATCTTCCCTTCAAACGGCAATTTTTTTCCGGTCAGATAAGAGATTCCCAAACAGAAAATAAGTGTACCGAAAAAAATACCTGTGGCTCCGGAAATATGCAACTCCTGCATCAATACTCCGAAAACAGATCCGATTCCCCCCGCGAGTAATCCGGCTAAGGAGAAAGACAAAATTCTGCCGAAAAAATAAAAAACCCGATAGCGATGTTTTCCGATCATCATGACTAAAGGGCCGCACATACCGATACAATGGATATTTCCAAAAAGATAAAACGGCAGCATAGAAAGAAAAAGGCTCATCGCTATTCCTTGAATCGGGCGCCGTCGGATTCATTGATCTCAGGTGAACGGATCTCCAATATTTTTGACATCGTCAGTCCAATGGCTCCTGATTTTCCTGTATTGGCATAGAAAAGTACAGTGACAAGGACGCTAAGGAAAAGAAAAAAAATGAGAAGTAAAATCTTTTGAAAAATTCGGTTTCCCGACTTAACTTCCGCTAGGTTCATGGTCGTGTTCCGAAGTAAAAGGATTGATCAGGCCCCATTTTTTACAAAGAGCATTATATGTACCGTTTTTTATAGCCTCTTTCAATCCTTCATCAAACAGATGCAATACATAATCGGATTCATTGGATTGTTTTGCAACCAGACGAAGACCGAGATCGGAAAGAGGAACGGAGACTATTTTAAATGCTCCTTTATGGAAAGTATCAATATAAGTATTTGCCTGCATGACAGGAAGTAATATTCCGTCGATTCCGTTGCGATAAAGGTCTGTGAAGGCTTCGGTCATATTTTCATAAGGCTTATAGAAAGATTTATAGCGGCCGATATTGATGGAGATATTGGGATTGGAGGGGATTCCGATTACTTTATCCGACATTTGATCAAAAGAGGTAATTGTAGATTCTGTCGGTACAATAAGGACGGGTCCTACGAAGAAAAAAGTGTCGGAAAAATTATAGATTTGATTGTTCTCGGGATTCGGCATGAGAGAAGAAATGATGGCGTTATATTTCTCTGACTCCAAGCCTTCAAAAATTGCATTGGCACTTACCGAAATGAGTTGGAGTCGTACACTTTTTTCTTGGGCGATATATAAAAGAAGATCGTTAGTAAATGCTACGACACTTTTTTCTTTACCCATCAAATCAAGGGGATACCAACTGGGATCTCTTGCTATAACAAAAATTTTAGAGGGGTCATATCCCGGAGTATTAGAACAGGAACGAATACCTCCCCACAGAACAACAAGGCTAAAAAGAGCAATAATGATGCCCCCGGCTTTATTGACCGGAATAATTTTATTTAATTCTTTGATGATGTCGTCGATTTTCCCCATTTTCACTCCCTAAGCTATGCCGTCCGGTGCTCTGATACAGATACCGGACGGATTTCATTTTATGGATTGAAGACTATTAAATCTAACTGTTTTATTGATTAGATTTCATCTGAGCGTTAAAAAAAAATCAGATAAGATGGTTGAGATAAAAAAAATGATCGGGTACTCTCTACACAAAATTATAAATATAGTTTGAACACAGGGTGTTGATGCAGGAATCTGACTGTTCTTATGTACCGGCAAAAATTATTCCGGAAAACGGAGAGACGTTTTCAGGATATTGTTCTCCGTTAAATCAGGGTCCCGTTTCCGGGGAAATTGTGTTCACAACCGGAATGACCGGATATCCTGAAACGCTTACCGATCCTTCTTATTGTGATCAGATTATCTGTTTCACCTATCCTCTTATAGGCAATTACGGTGTTCCGAATAAAAAATTTTGGGAGTCGGAAAGAATCTATGCAAAAGGGGTTGTCGTTTGTGAAGTAGGAGACAGTCTGCATCATTATGAGGCGGAACAATCTTTACTTTCATGGCTCCGGAGTCAGAATGTTCCTCTTATGCGAGGTGTCGATACAAGGGCTTTGACTAAAGTCCTTAGAAAAGAAGGAACTATGCGCGGAGTCATCACCACGTCGGAAGATCCGTACACATACCCGGCCTTACATTCGACTCATCCGGTATCGAGAGTTTCTATAAAAGAACCTAAAATATATAAAAATCCGGCCGCTAAAAAAATTATCTACGCTATAGACTGCGGAATGAAAGAAAATATTATCCGTGCATTATCGACTTTCCCTATCGAAATCCGCCGTGTTCCCCATGATTTTGATTTTACCGATAAGGAATTTGACGGAGTCTTTATCTCTAACGGTCCGGGAGATCCGAGAGAAGCTTCCCAAACAATCGAAATCATCCGAAAATTGCTCCTCAAAGAAAAACCGATCTTCGGCATTTGTCTCGGCATTCAAATTCTTTCGCTGGCAGCAGGAGGGAATACCTACAAACTTCCTTTCGGTCATAGAGGTCATAATCAACCTTGCCTCGATACGGTTTCACAAAAATGCTATATCACAAGTCAGAATCACGGATATGCCGTTGAGGCGGAATCCCTTCCGGATGATTGGACGGTAACGTTCCGGAATCTCAATGATCACTCCGTTGCAGGAATAGCGCACAACACAAAACCTTTTTTTGCTGTCCAATTTCATCCTGAAGCCGGACCGGGCCCGACCGATACGCAATGGCTTTTTGAAAAATTTTATCAAATGCTTTGAAAAAAGGAATATCTCAATTGTCTGAAATACAATCGAAACTCGGAAAAATACTGATTCTCGGATCGGGAGGGCTGCGCATAGGTCAGGCAGGTGAATTTGATTACAGCGGTTCTCAAGCTATTAAAGCTCTTAAAGAAGAGGGGCATCTGACTGTTCTGATCAATCCGAATATTGCCACTGTACAGACCGATAGCGATATGGCTGATGAGGTGTATCTTCAACCTCTTAATATAGAGACTGTTGAGAAAATCATTGCGAAAGAGAAACCGGACGGTATCCTCCTCAGTGTAGGGGGACAAACAGCGCTCAATCTTGGTTTGGAACTGGATGCCGAGGGTATCTTAGAGAAATACAACATAAAAGTTTTGGGCACTCCTGTAAAAGTGATCAGGGTAACCGAAGACAGAGAGCTGTTTAAATCGGCATTAAAAGAAATCGGAGTAAAGACAGCGATCAGCAAATCGGTCAATACAATTGAAGATGCTTTGAAAGTGGCGACTGAAATCGGATATCCTTTGATGGTCCGTTCGGGATTCTCTTTAGGAGGGCTCGGATCCGGATGTGTGCGAAACGATCGCGAATTAAAAATAAAAGCAGGAGAAGCTCTTTCAGGTGCGCCGCAAATTTTAGTGGAAGAGTATCTGGAAGGCTGGAAAGAGGTAGAATACGAGGTTGTAAGGGATAGGGCAGACAATACAATTACTGTCTGCAATATGGAAAATTTTGATCCGATGGGCGTCCATACGGGAGAAAGTATCGTCGTCGCTCCTTCACAAACCTTGACCAATTTTGAATACCACATGCTTAGGGAAATCGCGGTAAAAACAGTCCGTCATTTAGGTATCGTAGGGGAGTGCAATATTCAATATGCGTTAAATCCTCAAGACGGCGACTATCGTGTAATAGAGGTCAATGCGCGCCTTTCCCGTTCCAGTGCTCTCGCTTCAAAAGCCACCGGATATCCTTTAGCGTTTGTCTCTACAAAACTTGCATTAGGAAAATGTTTACATGAAATAAAAAATGCAGTCACCGGAAAAACAACGGCATTTTTTGAACCGGCATTGGATTATCTGGTTGTCAAAATGCCTCGCTGGGATATCCAAAAATTAAAAGCTGCTGATCGATCCATAGGATCTGAAATGAAAAGTGTCGGGGAAGTGATGGCAATAGGTCGTACTTTTCCCGAGGCTTTGCAAAAAGCCCTCAGAATGATCAATATCGGAGCACAATCCCTACTGTTGCATAATCATACGATCAATAATCCGGAAGCTGAAATTGTAAAACCGACCGACAGGCGACTTTTTGCTATTGCACAATTTATGGCTGAGGGAGGTACCTCGGAAGAGGTTCATCGACTTTCAAAAATCGATCGATGGTTTTTAGATCATCTATCTCTCTTAGTTTCTTTTGAGAAGAATATCGCACAGGAATCTTTTACCGATGCGATTTTGCTAAAAGCTAAGCGTCTCGGATTTTCCGATAAAGTATTGGCCGCAAGATTGAAGTCTAATGAAGAAAGTATCAGACAATTGCGTCTTCAAAAAGGAATTTGTCCTTTTGTCAAACAAATCGATACTTTAGCCGGTGAATTTGAATCGGAAACTAATTATCTCTACCTGACATATCACGGAGAAAGGCACGATATTCTCCCTTCAGAAAAAAATCCGGTCATCGTTTTGGGATCGGGCCCTTATTGCATAGGCTCTTCGGTAGAATTTGATTGGTGTGCCGTCAATATTGTAAAACAATTTCGGAAAAACGGTGAAGAGACGATCATTATCAATTCCAATCCTGAAACTGTCTCAACGGATTTTGATGAATCCAATCGCCTTTATTTTGAAGAACTGAGTTTAGAAAGAATTCGCGATATTGCCGATTACGAAAAAACAAAAGGGATTGTAGTAAGTGTGGGAGGGCAAATTGCCAATAATATGGCTCTGCCTTTGCATAATGCGGGTTATCCTATCATCGGTACAGATCCGTCTTTTATCGATATTGCGGAAAACAGACAAAAATTTTCGGATTTATTGAATAAAAGAGGCATCGATCAACCGGATTGGGAAGAAATTACCACGATAGAAAAAGCCCTCCTTTTTGGAAAAAGAGTGGGTTATCCTCTTTTGGTTCGTCCGTCTTATGTCCTTTCAGGTGCTGCCATGAATACGGTATACGGCGAAGAGGAAATGGAGGAATTTTTGCAAAAAGCTGCAGTGGTTTCTCCGGATTATCCTGCAGTCATCAGCAAATTCATTACGGATGCGAAAGAACTCGAAGTAGACGGTGTGGCCGATAAGGGTGAAATCATTATTGAAGCGATGACAGAGCATGTAGAAAATGCAGGAGTACATTCCGGAGATGCCACCATTGTCATTCCTCCGCAAAGATTATATCTGGAGACAATTCGACAAACAAAAAGAATTACAAGGTCCATCGTAAAGGCTCTCCAAATAACAGGTCCGTTTAATATCCAATTTATCGCCATAAATAATGAAATAAAAGTGATTGAATGCAATGTGAGAGCGTCCCGCTCATTTCCTTTTGTTTCTAAAACAACGAATCATAATTTCATCGCAATTGCTGCGGATATTATGCTGGGGAAACATAAAATAATTCCCTATGAAACTTTGGAACTTGATTATGTAGGAGTAAAGACTCCGCAATTTTCCTATAGCCGATTAAAAGGGGCAAATCCTGTCGCTCATGTAGAAATGGCTTCTACAGGTGAAGTGGCATGTTTAGCCGACACATTTCCTGAGGCTTTTTTTATGTCGTGGCTTGCTACCGAACAAAAAATTAAAGGAAAAAGAATTCTTGTCTCTATCGGCGGCGATAAAAAGGTAAAAATTTTAGAGTATATGCGCTCTCTTGAAGAGGACGGATGGGAAATTTTTGCAACGGAAAATACATACGAATATCTCACTTCCCGCGGTATAGGGGTACATTTTCTCTATAAAGCAGGCGATGGAATGGAGCCGAATATTGTGACTGCGATCACCGACAGGAAATTAGATTTGATTATCAATATTCCAAGAGCTCTCTCTCAAAAAAACACTGTCAGTGACGGATTTAAAATCCGCCGTCTTGCTATCGATCATCATATCCCCTTGATCACAAATCTTCCGGTGGCGCAGATGTTCCTTCAGTGCCTTTGTAAAATTGATCGTAAAAATATTGCTATCCGCTCGGTTAAAGAATTTATTGCAGGAATTAGGTGAAAATATGCAGGTACTGCCGGATCATCAGTTAGAGGAAATGCCGTCGGAAATGTCTTTCCGCGGACGGAGTATTTTAGCTATAGGGGATTTATCAAAACAGGAAATTCTCTCTATTTTAGAAACCGGAAAACGATACGAACATTGTGATTGTAGTAGCTTTTTGAAGGGAAAAATTCTTGTGAATTGTTTTTTTGAATCTTCTACAAGAACAAGATTGTCTTTTGAATCGGCCATGCATCGTTTGGGAGGCAATGTAATAGGTTTTTCCGACTCTTCCATGATTTCAGTGAAGAAAGGGGAAAGTTTATACGATACAATGAAAATTGTAGAAAATTATGCCGATATCATCGTCATCAGGCACCCTTTAGAAGGGGCAGCACAAAGAGCGGCGGAATCAGTAAATATCCCTGTCATCAACGCAGGTGACGGCGCCAACGAACATCCGACACAAACATTACTCGATCTCTATACAATACAAAAAACTCACGGTACTTTGGAAAATCTTTCTATCGCTATGGTAGGAGATCTAAAACACGGAAGAACAGTGCACTCTCTCGCTAGAGCTTGTGTGCATTTCGGTATCCGCCTCTATTTTGTTTCTCCCCCCATGCTCGAAATGCCTCGCGAAATATGTAATTTTTTAAGGGAAAAAGGGGTGAAATTTTCTTTTCATCGCAATATAGAAGATATTCTCAAAAAAATCGATGTTCTGTATATGACCAGAATTCAGGAAGAGCGTTTTGTCGATAAACAGGAATATTTGAGCGTAAAAAACTTATACAGACTTACCGACGCGCATTTTGACGAGGTGAAAGAGAATCTCAAAATTATGCATCCTCTACCGAGAAATGACGAAATCGATGTCTCAGTCGACTCTACAAAATATGCAGTGTATTTTGATCAGGCTTTAAACGGATTACACATCAGAAAGGCTCTTTTGGCAATGCTTTTAGGAAAATAGGGGTATCATGGTTCGAACAGTTAAAACTCTTGCCGTCGCAGCCATCAAAAGCGGGACGGTCATCGATCATATCGAAGCAGGACGTGCATTAAAAATTTTGAATCTCTTAAAACTGACAGGTAATCATCGTCAAATTATGATCGCCATGAATTTACCGGGCGGCTCACAAAAAATTAAAGACATTATAAAATTAGAGGGCATGCGACTCACTGATGTACAGGAAGAGAAAATCGCTGTCATTTCGCCGGAAGCCACGATCAATACAATCGAAGAGTATGAAGTAATCGAAAAAAAACAACTTATTTTGCCCACTTTCCTCCAAGGAATCATCCGCTGTCCTAACGGAGAATGTATCTGCAATCATGATAGAATGGATTCATTTTTCTTTATAGAAATTCACTGTAAAAATATTCGCTTTCGATGTAAATATTGTAGAAAATATTGCCCGGATAATTTGGTATTTCCTGAATAAGTGTGATCAATACTCAAGGAAAATAAATGCTGACAATAAAAAATGTACAAACATTAAAAGGATTCACCGAAACGATCACAATAGAAAGTGATGAATTCCGGACCATTGACGGAAAAGGAAGTCTCTTGCTGATTCCGGCTTTAATCGATCCCCATGTACATTTTCGGACTCCCGGGGCGGAACATAAAGAAGATTGGTGTTCGGGAGCAGTGGCAGCTATAAGAGGAGGAATTACGCGGGTATTCGATATGCCGAACAATACTCCCGCTTGTGTCACTCCGGAAAATCTCCAAAATAAAATTAATCTGATCGATGAACAATTGAAAAAAGCCGGAATTCCTCTACGCTACAACCTTTATTACGGCGCTGATCAGGAAAATTTAGACTCTTTAGGAAAAGTAGCAAAAAATGTAATAGGATTAAAAATTTACATGGGATCCAGCACAGGCGGCCTTGTAATGAACGATCCGGAAACTCTGGAGAAAGCATTTCGATTAGCCGGTCATGAAAATGTTCTTGTCGCTGTTCATGCCGAAGACGAAGAAATGCTGGAAGCAAATAAGAAAAAACATCGAGGCAACACAGATCCTTCTGTTCATTCGATCATCAGAGAAGAAAAAGCTGCTTTAAAAGCAACAATGCAGGCAATCGATCTTGCAGAAAAATACGGAACGCAACTTGTCATTTGCCATACGAGCACAAAAGAAGAATTAGATGCGATTCGAGCAGCAAAAAAAAGAGAACTTCTTGTGTATTGTGAAGTATGCACACACCATCTTTTTCTAAATACAGAAGATTATGGAAGATTAGGGTCTTTCGGAACTGTAAATCCTCCGTTAAGAAATAAAATTCACTGCGATGCTTTATGGGAAGGCATTCGCGACGGAACAGTAGATTTTTTAGGAACAGATCATGCTCCTCATACCCGAGAAGAAAAATCAAAGTCTTATCCCGAAACTCCTTCGGGCTTTCCGGGCATCGAAACGATGCTTCCTTTACTTTTAAACGCGTATCATGAGAAAAAAATCAGTTTAGAAAAAATTGTTTCTTTAACTCATATCAATATCGAACAAATTTTTGGCTTAGAACGTAATCAGGACTTTGTTTTAATTGACTTAGAAATGAAAAAAGAGGTAAAAGCAACGGAGTTAAAGACGAAATCACGTTGGTCTCCTTACGATGGGGTTGTTCTTAAAGGTTGGCCTCTCTATACTATATTGAAAGGAAAGGTGTATTCGTGCTTCTGACACAAAAAAAACAACCGGAATTACTTGATTCTTCATTTTTTCTTCAGAATCCTCTTTATAATATATCCAAAAGCTATATAGAAAATGCAGAATACGGCCCTTTTTTTTCAGGAGATATTCCCGAAAGGAAAATAATTTCTCCGGATAATTTTATAGATTTTTTAGGATATAAAGTCGCATCAAAAATAGGTATACCCGCAGGACCTCTCCTCAATGCTAAATGGATCTCTTTAGCGGGTCGTCTGGGATTCGATATTCTCTGCTATAAGACAATTCGGAGCTCGGAATTTAAAGGTCATCCTCTTCCCAACATGGTATATGTAGAGGTCAATTCTCCTCTCATACCGGGAAAACTGCCTCCCTACCTTACATTAAAATCGGAAATCCCCCGTAATATTCATGAAATTGCAGTCACAAATTCATTCGGAATGCCTTCACGATCTCCTGAATATCTTATCGAGGATATTGCCAAAGCAAATAAATCTCTTGCTCCCGGTAAAATTATGATCATTTCAGTAGTGGGAACTCCGCAAAAAACGGGATTCTCCGGATTCATACAGGATTTTATCAGAGTTTCTCTTCAGGCCGTCGAATACGGAGCCAAAATTATCGAAGCGAATTTCTCATGTCCGAATGCCTCAACCTGTGAAGGCGAATTATATACTGATCCTGAACGGGTATTCGAAGTGACGAAAAAAATTGCCGAAGCAATAGCTCCGATCCCTCTCATTATTAAAATAGGGACGTTTACCGATCCTGATTTACAGGAAAAAGTCCTTATTGCAATCGCAAAAGGGGGCGCAAGGGCTGTTTGCGGAATCAATACTATCGGAATGAAAGTACTCAATAATCAAAATTTTCCTGCATTGGGACCTGAAAGAGCGACAGCAGGTATCTGCGGTAGTCCTATACGCCGGGCAGCTCTCGATTTTATAAAAAATTGTACCGAAATAAATAAAAAGCAATCTTTATCTCTCACCATAATGGGAACGGGCGGAGCAATGCTTTCTGAGCATTTTTCCGAATTTATCAATGCCGGAGCTGATGTTGCAATGACTGCAACAGGAATGCTTTGGAATCCATACATGGCAGCGGAGTATCATCAAAAGGAATATAATGGAAATCAATGATTTAATTTTGCGTTTATACGATATAGATGCGATAAAATTCGGAACCTGTACCTTAAAATCGGGTATTGAGTCTCCTTTTTATATCGATTTAAGACTTGTTCCTTCTTATCCGCTTTTGTTAAAGGCGGTCTCAGAAGAAATGTGGAAAAAAATTGCACATCTCGATTTTGAAGTGCTTTGCGGAGTCCCTTATTCGGCTCTTCCTATCACAACAACAATCGCGCTTCTTCATAATAGGCCCATGATTATGAAAAGAAAAGAGATAAAAGAATACGGCACTAAAAAAGCGATTGAAGGGGCTTATAAATCCGGACAACGGTGTGTCATTGTGGAAGATTTGGTGACAACCGGTATGAGCACTATCGAAACAGGAGAGGCTTTGAAATACGAAGGGCTGATTGTGAAAGATGCCGTTGTACTTGTCGATCGTCAACACGGAGCGGAACAAAATCTAAAGGACAGAAAAATGACTCTTCATTCTGTCATGACTATTTCTGATATTGTCTCTACACTTACTTCAGTCGGAAGAATCAGCACCGATGAAGCTGCAAAAATAACCTCTTTTGTTCAACATAATCCAAGGCCGGTTTTATTATGATGTCAACTTCTACATCACTTTCTCTCCCTTATCTGCAAAGGGCACATCTCACAAAAAATTCTGCCGGGAAAGAGCTTTTTCGGATTATGGAAGAGAAGAAATCCAATCTTGCTATAGCCGCAGATGTAATAAATAAAAAAGACCTCCTGTCTATAGCAAAAGCATTAGCTCCTCACATTTGTATTCTTAAAACTCATATCGATATGCTTCACGATTTTGAGCCGAATCTGTTACAGGAATTAAAACTATTGGCAAAAGAAAATAAATTTCTTATCTTAGAAGATAGAAAATTTGCCGATATCGGAAAAACAGTAGAACATCAATATGCAAAAGGAATATACAATATCGCAGATTGGTCCGATATGGTCACAGTCCATTCAGTAGCAGGTCCGGGAACAATTGAGGCTTTACAAAAAATCGGTTCCCCTCTAAACAGAGGTATACTTCTTCTTGCTGAAATGAGTCCTAAAGGATCTCCTGCCACCGGTTCTTATACGGAAGCTACAATACAAATGGCAGAAAAATACCCGGATTTTGTCACAGGATTCATCTCGCAAAGAAAATTATCGGATCATCCTCATATCATTCATATGACTCCGGGAATTCACCTGAATGTCGTTTCAGGAGCATTTGATCAACAATATCGATCTCCCGAAGACGCTATCCTACACAGTGGTACAGATGTCATTATCGTAGGCACAGGAATTTTACATAGCGAAAATCCGGTTAAAACAGCAATCGCTTATAAACAAGCGGGCTGGGATGCATACCAAAAACGAATTAATCCGTAAAAGGAGTTAAAATCGCGCAGCGTTTAGAGTGCGATGACTTGTCACCGCTTTGCCCTCGACTCGAGTTGTCGAGGCGTTTTTAAAAGTTTAGAGATTAATTTTTAAAGGAATTTTTGAATATCTACAAACACAAAATATCGATTTAAATACATCGACAAGTCGAATCTAGAAAATCTGTTTTAACCAAGGTAAAAATATGGTATATTTTAACTCTATAAAATCGGCCACCTCTCTTTTAATGGATGACTATCTTCCTGTGGAACAATATGGGGAAATTAAAAACCTGACTTCCGACGTTAATTATGTAGCAGCTGTATTTGCTAAAGAGGGATCTTTCGTAGAAGAGAAGACAATGTGTTTTTGGGATCTATTCACCGGAGGTGCTCCGAATAAGAAGAAATATATGACAAAGTTTTATTCGGGTCTTGTGATGCAAAATCATTCTGACGGTTGTTTTTTTACTGACAAAACCCTGACCGGTTCTGTGCTTGGTTACATTAACTCTCAAACTTGCCATACACAAGAAATTCCTTATACCGGAATGCCGGATCTCAGTGTTGAAAAAGAAAAAGGCGCTACAGTCGGCAAAAACGGAAAGACATGTAAATTGCTGTTTTGGGATCTTGTCACGATGCAAGATGTATCATCTATCCGGATGGATTTTCAACAGCGTAACTTATGTGCAATGGTTCCTTCTGAATCAAATTTAGCGGTAACGCTGCAGTCAGGTACTACTTTTGAAAAACCAAATGTAATTTCACTTTGGGACAGTCGGATTGGAAAAAAAGTCATTAAAGAGAAAAAAATTCATGAAAATAAAGATATTTATTCAATGGCTGTCCTTCAGACTTCTAGGGGACCGCGAATTATTACACGTTCAGTAGATAGTTCGGCAATTGATTTTAGAAGTATTTTTGATGAAGCGTTTGGTGAGCCGGTCGAATGCTTTAATGTTCCGGCCGGCTCCGGAGTGTATCCTCATTCCCGATCTGATTTAACTTTCTTAAATTCAAAAGGAAGTATATTAAATACTTGTAGAAATCATCAAGCCCCTACAAGCGAATACAGCCAGTACGGATGTCCTACGACTGCTAAGCAAGTAACTTTTAGATCTTACGACTTAAAAAATATTCAGGAAGACACTCTAAAACCCGAGATAGTAATAGAATTTCCTCCTGTCGACATAAACGAAAAAGAAAATCCTGAATATAGTTTTGCTTGCGACAGCGAAAAAGTAGTTATTGCAGCTGTTAGCTCTAATACCCATACTAAACAAATCGGTATATTCAAGCCGAAATAGCTTATTTTTTCTTATTGATCATTTAGAAATTTTTAATTAACGTAAAAATATGCAATATCTTGAACCTATAAAAACTTCTTTTCTTTCACTCGATAGCTATATTCATGTGCAGGGACATGGGGAAATTAAGAGCATAACTTCCGATGTTGATTATTTAGCAGCTTCTTTTACTAAAAAGATAAATAACGGGAAGAAGAGGGTGATTTGTTTTTGGAATCTATCCGGCGGAGATGTTTTGAACAAGACGGAATATAAAACCAACTTGGATACGCGACCCGTAATGCAAAATAATTCTTTCGGTTGTTTTTTTACTGACAAAACCCGAACACGTTATGTGCTTGGTTACATTGACTCGCAAACTCATGACAAACAAAAAATGCCTTATACAGAAATGCCGAATCTTAGCATTGAAGATTTAACAGGAGTGACAATAGGTAAAGGCAGAAAGGCATGTAAAATGATGTTTTGGGATCTTTTCAGGATGCAGCCAGTGTCAACTATTAAGACGGATTGGCATAAGCGCAACTTATGCGCACTTGTTCCTTCTGCATCACATTTAGCGGTAACTTTACAATCAGATACGGACTCAAAACCAAATATAATTTCACTTTGGGACAGTCGAGTCGCAAAAAATCCCGTCAAAAAAACAACCGTTCACGAAGATAAAAATATTCATTCAATGGTTATCCTTCAGACTTCTGACGGTCCTCGGATCATTACAAGTTCAGTAGATAATTCTGCAATTGACTTTAGAAACCTTTTTAAGGAAGCATTTGGTGAGACGATAAAAATCTATAATGCTCAAAAATCCGGAGATTTGGACAAGTGCTCTGATGTTCCGGAAAACACCCGATCAAATTCTCTTTCGGGATATAGTTTATCTTTCTTAAATTCAAAAGGAAGTACATTAAATACTTCTACAACATATAAATGGTATACAGGCGAATTCGACGAAGGAAATTTTACGATTGCTTCGCAAGTAACCGTCAGATCTTACGATGTAAATTCTCAGGAAGAATCGATAGAACCAAGACCGGTAATAGAATTTCCTGCCGACACAAAGGAAAATCCTAAATATACTTTTGCTTGCGATACTGAAAAAGTAGTTTTTGCAGAGAAAAACAGTGATAGCAACATAAAAAAAATCGGTATTTATAAGATAGAAAAGGAAGATGCAGAATAAGATCACACATAAGATGTAATTGAATTTGAGCAGCGTTTGGTCTAACACAGATATAGTGTACACCATGTTTATGTTAGATCAAACACTGTGCGAATTGATAATTTCTCTTTGTAATTGATTGTTATTTTTTTATTTAATTGCATTAAAAATTAATTTTCCTTGTTTTTTTCTTGTTGATAATTTATAAATTTTTAAAACTTTAACCAAGGTAAAAATATGGTAAATATTCTTTCACCCAATAAACTTCTTCCTGTATCCGGGGAAATTAAAGCCGTGACTTCCTATTATGATTGCGTAGCAGCTTCATTTGCTAAAAGGCAAGGTAACGTAGAAACCAGGATAATCTGTTTATATAATGAATCCGCCGAAAATGCTCCGAACCTGAAGAAAGAATATCAGACAGAGTCTTTTACACGTCCTGTAATGGAAAATAATTCTAACTGTTGTTTTTTTACTGACAAAATGGGATCCGAGTCTGTGCTTGGTTGTATGGACTCTAAAACTCTTCAGATAAAAAAAATTCCTTATACCGGAGTGCCGGATCTTAGCGTTGACAATTTAAAAGGAGCTACATTCGGTAAAAACGGAGAAAAATGTCAATTGATGTTTTGGGATCTTTGGGCGATGCAGGAGGTTTCAACTACGGAAATGGATTGGCAAGGACGCAACTTATGCGCAATAGTTCCTTCTCAGACATCAAATTTAGTAGTAACCCTACAGTCAGGAACTTTTAAAACACAAAATGTAATCTCACTTTGGGATAGCCGAGCCGGAAAAAAAGTCATTAAACAGAAAAAAATTGATGGAAAGGAAGATATTCATTCAATGGCTGTCCTTGAGACATCCGGTGGACCTCGGATTATTACACGTTCAGTAGGTAGTTCTACCATCGATTTCAGAAGCATTTTTGATGAAGCATTTGGTGAGAGCATAAGAATCTATGATTCTAAATTCGGAGAGTTAGTTGAATGTTCGAATGTTCCGAAGGGATCAGGGATGTATTCCGGATATGATTTATCTATCTTAGATTCAAAAGGAAGTATGTTAGTTACTTCCACAAAGAAGAGAGAGTATACCGGCGAATATGGATATTCTCCTATTTCTACGGAAGTAACTGTGAGATTTTATGATATTAACAGGGTTCAGGAACAAA
>JABDBB010000028.1 GCA_013288845.1 Chlamydiota bacterium | reverse complement strand
TGCGCGAGTTAAAAATCTTTTTTATGAAGAAAATGTTATCCGGCCCATAATAACAAGAAAAAGCTCTTTCCGAATTTTACCCCCATACTCCGTATCAAGGTATATGGCATCCGGTTGAACCCATTGACCTTTTTGTTTTGTCTGACACTCGGTGAAGATATCGTTAAAAATTCGGGCAACGGTGTATACGTTGCAATCTTGTAAATTGCTCACTACTACTTTTTGTGTGGTTTTTAGAGGATGATCGGTATTCTCGGTAACGATCACATTTTCAATGAATATTCCTTCATTATTGCCTGTTATTTGTTTTACAGGAAATTTATAAAAAATTTGTGTAATGCTATTTAATTCAGATAATGAAACCGACATAAGAAGTCTCCTTTAAACCACTATCGTATATAACACTGTGAGGAAAAAAACAAAGAATACAGGAAATTTTACCGGTTTAAATCCATAGAGTTTGTACAGTAAGTTCAAAACACTCAAAACAATAAGAGCCGGATAACAAATCATTAAAATAGGGGTAAGTACTTTGACAATCCCCGTAAAATCTAATGTGGACACAAAACAGGTGATAACCAAAGTAAGCAAAAGACAAGGGATATAGCCGATTTTTTTTTGTAGAATCGTTTCATATAAAAATTCTGAAAAAGCTGCAGAGAGAGCTATTGCGGTTGTAAGACAGGCGAGGGCTACCGCTACCGAAGCGACAATACCGGCGTAGGGTCCCAAAATATTAAGAGAGATCGTTCCGAGTAACAGATCTTCACTCACATTGTGCAATTCCGGTCCTGAAAATGCGGCCACGTAGCTGAATCCGGCATACACGGCACCAAGCAAAAACGCTCCTATAGCACTTGCCTTTAATGCCGTCACGATGATGCTTTTAAAATCTCCGATTTCTACGGGATGCAGATCTTTTTGTAAACAGTCAATGACGACGTAAGAAAAGAAAAAAGAGGCCAGCAGATCCATTGTGTGGTATCCCTCTTTCAATCCGGTGAAAAAAAAGTTCGGATCGGCTTTTCCGCCGGATAAATTTTCGGATAAAAGGCCGAGTACAATGATAATGATGAGGGAAATCAGCAATACCGGAGTCAATACATAGCCGAGAATTTCGAGAATAGCATTTGTTTTGTAGGTAAAGGCAAAGATTATCAGACATGAAAAGAGGCTAAAAATATAGAGAGGCATAGCCGGAGTGAACATGGTGATCGTCGAATAAGAAAGTGCTATGCAGCGGGGAATTCCCCCAAAAGGTCCTATAAGGCACATAATAAAAAGTGCAATGAGAAATCCGGGAGCCGTCCCCATTCTTCCGAAAAATGCTTTGTAATCGCCGTTAAAAAGGATCATGGCAATCAAGCCTGTGAAAGGGACGACTACGGCCGTGATCATCAATCCTGCCATGGCAAAAAAATTACTCGCTCCCGCCATGTTGCCGAGTGCTAAAGGAAACACAATATTTCCCGCACCGAAAAACATGGAGAACATGGCTAATCCGGTAGAAAGGATTTTAGATTGCATGAATTTTTTGATCATAAATTACGCCGGTATAGGTTTTAATTTTAGAATGGCTCCGGAAATATTGCTCCAATGCCTCCAATCTGCGCAAATTTTTGCATTCAGCGATTTTATTTCGTATTGCAATTGCATGAGCACCTCTTTTTCTGCTTGCTTTTTGCAAAGAGAGTTGTAGGTTTCCGTTAATTCGCTGATTTTTGAAATTTGTATGATAAGACTCTCGGCCAGTTCGTGGATTTTCTGTTCCAGCTCTTCTTTTTTCACGTACCAGAGTTGCTTTAGTTGTTCTAAAAGGAGGTCTTTTCCTTCTAACACCATTTTTTTTTGGATGGTCATTTTGGGAACTCTTTTTAATTCGCGTGCGAGGCCCAATCGACTTAGAGACCATATCAGCCATTTTGTCGGATCATATTGGTACCATCTGACTCCGTTTCTGTAGTCATTGGCGAATGTATGGTGAAAATTATGGTATCCCTCGCCGAAAGTAAGGAGAGAGATAATAAAATTATTGACTGCCGAATGTTCTCTGCAAAACGGTTGTGTTCCCCACGTGTGTGCTAGGGAATTGATGAACCATGTGGTATGGTGCTGAAGGAAAAGTCTTAACCAGCATCCAATAAAAAAAGCTCCTACAAAATCATCTAAAAAAAAACCGACCGCAAGAAAAATGAGAAAGTTTGATCCGAACATGCAAATGTTATCAAAGCGATGCTGAAACATGACGCGTCTGTTTTGCATTAAATCGCGCACGGTTCTCGGGTCAATTTCTTCCTGTTTTTCCAGCATCCAAAAAAAATGCGCGTAGAAAAATCCTTTATTAATAGAATAAGGATCGGCATCCGTATCGACATAGGCATGGTGTTTACGGTGATCATTGCACCATCTGAGAGCGCTTCCCTGAATTGTTGTCGAAGCAAAAAAAAGGATGATCGATTCAATGACCGGATTTGTTTTGAAACATTTATGCGAAAATAATCGGTGATAGCCGGCTGTAATGCTGAATCCTCCGGTACATAGTAGAAGTAACATACAGGCAATAAGCGTAAGAGAGGGGGTAAAAAAAGAAAAATACCAGATCAGTCCCGGAATGAGAGCTGTCTGATATACAATTAGAAAAATTCCTGTCTTGAAATTAAAATCCCGAGATATAGGCATAACGATAGCTCCGTTCCTCATTTTTGTCCGGTGCTCAAAAGGGTAGATCTTTTCTTAAATTAAAACAAGATATGGTGTAAAATAATGTTTTTATCGGCAAGAGAAATGTATACATAAAAAAAGGGGAATCTTTAACTCTCCTTGAAGTAAATATAATTCGACATGTATTCTTTCCGGTGTTCTTCCATATTTTAAGGGGTGTCATGAGATCAACGGACGAAATAGTAAATGTAACAGGCGGAATCCTTTCATGCCCTTGTACATCTCTGATACATCGTTATCAGATAGACAGTCGGGAAGTGAATAAAGGCGACCTTTTTTTTGCATTGAACGGGGAAAAAGTCAACGGACATACATTTTTAGAGAATGTGGCCCGTCGCGGAGCCGTCGCTGCTGTAGTCAATGAGGATTATTCCGGAGAACATTTCGGCCTTTCTCTGATAAAAGTGCCTTGTCCTCTCACAGCATTACAGACCTTGGCACGATCGGTAGTCAGGAAAATGTCCTGCCGCATTGTGGGCATCACAGGCTCAATAGGAAAAACAACAACAAAAACTTTTTTAGCCACTTTGCTCCAAAATAAATTGCGACTCATGGTGACTCCCGGCAATCAAAATTCTCAGGTCGGACTCCCCCTTGCAATTCTCAACGAGGTGAAAGGCGATGAAGAACTTCTTATTTTAGAAATGGGAATGTCAAAAAAAGGGGAGCTTGCCAATCTTGTCGAACTGTTTCCTCCCGATATAGCCCTTATCACGCATATAGACACTGTTCACATCGCAAATTTCTCCTCTTTAGAAGAGATCATTTTGGAAAAATCGGAAATTCTGAAAAATCCCCGTACAAAAATCGGAATTTTTCCCGAAAATATTAAAGGAAAAAAAATATTTTCCGAAACAGGCTCCTGCGTGAAACAAAAATTTTGCCCGACTTCCGCCGAAGGGAATATTCTTGAAAAGGAGAGCGGAATCCCTTTTAAACAAAAACATATCCTCCAAAATTTAGCAGGAGCATTGGCCGTTGCACGCTCTCTCGGATATAGTTATGAAGAGCTTTTGCCGGAATGCTCCCGATTAGAATTGCCTGAAAGGCGAGGTGCAAGGATAGAAAAAAACGGAGTCATCTTTTTGAATGACTCGTACAATGCATGTCCCGATTCTATGAAAGCCGCTATGGATTCTCTTCCCGGGCCGGAAGGTGACGGAAGGCGGATTGCTGTTTTGGGGGAAATGTTGGAGCTGGGAAAATTATCGGAAGCCTGTCATTATATAGTCGGCGAATATAGTATAAATTTTATCGACATCGCTTTTTGTATAGGCGAAGGAAGTCGGACTATTGTGCAATGTAGAAAAGAGGCAGGTAAAGCTGCCGAATTTTTTCCGAATTTGGAGCATCTGGCTGCCAAGTTAAAGGACTTTTTGCTTCCGGGCGATGTTGTCTTGCTAAAAGGTTCGAAAGCCGTCGGATTGTGGAAATTGATCGAAATGGTAGAGTTATGATTATTTTATTGGAATATTTACAGAGTCTCGGAATGAAAATACCGATGGTATTTATGTATTACTCTACCCGGATGATGCTGGCAGCCCTCACCTCTTTATTGATGTGCATTTTTTTAGGACCGCGATTCATAAAAAAACTCTACGAAATGAAAATAGGACAGACAATCCGGACAGAAGAATGTCCCTTATTGGGAAAATTGCATCACAATAAAAAAGATACTCCGACAATGGGAGGAATTCTCATTCTGGTTTCCCTGGTTACCTCTTTATTTTTATGGATGGACCTCCGGCATCCGTTTACGATCCTTCTGCTTTTGACGACCTTGTTTTTCGGTTTCTTAGGAGGCATCGACGATTATTTAAAACTTCGCCATAAAAATACCAAGGGCCTTTCCGGAAAAAAGAAATTGTTGGGACAGGTGTTTTTCTCTTCTTTGATCGCATTATATCTCCTTGTACCTGCTTTTCATCCGGCAAGTTCAGCGGAAACTCAGGTCATTACGGCAGAACAAATCGCCGGAACTGAACAAATTGTAGCGGGAAAACATCGTGAAGAAATTCCTCTGCATCAACTTGCTGTCAGTGTCTACATCCCTTTTTTTAAAGGAGCGGTCATTCATTTGTCAGGACCTTTCATTGTATTGGCTTTTCTTTTGATTGTATTTGTGATCACCGGCTCTTCCAACGCAGTAAATTTAACCGACGGATTGGACGGATTGGCAGCGGGATGCCTGATCATGGTCAGTGTTTGTTTTGCCCTCATCGCTTTCGTCTCCAATCATGTCGATCTGGCTCACTATTTAAATATTCCCTACATTGAAGGAAGCGGCGAAGTGGCCATTTATTTATCTGCTTTTGCAGGAGGCTGCCTTGGATTTTTATGGTATAACGGATATCCCGCACAGGTATTTATGGGGGATACCGGATCTCTTGCTTTGGGAGGCATTTTGGGAGTCTCGGCCGTTCTTTTGAAAAAAGAGCTTCTTTTGGCAATCGTCGGGGGAATTTTTGTAGCCGAAACTTTATCGGTTATTCTGCAGGTGGCCAGCTACAAATTGCGGAATAAAAAACGTATTTTTTTATGCAGTCCTTTGCATCACCATTTTGAGTACAAGGGATGGCCGGAAACAAAAGTAGTGTTGCGATTTTGGATCGTAGGATTTTTGCTTGCTCTCATAGGTTTAGCCTCTCTAAAATTTCAGTAAAAAATTCCATAACTTCAGGAAAATGATGAATGAAAGTAAGAAAAAATCGGCCGTTTTAGGATTGGGAAAAAGCGGCTGTTCTGCTGCGGAGTTCCTTTTTCAACAGGGATATTCGGTAGTAGCGGCAGATGATCACGCGGAAAAAATACAAGATTCTCCTGAAATTTCGGCTTTGCGATCGAAAGGATTAACGGTCCGACAAAGTTTTTCGGACAGCGATTTATCCGGTGTCGATTTCCTTGTCCTTTCACCCGGCATACCTCCTTCCCACAGCGCTATAGCACAGGCAGAAAAGTTAGGTGTAGAAATCGTGGGAGAGATGGAACTTGCCTGTCGTCATTTGAAAAATCGGATCTGCATCGGAATTACCGGCACAAACGGCAAAACCACCGTGACTTTATTGATAGAACATATTCTGAAAAGTGTCGGATTACACGCTTGTGCCGTAGGAAATATCGGCATACCGTTCACCTCTCTCCTTTTATCGCAGGAACAAATTGATATCTTTGTCATAGAGATCAGCTCATACCAGCTGGATAGTTTACAGGAAAAATGTTTAGATTACGGAATTTTATTGAACATCACTCCGGATCATCTGGACAGATACAAATCTTTCGACAAGTATATCTCATCGAAATACCAAATTACCCAACTCATAAAACCGACAGGAAAATGTTTTATAAAAGAAAATATTCCTGAAGGTCCTCCGGTAAATTCACAAATATTTCGATTCGGTTTCGATAAAGAGAATTTTATTTCTACCGACGGTCTCACTTTATACAGCGATGATGAGCCTATCGCAGAACTTCCTTCCTGTTACCAAATGAAAAAAACACATGATATCGAAAATATTGTCGCCGCTTTTGCAGTATGCAATCAAGTAGGAGTAAAAGGAAAACAATTCACCGACGCTGTCGAAACATTCCGAAAACCTCCGCATCGAATAGAATTTACAGGAAAAAAATCCGGTGTTTCCTATTATAATGACAGCAAAGGAACAAATGTCGATGCCACACTAAGAGCCGTGGAATCTATGGATGGTGACACTCTTTTAATTGTGGGCGGAGTCGATAAAGGTGCCGGATACGGGAGCTGGATCGTCCCGTTTCAGGAAAAAGTTCGTTCAATTTACGCTATCGGTGAGGCTGCACAAAAAATATATAACGAGCTGAATCCTTTTTTTAAGATAGAAATTGTGCCGGATCTTGAAATTGCCGTAAGAATGGCTTCCCAAAATTCAAAGCCGGGTGATAATATCCTGTTATCACCGGGTTGTTCCAGTTTTGACATGTTTCGTAATTATGAACATCGGGGAGATGAATTTAAGCGTATAGTAACCGGTTTAATATATAAGGAGTAAAAAGCATGACTCGACGCGATACGATTATCCTCGCTGTATTGTTGAATACAGGTTTGTTAGCGATTCTGTTTGTATTGGCAATCACACCCGACGAAGAGAAAATAGGCGATAGCCCGGAAGTGACACATGCCATAGTAGAAGCCGGAAAAATTGAAAAAGTCAGAGAACCTCTGCCCGTGATCGTTTCCGTACATGAAAATAAAGCGGACGAAGTAGACAACGTCCTCAAAGATTTTGCCGAAACAATACGATCTTCCCCTTCGGAAATGTACATCACCTCATATAATGAACCGAAAGAGATCTCAGCTTCTATCGGAGCACGTGCACAAAATATATCCTCCGATAGCTATTCTTCTCCAAAACAGGATTATATCGAAATCACCGTGAAAAACGGAGATATTTTAGGAAGGATCGCAAAAGCAAACAACACAACTGTCAGCTCTATCAGAAATATAAATCATCTTATCGGCGATAAATTGAAAGTCGGACAAATCCTCAAAATTCCCGCTCCGATAAAACAATCGCAAAATATTGTGACCCGATTTGAATCCGGACCGGATGAAGGATCCTCAGGTTTTTATTCTGTGCAGGAAGGGGATAATCCTTGGAAAATTTCCAAAAGGTTTCATGTAAGTGTACAGGAACTTTTGCTGTTGAACGGTTTAGATGAAGCTAAAGCGAGAAATCTGAGACCGGGAGATCGAATTCGTGTTCGTTAACGACTAATGCTGCTACATTTATGATTATCACCAGGTTTACTCTCCTATTCATCGTTTGGACACTTTTTTTTGCAGGGATCATTGCAATATTCAGCGCCTCATCTGCGGAAATTTTGGATTTGGAATTGGATCACAGTCTTTACTCTTCCGTAATGAAGCAAGCGATTTATTCTTTAGCGGCTTTAATAACAGGAATTACAGTCTATCGTGTAGGATATAAAACAATCTTACAAATCAGTCCCTTTCTTCTTTTTATCTTTACTTTGCTGTTATTAGGAACTTTAATTCCGGGAATAGGCAGAGAGGTAAACGGATCACGCAGATGGCTCCCCCTCGGTCCCTTTTCTTTTCAACCCTCGGAACCGGTGAAATACATTCTTCTCGCATTCTTTATTCATGAATACGGAAAAATCATAGAAAAAAAAGATCTCTTTATCAACTTCCTCAAAATAGGAGGAAAGTGCCTTGTCCCTATCTGCCTTATTCTGGTGGAACCGAATAACGGAACGGTTGCGGTAATCGGCATCTCTCTCATCGTCTTATGCTTTATCATGAAAATACCGGTAGCCTATTGGGGAGCGCCTTTAGCAATATGTCTGGTCATCGGAATTGCCTTCGCCTCCCAATTGCCGTATGTCAGCGCTCGAATAAAGGTATATCTGAATCCTGAATTGGATATCAGAGGCAAAGGCCATCAGCCCTATCAGGCAAAAATTGCCGCGGGTTCGGGAGGTCTTACAGGAAAAGGACCGGGAAAAAGTCTCCAAAAACTGAGCTACCTACCGGAAGCTCAAAATGACTACATTGCAGCAATCATTGCGGAAGAATACGGATTCATCGGAATATTTACTCTCATTTTTCTATATGCCCTTCTTGCACTGACAGGCATGTCTGTCGCAATCGGTACACCGGATCCGGGAGGGTGCTATCTTGCTGCCGGGATCACTTTTATCATTACGTTTCAGGCTTTTTTAAATATGGGTGTAGTTTCAGGTCTCCTGCCGAGTACGGGATTAAATCTTCCGTTCGTCAGTCAGGGAGGAACTTCCCTCATCGCAAATACCATAGGAATGGCGCTCTTATTGAGTATAGAGTCTTGTAGAGTATTGATAAAAACTCTTCCGGCTTTTAATAAGGATGGTATTGAATTATCATCCGTAAACCGGTTATAATAAAATTTATTGATTAAAGGGGCTAAAGTGAAAATAAAAGATACAAGTATTCAGAGCCAAATCAGATTTTGGAGTGCAATCGGACCGCTTATCTCTCTGCTTACTCTTTTTGTCTGCTCTCTAAAATATTCCTATCTGTATTTCGGAATCGCCGGAGCAGTGTTTATCGGCATTCCTCTCTCGTGGTATTTCAGATGGAAAGGAACCGCTGTTGCCGCGGCAGTTCTTTTGGGCTTTCTATTGCCCCGCCTCTTAACTCCCGGTCCGGATACATTTTGGTCGTTAGGAATTTCTTTGGCTTCCTTCTTTTCTCTTCTCATCATCGGATTTTCTTTTGAAGAGGTAAGCAAACTCATCGATTCCGTGGAAATCGAATCGGGAAGTCGCCTCGATAATTTATTGAAGCTCGATGAAAAAATTAACGAATCTTCCCGATCCTACGCAGATGAGTCGGAACGCTTCCGCATGCAAATTAAAGAATGCGAAGAGGAAATAGAAAAATATAAGGAAAGAGCGTCAGCAAGCGATCGACTTGCAAGAATTGTTCGCGAAGAGCTTGCAGGTATTTATGCCAAACATGAAGAAACCTTACAGGAATTATTCGATTGGCAAACTAAATATTCCGCCGCACAAAAAAAATTAGAACAACCTTTACCTCCGACTACCTCGGATGAAGAACTCAAAAGAAAGGCGGAATCTGCCGATACTTTTGAATCTCTGCTGGAATTTAGTGAAGAAGAGAAAAAAATCTCGTACATTGCTCTGGAAAATTGCCGCGCTGAACTGAGAGAAATAAAACAAGCGCATGAGAATTTATGCACTCTCTATCAGGAAAAAGAATGTGAACTGAATATGGAAAAACAAAAATCGGAGTCGATCACAATTTCAGGCTCGGAAAAAGAATTGGTCTACCAAAAATTATTCGAAGAATCCCGCACAGAATCGGAAAGACTGGAAAAAGAAAAAAATGAAATGGAATTAGCCTTACAAAAAGCTCTCTCCGAAAAAGAAGCTGCCGATAAAAAAGCAGCAAAAAAAGCCGATCCTGCTAAAAAAATTCCGGGCGAAGTAAGAGAAATTCAAGGCAAATACAACCAACTGAAAGCGCAATTCGATGAGAAATCACAAATGCTCGACGATACCCGCAGAGCAATCTTCCGTATGCAGGAAAAGCTTGTGAATACGCAGCGTGAATATGAAGAGCTAAAAAAAGCAGAAAAACTCGAAATAGAAGCCTCTTTGCAAGAACAAATAAGAAAAATGGATGAAGAGCGCTCCAAAACCGAAGAAGAATATAAACTGGAAATCACAAGTCTTCATGACATCATAGCCACTCTCTCTGCTAAAGAACCGGTCATGGCCGGCTCCGGCAGTTAGAGGAGTTTGATTCGTGCAGCGTGGTTGGACACTCACATTGCTTACAACGCCTCGACAAGTCCATACGCGTTAAACTAAGAGGATAGAAATGTCTTTAAGGATCCTTAAAACCGAAATTTAATAAGTAAATCGAAGGTGCGAAGCACCTATACATAAAAGCCCGGGGCGCATCGCCCCGGGTAGGATATAAAAAAAATTCCGGTCTGTAGGACCGGCATATAATCCATATTTGGCATAGATATTTTTTATCTATCTATAAATCAAGAACTTTACAAAAAGTATTCTAGAATTGACTTTCGATATATTATCAAATTTGGCGAGCCAAATTTAGGTTATATGCCGGTCCTACAGACCGGAAATATTTTTTTACTTTTTCCCGGGGCGATGCGCCCCGGGCTTTTATGTATAGGTGCTTCGCACCTTATAATTACTGCTTATATATAAAATACATGTTGAAAATTCTTAGCTTAACGCGTATGCGACTTGTCGATGCGTTTTTAAAAGTTTACAGATTAATCTTTGAACGAATTTCCGAATATCTATAAACACAAAACATCGCTTAAAACGTCTTGACTTCGTTATCGTTTCCAGGGAGTGAGGATTTCGTGGCCGGATTCCGTAATTAAAATAGTATGCTCCCACTGCGCACTCGCTTTTCTGTCTGCAGTATAGGCTGTCCATCTGTCTTTCCGACTGATTTCCGCATCTCTTACTCCGGCATTGATCATCGGTTCGATGGTGAAGGTCATGCCGGGAATGAAAGGAATACGAAAATCATTTTGAGAGTGAGGAACCTGCGGGCCCTCATGAAATTCAATTCCGACGCCGTGGCCGACAAACTGATGTACAACGGAACAATTATGGGCGTGGGCATATTCTTCAATTACATCACCTATGTCACTGACGAGTACTCCCGGTTTTAAGATAGCAATCGATCTCATGAGACATTCATAAGAGACATCCGTTACGAGTTGTCTTTCAGGGGAAACCTCTCCGATGCAAACCATTTTACTGCAATCGCCGTAGTATCCATTAAGGATAGCGCTTACATCGATATTGATGATATCGCCGTTTTTCAATGCAACATCACCGGGAATACCGTGGCAAATCACTTCGTTGAGAGAGGTACATATACTTCCCGGAAAAGGGGGTGAACCGTAATGAAGGGGAGCGGGAATTGCCCCTGCATCGATATGCATTTTGTGCGCAAAATCATTTAACTGTTTAGTCGTCACACCTTCTTTTGCAATTTTGCAGGTTTCTTCCAAAATGTGTGCCGTCAATTGACATGCTTTTTTGATCCCTTCAATTTGTTCCGGAGTTTTGATGATAATTTGGTGTTTTAGAAAATATTCCTCTTTTAAATCGGAAAAAACCGAAGGAAGAGTTTTTTTTATCGGAAAATGACATTTTTTCCATTTTGCTCCGCTTCCACACCAACATGGATCATTTCGCCCTATCATCACGTTTGCCTTATATTGAAATTTTATCCGATCGTTTACTTTTAAGATGAATGAATAATATCATATTTCTTAAAGTTGATACAATACAAAGTATTCGAAAAAGGGTAAATTCCGAATTTGAATAAAATGGGTTGAGCTTTTATACTTCAAAATAATCGAAGAAGACGGAATGTCGGAATAAAATTTTTTAAAGGAAAGAATATGAAAAATTTACAAGAAAAAGCATCGGATCTTACGCGGGATTTTTCTTCATTGCCTGCTTTTGAAAAATTGAAAAAATTGGCAGAGCACCCTTTTGACCTTTCTTTGCCCGGCAATCTTACTCCGGAAAGGATGAAACAATATTGGTCCGAATCTGCCGGTATTAAATTGCTCTACGGAACAGAACGAATTACCGATAATGTGATGAAAGCTCTTTCGGAATTGGCCCGGGAATCCGGTGCGGTCGAAAAAATGCACCGGATGCAAAACGGTGAGATATGCAATTGTATTAAAGGATATCCTTGTGAAAATCGCGCAGTATTGCATACGGCTACAAGAGATTTTTTTGAAAATCAAAATACCTGTTTACCTGCCCGTGAAGCAGCGGAAATGGCAGCTACCGAATTGGAGAAGCTCTCTTCTTTTCTTTTAGATAACGATATTACACAAAAATTTACCGATATGGTTCTGATAGGAATCGGCGGATCCGATTTGGGTCCCTACGCAATGTTTTTGGGATTAGAGCATTTAAAAAAACCGGGAAGGAATCTTTTTTTTATTAATAACGTGGATCCGGATAATGCAGCATCCGTCATGGAACAGATAGATCTTGCCCATACCCTTGTTGTTGTCGTGTCTAAATCAGGAACCACAACTGAAACGGAGACCAACGCAGAATACGTAAGAAAGAAATTTTTAGAGGCGGGACTGAAACCGGAGAAGCATTTTGTTTCGGTTACAGGAGAGGGGAGTCCTATGGACAATCTTTCGTCTTCTTTTGAATCTTTTTATATATGGGATTGGATAGGCGGCAGATATTCCTCGACCTCTATGGTGGGGGGAGTGCTTCTTGCTTTTGCCTTCGGATTCGATGTATTCAAAGAATTTCTTCGAGGGGCCAATGCGATGGATAAAACGGCTCTTAAAGAAAATCCGGAGGAAAATCTTCCGTTGCTGGGTGCTTTATTAGAAATTTGGAACAGAAATTTTTTACATTATCCCACCTTGGCCATCATCCCATACAGTCATGCACTCAGACGTTTTTCAGCGCATATTCAACAACTATCTATGGAATCCAACGGAAAGCATATCAACAAATCGGGGAATCCTGTCAATTTCCCTACGGGAGAAATCATCTGGGGAGAGCCGGGAACAAATGCACAGCATTCTTTCTATCAGCTAATACATCAGGGAACAGATATTGTCCCGTTGGAATTTATCGGATTTAAAGAATCTCAATACGATGAAGATATTTTATTTGAGGGGACAACTTCTCAGGAAAAATTGTTGTCTAATTTATTTGCACAGGCCATCGGACTGGCAACGGGGATGCAGAACAGTAATCCCAATAAAGAATTTTCCGGAAACCGTCCTTCCCATATTTTGCTGGCAAAACAACTCACCCCTTATACTTTAGGTGCTTTGCTCGCTTATTATGAGCATAAGGTGGCTTTTCAGGGATTTATTTGGGACATCAATTCTTTTGATCAAGAAGGGGTGCAACTGGGTAAAGTTTTGGCAAATAAAATCATCGATCGTTTTGCAAATAAAAGGGGAATAAAATCGTCGGAAGAATTTCCTTTAGCAGATGTTTTGATTAAACATTCAGAAAATTTTTAGTTTTCAAAGCGGTGCTATTTTGCTTTCATCTTTATTCATGAGAAGGTATTTTAGAGAGAGAATGCTATTGAGGAAAGAGGAATGAAACAGCGGGTTCTCATTGCAGCCGGTGGTACAGGTGGTCATGTTTATCCTGCGGTTGCTTTGGCAAAAAAAATCAAGGAAGAAAATCCGGAAACAGAAATTTTTTTTGCAGGATGCTCTTTAACGGAATCCCCCTATTTTGATAGGACCTCATTCCCTTTTAAAGAAATTAACTCCGGAAAGTTCCCTTTGAAAAATCCTGTCACCTGCCTGAAAAGCGCAGGTAAAGTTCTTTCGGGTATTTACCAAAGCAGACAACTCATTAAAACATTTCGTCCCGATATAGTAGTAGGTTTCGGCAGTTACCATTCTCTTCCCGTACTCATTGCAGCAAAAATGCAGAACGTCCCTATGATCCTCCATGAAGGGAATGCATACCCCGGAAAAGTAAATCGTTTTTTTTCAGGTTATGCCAAAGCAACGGGAATTCAATTTCCGCAGGCCTCTGCCTATCTCAGAAATAAAACTTACCAAACAACAATGCCTTTACGCCCGAACGTATCTCACCGGAATATCTCAAGAAAAGATGCACTGGCTTTTTACGGATTTAATCCGACGAAACAAACCGTTCTTGTTTTTGGCGGCTCACAAGGAGCTCTTTCTCTCAACCGTCTTTTAGAACAATCTATCGCACAATATCCCGGCGATCCCTCGCTTTTACAAATCCTACATTTGACCGGCCATATAGACCCGCAGGAAACTTTACAAAAAAATTACAACGCCAAAGGAGTGCTTGCTGTTGTAAAACCTTTTGAAGAAGAAATGGGCTACGCATGGGCCGTTGCAGACCTCATGATAGGGCGTGCAGGCGCCGGCACCATCGCCGAAGCAATCGAATTTGAAGTCCCCTCTGTTTTTATTCCGTATCCTCATGCAGCAGATGATCACCAAACAAAAAACGGCGAATATATGGCAAATACAGTCAAGGGAGCTCTTCTTTTTCAGGAAGAATCTCTCACCCCGAAAATTCTTTCCGATACTCTTTTCGAACTGTTAGAAAAAAATCCGGAAGAAAAAGAAAAAATGAAAAAGGCCGTTCGTGAATATAAATCGACTGTGACACAATACAATATGAGCGCGTTAGTAGTAGAATTAATTCCTCAAAGGAGTAAATCATGACCGAAAAATGTCATTTCATTGGTATAGGCGGAATAGGAATGAGCGGGCTCGCCCGTATTTTATTGGACACACAAAATACCGCTGTCACAGGAAGTGATCGCACGACGAATTCTCTTATTGAAGATCTTCGACTCAAAGGCGCCGAAGTGCATATAGGCCATGATCCGAAATTTATACCGGCAGACGCTACAGTCATTTATAGTTCCGATATAGCCACGGATAATCCGGAATATTTGGCAGCACAAGAACTGAATTGTAAAATGCTTCATCGTGCCGACCTACTTGTCGCTTTGGCAAACGGGCAAAATCTTTTGGGAGTAACGGGAACACACGGAAAAACAACGACCTCCGGACTATTGGCTCATGTGTTTTTAGAGGCCGGCAAAGACCCTTCTTTTGCTGTAGGCGGAGTAATCCCCGGAACACAGGTAAACGGATTGAAAGGAAAAGGGGGCGATTTTATCGCAGAACTTGACGAAAGTGACGGCTCTTTTTTAAAATTTCATCCGGACGGTGCTATCGTCACAAACATCGGCAGCGATCATATCTCTCATTACGGAACAAAAGAAAGTTTACTGAATGCATTCAAACAATTTTGTTCCCAAGTGAAAAATCCGGATCACCTTTTTTGGTGCGGGGACAATATGTATCTTAAAGGAATGGCTCTTAAAGGAATCTCTTACGGATTTACCGAAGTGTGTCAATTGCGTGCCTATAACCTGATTCAGGAAGAATGGTCTGTGTGTTATGATATCGATTATAAGGGAAAAATCTATACAAACGTCCGTATCCCTCTCATAGGTGCACATAATGCTCTCAATTCATTAGCTGTTTTCGGATTGTGTCTTTCCTTAGGAATAGAGGAAGCTTCGATTCGAAAAGCGTTTCTTTCTTTTGCCGGCATTTGTCGCCGTGCAGAAAAAAAAGGGGTGTACAATGAAATTTTGGTGCTCGACGATTATGCACATCATCCTACCGAAATTTCGGCTACCTTGAATGCCCTTAGGATTGCTATAGGCGAAAGAAGACTTGTTGTGCTGTATCAGCCTCACAGATATAGCCGTATTCGCGATTGTTTAGGAAGTTTCGGAGGGATATTCGACGAAGCCGACGAGGTGTTTCTTACAGAAATTTATCCGGCAGGAGAGAAACCTATTCCGGGAATTTCTCATGAAGATATTATGGAAGAAAATGAACAATGTTCTTCCACCTCATTTCGCCATGTGCCTTTCCATGATCTGGTAGCCGAAGCGGTGAAGTTTCTTCAGCCTCACGATGTGGTGGTAACGTTAGGAGCCGGGAATATCACGCAGGTAGGGCCGCAAATCCTTGAAGGGCTAAAAAAAAAAATCATGTTAAATTAAAAATCGGACTGATCGTCGGAGGTGAATCGGCAGAACACGAAATTTCCCTGCTATCAGGAAAGGGCGTTGCCGGGAAATTGAATTCCGATCTGTATGAATCCGAATATTTTTGCATCTCTAAATCGGGTAAATGGTCTCTTAAAGACGAATTTCCCACAGGTAAACAGGTACAGGAATCCGATCCTTCAGCACCTGTTTTTCCCGAGAATATCATCAAAGTATTGCAGCAATGTGATGTCATTTTTCCTGTATTGCACGGTACATTCGGTGAAGACGGAACCATCCAAGGTTTATTTGAAATGTTACATACACCTTATATCGGTTGCGATTACCGCTCTTCCGCTATCGCTATGGACAAAGTACTGACAAAAATAATTTGCAGTGCTGCAGGAATTCCGGTTTCTCCTTTTCTTTATTACGATGTCAATGACGGAAAGGAATCTAAATTTGCTTTTTGTGAAAAGATAAAAAAAGAGTTGCGATATCCTCTGTTTGTAAAACCTGCTCATTTAGGTTCCGCTATCGGTGTCATGAGAACTGATGATCCGGATCAACTCGAGGCTGTCATTGACGAGGTCTTGCAATTTGACCGGAAAATTATTGTAGAAGAGGAAATTCGCGGACGTGAAATTGAATTTGCCGTACTGGGAAACGGCTCTCCCACAGTGTTTCCTCCGGGAGAGGTCCTGGCTTCGGGAAAGATGTATTCGTATGAAGCAAAATACGGAGATTCCGGATTCGCTACGGATTCACAAGCTAAATGTTCTCCGGAACAAATTGAGTTGGGAAAGGGTCTTGCTTTAAGTGCTTATAAATCAATAGGTTGCGAAGGAATGGCGCGTGTCGACTTCTTCCTGGATCAAAACGGCAACTTCTTTTTAAATGAAATCAATCCCATCCCGGGATTTACCGCTATCAGCCTCTATCCCAAAATTTGTGAAAATAACGGTCTCTCTTTTCAAAAACTTCTGGATAAATTGATTATACTGGCACTAAGACGTCATAGAGATAGAAAATGAAAAAAAATACACAAAAACGTTCGTGGTGGCGAAGATCGGGAGATAAGTTGCCTCTCATTAAATCCATTTTTTATATTTCCCTGTCCGTTTTTTTTATATCGGGAAGCGCCGCCACAGCTCTTCTGTTTTATAAAGAACAAAATAAACAAAAACAAAAAGATCCAAAATATACCATAGTGGCCATCGTGCAAACAGGTCCCGACAGAGACCGACTGAAAACAGTCTTTTTATCCGACCTCCTCGAATTATCCATAGATAAACCGCAAAATCTTTACTCTTTTTCCCTCTCCGAAGCGAAAAAAAAAATATGTAAATGTCCCGTTGTCAAATCATGTAATCTCAAAAAAATCAGCCCGGGAACTTTATATGTGGAATACTCAATTCGTAAACCGATCGCCTATATAGGAGATTTCTCCAATACAGCTGTCGATGCCGAAGGGATAATGATCCCTTTTCAACCTTTTTTTTCTCCCAAACGTCTTCCCAAAATTTCTCTTGGTATGCCTTATTATAAGGCTATTGACAACGGTATGCCCTGGGGATCTCATATAAATCCTCCGGAATTCACTATTTTTGCAGAGATCATCTCCGCCTTGGAACGTTGCTCTGATCTACGGGTCGATCATATTGATCTCTCTAATATCTTTATGGAGAGTCCGGGGAAAAAAGAGATCATTGTAGAACTTTCAGACCATTCGAAAGGGGAGCTTCCTATAACTTTACGATTGAATGCACAAAAATTCTTACACTCCATCGAAGCCTTTTTTACGATGCGCTCTCAATTGACAGTCGGGTATTCCATTGTAGATCTTCGAATGCAACCGATAGGGCTGATCAGCTCCTTTCCCGATTCTTAAAGAGATTCCAAAAGAAAAATCTCTTTTTGTATCTTTCTTTTTGAATTCTAAACGAAAATGTGCTAAAAATATGTGCTTGTATGAGGACTTTAACGTATGTCGGAATATATAGAAATTCATTGGACCGCAGGTTCAATTGATGAGGCAAGAAAAGTTTGCCGTTATTTAGTGCAGGAACGTCTTGTAGCTTGTGCGCAAATAATTCCTTGGATTGAATCTATATTTATGTGGGATAATCGACTCGATACCGTACAGGAAAGTAAAGTTGTACTGAAATCCGTGCTTCCGAAATTCGATAGAATTAAAGACGTAATTGTCAAAAATTGTTCGTATGACTTGCCGGAAATTATCTATACAAAAATTGACGGCGGAAGTGCCGATTTTCTGAAATGGATAGAAGAGGGTACCCCTGAATCCTTTGCTTCAGAAATAATTGAATCCTAGAGCGTTAGGTATTCACCAAAATAAATCTTAAAACTTTAAGTGAGAAATATGAAAGACTTCATTCAGTATATTGTAAAAAATCTCGTATCGAATCCGGATAGTGTCAAAGTGGAATGCTTTGAAGGTGAAAGAGGAATGATTATCGAAATCAGAGTACACAAGGAAGATGTTGGAAAAGTCGTAGGCAAAAGAGGATCTACTATCAACGCTATTCGTACAATTTCTATGATGGTGTGTGCCCGCTTAGGCAGAAAAGTCCGCGTCGAACTTGTGGAAGAACCCCAACCTCAAGCCGAAGAAGTTCAACCGGTTGACGCATAAGAGGATCAAGTAATTAATAATTAGTTAATTACAAAAGATGTATTGAACTCGCGCAGCGTTTGGAGTGTGCGGTGACTTGTCACCGCTTTGCCCTCGACTCGACTTGTCGAGTCGCTCTTAAAAGTTTTTGGAATAGTCTTTAAGCAAGCTTTTGAATAGCTCTAACCGATTAAAACGCATCGACAAGTCGATGCGAGGGCAAAGCGGTGACAAGTCACCGCACTCCAAACGCTGCGCGAGTTAAAATTTCTTAACATAAACAATTAATAAATAATTATTTACCCTTTACTTAATACCGATGGGCACTCCGGTGCTTTTTAATGTTTCCGGACTCATACTTGAACGAACTTTTCGCTTTAAGCACATTCTGTAAAATTTTATAAAGTAATGTTTCTAAAAACTTTTTCTTGTATTTAAATTAAACATTGATAATGTTGAAGGAGTAAAAGGTTTTGGTCTGCATATTTAAAATTGTAGGCTTTTAGACATTCGCAACCACCGGATTGAAATCTTTTTCGTTTGAAAAAATTGTCAGACCTATCCAAGAGGGATAAAATGGTTGCATTGAATAAAGTTTTAATTGCCGGGCGTCTGACTCGAAAGCCTGAACTGAGAAAAACACCTAACGGTGTGGCTGTAACCGATTTACTGATCGCCTTAAACAGAGACTTCACCACCCCAAACGGGGAAAGACAACAGGAAGTTTGTTTTGTAGATGTGGTCGTTTGGGGGAAACAGGCAGAAAATTGTGTAGCCACCTTAGATGTCTCTTCCGGAGTCTTAGTAGAAGGGCGTCTTCAACTCGATATTTGGTATGCTAACGGCGGAAAAGACAAAAGATCTAAATTACGCGTTGCTGCTGAACGGGTTCAGTTTATCGATAAAAAAGTCGAAAATGAAAAATATGAAGAAGCTCTAAATTCCTATGGTCCGGATTTGAAATCCATGCTATAAAAAAAATAACTTCTTAACCCCAATGCGAGGATTTTCCCATGGCTTCAATCGAAGGTGTAGTTGATATTCAGGAAGAGCAGATAGATGAGGTTACCATCCTTAGAATTAAGGGTCGGCTTGATGCCGTGTCCTCTCCCGGGGCGGAAAAAAAAGTATTTGAATACATCAATGACGGACAGCATAACATTCTTTTAGATTTTGAAAAAGTGGACTATCTTAGTAGCGCCGGCATGCGAATGCTCCTCTCTACAACAAAAAAATTGAAAACACTTTCCGGAAAGCTGATCATCTGTTCCGTAAATATCAATGTGATGGATGTGCTCAAAATGTCAGGATTTGATCACGTACTGGAACTTGCTCAAAATGAAGAAGATGGTTTACGAAAATTCCATTTATCCTTAAACTGACTGTTTCATAAATATTATTATTTTCTTTCTCTAAGGGTAATAGAAAAGTGGCAGCCGGTACTATACTTGAAAAAGAAGAAATAGAACGTATCTTTTTCGGGCTCTTTACTACGCAAGTGCAAAAACAACCGATTGATCCTCCTAAGCAACCTATTCAAAAAGTAATTGTCCTGTCCGGCACCACCGCTGCAGGAAAAACCGAATTCGCTTTAGAACTTGCTAAAAAAATCGGCGGAGAGGTCATCTCGGCAGATTCCATGCAAGTCTATAGAGGGATGGACATAGGAACTGCCAAAATCAAACAACATGAAACACAGTCCGTTCCGCATCATCTTATCGATATTCGCGATGTAAAGGATATCTATAACGTTGTCGATTTCTGTTTAGATGCCCGCGAATGTTGTAAAAGTATTCTGGCACGAGGCCGCGTTCCGATTGTAACCGGAGGCACCGGGTTTTATCTCCACTCTTTAATTTATGGCCCTCCCGGAGGTCCCCCTTCCGTTCCCGCTCTCCGCAGTTTTCTCGAAGATGAGATCGCAAGGTTGGGCTCTGAAGTTTTGTACCAACGGCTTCAAAGTTTAGATCCTGAATATGCGGCGACCATTACCAAAAATGATAAACAGAAAATCGTCCGGAGTTTAGAAATCATTGAACTGACCGGCGAAAAGGTCAGCAGCCTCTCTTGGCGGGAAAGACAAAGGCCCCTTGAGTATGATTTCCGATGCTGGTTCCTTCACAGACCTCGTGAAGAAATTTATAAACGCATCGATAAACGCTGCGAAAAAATGCTGAATATCGGATTCCTTGATGAGGTCAAACAGCTGATCGAAATGGGAATTATGGATAACAGCTCTGCTTCACAGGCGATCGGTTATCGACAGGCTCTCGATTTTCTTATGACCGAGCAGTCAGGAGCGGACTATCGTTATTTCCTCGAAAAATTCAGAAGAGTCACACGCAATTACGCAAAAAGACAGTTTACCTGGTTTCGCCGTGAGCCCGATTTCCGTTGGTTGGACCTTGCTCTTCACGATTATGAAGTGGCGATGGAAATGGTCATTCAGGATTACATCGGCAGAATTTAAGATATTATATATCCCGGAGCTCCTTTTTGCATAGAGAGGGTGACTGTGCATCCTGTACGAACTTTTCCTTCCAGGATAGCGTTCGATAGCATATTCACCACTTCATGTTGAATCAGCCGTTTTAAAGGACGAGCTCCGAAATGCGGATCATATCCTTTCTCTGCTAAATAGAGTACTAACGCATCATCCCAACGAAGAGTTGTCTGACGCTCCTCCATTCTTTTTACCAATTGCCGCAGTTGTATCGTCACAATTTTTTCCATGTCTTTACGTTGCAGAGGTAAAAAAGGTAAAATTTCATCGAGTCGATTGATAAATTCCGGACGGAAATGCGATCGTACAATCGGAGTCAATGTTTCCATCACCTCTTCTTTGGTCAGATTTCCCTTAACTGATTCCATTTTGGCAAGTAATTGTTCCGAGCCCAAATTGGAGGTCATGATAAAGAGAGCATTTTTGCAATTGACCGTTCTGCCCTTGCTGTCTGTGATTCTTCCGTCATCAAACACCTGAAGAAGAATGTTGAATACATCAGGATGAGCCTTTTCTACCTCATCAAGCAACACAACACTATAAGGACGCCTTCTTAACGCTTCGGTGAGTTGTCCCCCTTCATCATAACCCACATAACCCGGAGGGGAGCCGATCAGTTTTGAGATGCTGTGTTTTTCCATGTACTCAGACATATCTAAGCGCACCATGGCCTCTTCCTGATCAAATAATTGCCGAGCAAGCGCTTTGGACAGTTCGGTTTTTCCTACCCCTGTCGGACCCAAGAAAAGAAAAGCCCCTATAGGTCTATTCGGATCACTCAATCCCGAACGGGAACGGCGAATCGCGTCCGCTACCGCTACGACGGCAAAATCCTGACCTACCACATTTTTTTCAATCTCTTTTTCTAAATTAAGAAGTCGCTCGGCCTCTCCTTCCAGCATTTTTTGTACCGGAATACCCGTCCATTTTGAGACGATGTGTGCAATAAGATTTTCATCGACCTCTTCCTGTAACAGTCGATTAGGACTCTCTTTCAGAGCCTCTTCGGATTTTTTTATCTCTTCGAGTAATGCAGGGATTTTATTGTATCGCAGTTCGGCCACTTGATTATAATCCGCTTCCCGCTCCAGCTCTTCTTCTTTAAAACGGAGCTGTTCCAATTTATCTTTTTTCTCTTTGTACGAGCGCAATAACTCTTTTTCTTTATCCCATTGCT
>JABDBB010000027.1:16325-22847 GCA_013288845.1 Chlamydiota bacterium | reverse complement strand
CTTGATATTATTAAGAGTAGGGAAATAAAGCTGCCGAGGTGGTAAAATATCAGCCGATTTTTTATTTTTGGCTGTTCGAGGGTTTATTTTCATTTTTTGAAAATTTACACTACCTGAAAATTTTTAAATTGCCATGGGTCCAGGTGATCTAATTGTTCGACAAAAAGTTTTTGTCGACCTTCGAGAGGAGTCCAATCGGTATAGTGCCCCTCTAATTTGCCGAGATATGGTGTTGCTATTTCCATGATTCGTTCGAAATCTGCATCTTCAGCCTCTACGATTCCTTTCCGGGGATTTTCCAGAATCCAGATAACACCTGCCAGAACGGCACTTGTCACTTGTAGTCCTGTGGCGTTGTTATGGGGAGCTAATTTTTTCGCCTCTTCGATAGAGAGGACAGATCCATACCAGTAGCCTTTATCCGGTCCCATGAGGAGGACACCTAATTCGTCGATGCCCGTTTCTATTTCGTCGAGAATGATTCTTTTAGAGTCGGGAATCGTCCAATTTTTCCCTGCCAGTTCGTGTAGAGAGAGAATTGCATCATCGCATGGATGGTAGGCATAGTGGACGGTAGGACGATAGAGAAGGAGTTCATTTTGATCATACAGAGAAAAATAGTGTGAAAGAGAGATGGCTTCATTATGAGCGATTAAAAATCCGTGATAGGGCCCCTCTTTGGGAGTCCATGAGCGCACACGCACGGAAGCGCCGGGCATATTTAAGTAGATGGCTGAACGACAGCCTGTCTCATGGTGATGGCCGTTATGAGGCAATTCTTTTTCATGAGTACCCCAGCCTAATTCGGCAGGTTGAAGACCTTCATTGACGAATCCTTCTACGGACCAAGTATTTACAAATTCGTCTTTATTTCTTGGCATTGTGGTGCCTTGCGTGTCTCTTTCTGCGATATGAATGACTTTTACGCCCAGTTTTTTTGCGAGGAGGCTCCATTCCTCTTGTGATTGTGGGATTTTTTGTAAATTTTCGCGATCGGCAGCGATATTGAGGAGAGCTTTTTTCACAAAATGAGAGGCAAGCCCCGGATTTGCTCCGTGGGCAAGCATGGCGGTGGGACCGTCTTTGTAGATTTTTTTAAGGGCCAGGGCCTCTTCGCGTAAGTTGTAGTTGGATCTTTTTGAGACGCTGATTTTTGGGTCGAGATATCGGCCGGACCAAGGTTCGATGCAAGTATCTAGATAAAAGCAATTTAGGTTTTGACAAAGTTCTATGAGTGCGACGGTGGAGACATTGACGGAGAGGTTTAAGAGGAAGTCTCCCTCGTTTAGCAATTTCGACAAGATAGTCCGATAATTTTCTTCATTCAAAGCGCATAATTTCCATGAAATTTTATATTCTTCGGCGATACTTCTTCCCTTCTCATCGGCGGCAATGATCAGCATTTTGCTTTTATCGAGATCTATGTGTTTGAGCAACAAGGGAAGTACTCCCTGTCCTATCGACCCGAATCCGAGAAGCAGGATTCGTCCTTTGAATTTTGCCGATATATTGTTCACCATATTTGCTTCCCCTAGTTAAACGGATAGTACTAAAAAAAATGATTTTCTCTCTAAGAATAAACCGTTGTTTATGTGCCGGGCGGAGAGTTTTTGTTCTTAAATAATTTATTATAAATACTATAACATTTATCCCCCCTTTTTCCGCGATCAAAAATCGAAAAAAATTCGATTTAACAGGAAAACCGAAAATATGTATGATAAACGATCGGCGCTTCGAATCGTAGAGGATATATGTTTCTGTCACAGTTAAAAATTTTTGGATTTAAATCGTTTGCAGATAAGGTCACTGTAAATTTTCATAAAGGAATCACCGGTGTTGTGGGACCTAACGGTTGCGGAAAGTCCAATTTTTCCGAAGCCTTTCGTTGGGTACTCGGAGAGTCCTCCGCTAAATCGCTTCGCGGAAAGAAGATGGAAGACATTATTTTTGCGGGCAATTCCATACGAAAGCCCTTAAATTTTGCAGAGGTCACTATCACTCTCACGGAGATAGGGGGGGTATTGCCGGTTGACTATGAAGAGGTAGAGATTACCCGTCGCTATCACAGAAGCGGTGAATCCGAGTTTTTTCTCAATCGACGTCCTGTAAAAATGAAAGACATACAGAGTTTGCTGTTGGATACCGGGATCGGAAAAAGTGCTTTTTCTATTTTTGAACAAGGGAAAATCGATCAGGTCATTCAGTACAGTCCGATGGAAAGACGCGCTATTTTTGAGGAAGCGGCGGGAATCTTACGTTTTCTGCAGCGGAAGCGTGAGGCGTTAAAACGGTTGGAGCTGACCGATACAAATATTTCCCGGATCAAAGACATCCATCAGGAGGTAGAAAAACGGATTACGGTTTTGGCGAAGCAGGCTGAGGATGCGCGTGATTATAAAGAAAAGAAATCGGAGTTGGAAAATTTAGAAAAAGGGCTTTTTCTTTCTAAGTGGGATCATTTCCAAAGTAAAAAAGAGGAAACCGATTCATTAGCGTTGCAAAAATCTTCAGGAATTGAAGAAGCCGGTTCTAATTCCGCCCTTTTACATCTTGAGCTGAAGAAGGAAAAAGAGCAGCTGGCAGAAGCAGAGCGTCTTTTGAGGACTAAAAGCGAAGAGGTGTATCGTTGTCGCAGCCATAAAGAGATCAAAACAAGAGAACGGCAAAATACCCTTGAAAGAATGAAAGAGATTGAAACGGGAGAGTCGGGGTGGAAGAGAGAGCTTGAAAATGTGGCGATAAAGGGGAGAAACAGAAAGGGAGAGCTCGATAAAGCGTTGCTTGAAAAAGCGGCAAAACTTAAGGAAAAAAACATCCTTGAGCCGGAGCATAACGATCTGCAGAAAAAAACCGAAGTCATTGAAAAAGAAGCACATACACTGCGTCAGCATCAGAATGAAATCAACTCCGCCCGGATCAGATTGGTAACGGAGGCGGGAGAGGCGGAAAGCAATGTAAAACAGTCCCGATTTCGCCTCGAAAATATGGAGGAGAAAATTCGAGCGGTAGAAGAAAGTAAATGCCGTTCGGAAGAAAAAATTCAGGAACTGCTGCCGATTGTAAAAGAAAAAAAAGAGGCGTTGGAAAAACTATCCGATGAAGTTGACCGCCAAAAAACAATTTTTCGAGAATTGGATGAAGAGCAGGAGCGGGTTTCCGGAGAGATTGTAGGGGTACAAAAAGAGTATGATGTCACGCAAAAAGAGTACACCGAAGCGGGAGCGCGATTTTCTGTCTTGCAAAGGATGCAGGATGAAAATGAAGGTTTTTCTGTCGGCAGTAAAAAATTGCTGAAAGAGTCGGAAAATAAAAAAAGCGATTTGCACGGAAAACTAAAAGCTCTCTACGAATATATTTCAGAAGAAAATAATGAGACGACTCTCAATCCGGCCCTTTTTAGTTTGATTCGCTCCTATTCCGGAACTCTTGTCGTAGAAAAAGAGGAAGATTTCCTCCTTGTCTCTGCTTATGCAGAAAAAGAGAATTTACAGGATTATTCTCTTCTTTGTGAAGAGACTGTCAAAGCGACAACTTCTTCCGTTCAGGCAACCGGAAACTCTTTGAATACCGTTTTTCGGCATTTTTTAGGCAATGTGATGAATGCCAAAAATATGGAGAGGGCTCTTCAGCTTTCAAAAAATCATCCGGGATTGCCTATATGTATTGAAGGGGGCAGATATTTCGATAAAAAACATGTTCTTTTTCGATCGTCAGGAAATGAAAATACTCCTTTTGCCAGAGATGCGGAATTAAAAGATTTAAAGAAAAAAACGGAATTTTTACAAAATAAAAAATCGGGTTTAGATCGTCTTCTGGAAGAATTGGGAGAAAAAAAGGCGATTGTCCAGGCAAAACGAATTGACATTGACAAGAGCATTCGACGGAATGAAATGTCTCTTGTAGAGAGCAATTTCTCGCTGCAACAGACTGTCACTGAATCGGAACGGTTCCGGAAAGAGCTGCTTCTTCTCACGGAGGAAATCATCTCGTACACTAAAAGTGCGGAAGAATATAAACTCTCTATCCGGATCTCTGAGAAACTACACACCGATCTATTAGAAAAATTAAAAGCTTCTGAAAATCTCGCCGAAAAAAATCTTGCGGAACTGGCAGACAAAGAGGAAATTCTCGCAAAAGAAAAATCAGGCCTGGCAGAAAAAGAAGCTATCCTTAACGCCTGCAAAGATGCATTACGGAAATTTGAACACGAAATCCATATTCTTCAAATACAGGAAGAAGAGGGCGATGTGCAAATTCGGAGAATCCAAGAGGAATTGGAAAACAGCATAGCCCTTCGACAAAAATTCACCGAAAAAAGTAAAGAATTTGAAGCGGCTCTCCCTGAAGCGGAAGAGCTTTTAGCCACAGCCATCGAAGAATGCTCTCTCCTCGAAAATGAAACGGGAAAACTCAAAAATGATATTGAAACAACCGAGAAAAAAATCGGCTTGCATAACGAAAAAATCAGAAAATTGGAATCGGAACAAAATAAATTGGGAATACAAGCTGCACAGCTCAATTCTCTTTTACACTCTATCACAGAAGAACTTGCGGATCGCTATCAACTGTCAGTAGAAGATCTTCGTGCATTGGCTCTTCCCGGATTGAATAATCCGGAGGAATCGGAAAAAACGGCCAAACATCTTCGAAAAGAGCTGGAAAAGGCGCAAAATGAGGTGAATATGACCTCCATCGAAGAGTTTGAGCAACACACGGAACGGCACCGATTCCTGAGTAGCGAAATAGACGATATGGGAAAATCCAAAACCGAACTGCTGGAAATCATCGCAAAACTCGACGAGGAGAGTAAACGTTTATTTACCGAAACCTTCAATGCAATCCGGCTCAATTTCCAAAAGAACTTTAAAATCTTATTCAACGGCGGCGAAGCGGATCTGCAATTTACCGAACAAAACAATGTTTTGGATGCGGGAATCGAGATCATAGCCAAACCGCCGGGCAAACAGATGCGCTCTATCAATCTGTTATCGGGCGGAGAAAAATGTATGACGGCTGTCGCCCTTCTGTTTGCTGTTTTTGAGGTGAAGCCGGCTCCTTTCTGTATTTTAGATGAAATTGACGCTCCGTTGGATGACTCCAACGTGGAGCGTTTTGTCAATGTGGTGAAGCAATTTACCGATCGCTGTCAGTTCATCATCATCACCCATAACAAGCGCACTATGGCCATTTGCGATCGGCTCTTTGGGGTTTCAATGCAGGAGCGCGGGGTCTCTAAACTACTTTCGATGGAATTCAACAGGGAACAAAAACCGGAAGCGGTGCTCGTCTGATAATTAAACACCCTTTCCCTTGGTAATTAACCGGGTGCTCTTTACTTATAAGGGGAATAGTTGCTAAGATAGAGTGAGGAGAATGAGCCTTTTTCTTCATTTTCCCTGTATCCCGTAATTTTTAGGTCCGGAGCATCATATGGCTGTCTACACTACAGTGGATAAATTGGATAAAAGTGTGTATGACACCTACGCTTTACGCACCAGGATGCTGGAACAGATCAATCAGGAATTGCGACTGGATCAGGCTTCTTCCGTGCCTCCGCAGGTTTTTTATCTGCGCTCTTATCCTCTCCTCAGCGAAATGGAACTTCTTCTCGGCATCATTCCCTATCACACTCCTTGGGCTTATTTCTTTCCCCCAAAAAAATTCATCAGAAGATCGCCTTTCGGCTATCGAATGGCTCTTTCTCTCGGCACTCTTTCCGAACAGGAAAAGTTGGAAGAAAAACTGGCACAATTTCATTGCAACACATCTGAAGAAAAGGCCGAGAAAGAGATTCTTCTCAATTGTTTTAAAATGATCAATAAAGTAAACGGCTGGTTGGGTCACATCATCGGACGTATGGGCAGTCTTCTACCGGGGTAATCAATGAGTAATATCGAATGGACAAAACTTTTAGGATGGAACGAAGAGCAGCTCGAGGATTTACGTCACGCGGCCTTTGCATATATTCGTCAGGGAAAATATGACATTGCCCTTCCGATTTTTGACGCTCTTCATCTGTTAAATCCTGAAAATGCTTATGATGCGCAAACTTTAGGGGCTCTTTATCTTGAAGTAGGAGAGCCGGCAAAAGCGGCAAAAATTCTGGAACGGGCGCTAAAATTGGAGACGGATCATTCCCCTACTCTTTTAAATTTTACCAAAACGCTATTTATGTTGGGAAAGAAAGAGGAAGGATTAAAATTAGCCTATATGCTGAAAAACGAGACGAATATTTATATCGCCAATGCTGCTACGGCCCTTATTCTGGCTCATGAATAACTAGTGGAAAAATATCGGAAATAAGCATTGAACTCGCGCAGCGTTTGGAGTGCGGTGACTCGTCACCGCTTTGCCCTCGCATCGACTTGTCGATGCGTTTTTATAAACTTAGAGAACTAATCTTTGAACGAATTTCTGAATATCTATAAACACAAAATAACGCTTAAAACGCCTCGACAAGTCGAGTCGAGGGCAAAGCGGTGACGAGTCACCGCACTCCAAACGCTGCGCGATCTCAATGTA
>JABDBB010000027.1:817-16315 GCA_013288845.1 Chlamydiota bacterium | reverse complement strand
TGGCTCATGAATAACTAGTAGAAAAATATCGTAAATAAGCATTGAACTCGCGCAGCGTTTGGAGTGCGGTGACGAGTCACCGCACTCCAAACGCTGCGCGATCTCAATGTATTTTTTGTGAAGAAAACCGGGAAAAATAATTTTATTTATTTTGCCCGGTTATGTGATTAGTAACGGTTTCCGCCTCTTGAGTTTCCGCCGCCGCTTCTGTCGCCGCCGCTTCTTTCACCACCGCGATGTCCGCCGCCGCTGCCACGATTGCTTCCGCCGCCGTAACCGCCGCCACCACCGCCGCCGCCGTAACCTCTGTCACCGCCGCCGCCACCGTAACCTCTGTCACCGCCGCCGCCACCGCTGCCGGGTGTACGGTTGTCTCTTGCTTCGTCAACTTTCAGTTCTTTTCCTTGAACTTCATGACCGTTCAATTTATTTTTTGCTTCAACACATTCTTCAGCTGTAGCCATTTCTACAAATCCAAAACCTCTGGAACGTCCTGTGTATTTGTCTTTTACAACTTTTGCACTTAAGACTTCGCCGACTGTTTCGAAAACTTCTCTTAGGCCATCATCATCAAGTCCGAAATGAATGTTAGCGACAAATAATTTTTTATTACTCATGATTTCCTCATGTTTTGTTTGGGAGGCCAAACTTTCGAACTCTCACTGAATAAATTTGCAGGGAAAGGAGCCGGGGTAATCTCGTCTTGTTCAAGACCTATTAATAAGGATCGATACAAGCGTATGGTCCAAGAATTAAACTGAAGACAAAATGACCAAAGCCTTTGAGAACGAATGCTTGCTAGCTCCAAGTTAGAATTTACGTAGAGAACTGCCCGGCTTATAAAATTCCCGGCGAGTTTCTGATAGAAATCTTATCACAGTTCCGATATCCCTGCTATAGTTAATTTATTTTTCTAACGACCTAAGTTGAGAGATTTACCCCTTTAAAGACCCGGAAATTTATGGAATTTGCCCTTTTTCGGGCACAAAAAAGATGAATATATTCTTCCTATCTTATAAAATTAAAAAAAAGGATATCTGTTCAATAAAACCGGTACTATGGGAAAAACTCATGAAAAAAGCAGCTTCGGGCGATACAGTCCAAATTTATTTTACGGGAACGACCGACGACGGATTCAGTTTTTCGGGGAACGGTTCTGAAGAAGAAGGATTTGAGGTCACTTTGGGTATAGGGCAGTTGCTTCCCGCGTTTGAATCGCAAATTATCGGAATGGCACCCGGAGAGACAAAAAAATTCTCTGTAAATAAAAAAGAGGGAATTCCTCGGCAGCAGGAGCTCATTTTTGAAGTAGAGCGTGAAATTCTTCCTGAAGATCAGGAATTTGCCGTAGATGATGATCTTGTACTGAGTATGCCCAACGGAGAGAGACTGGAAGTGATCATCACTGCTTTGAGTGACGAAAAGGTGACGTTGGATGCCAATTTACCGATAGCCGGAAAAGATTTGTCAGTAGAAATAAAACTTTTATCTATAGAAGATGAAGAGGAATAAATCTATTCCGACAGAGCTTCATTGACGATTGTTTGCGCCTCTTTCAGAATCAAATTCAAATGCTCCCTTCCCAAAAAACTTTCTCCGTATATTTTATAAATATCCTCTGTGCCGGAAGGGCGTGCTGCAAACCATCCGTTTTCGGTGATGACTTTTACTCCGCCTATAGGAGCATTGTTTCCGGGAGCGTCGGTTAAAATAGAGACAATCTCTTCCCCTGCCAATGTTTTTGAGCGGATACTTTTCGAAGAGAGGTTCTTCAATATTTTTTTTTGTTCCGGTGTAGCGGCAGCTTCCACCCGGTCATAGGCAGGTTCTCCGAATTCTCGAGTCAGATCCCGGTACATTTCCCCCGGATCTTTTCCTAATTTTGCAGTCATTTCTGCTGACAGCAGGGCCGGAATAATTCCGTCTTTATCTGTGGTCCATACCGAACCGTCTAAACGGGAAAATGAAGCACCGGCGCTCTCTTCCCCTCCGAAACCGAGAGATCCCGTCAGTAAACCCTCCACAAACCACTTAAAGCCGACCGGAACTTCGTAGAGCTTTCTTCCTAATTTGGCTGTGACCCGGTCGATCATGCCGCTGCTCACGACAGTTTTGCCGACTGCCGCCTCTTTATGCCACTTAGGTCGATTCCGGAAAAGATATAAGACGGCAACGGAAAGATAGTGATTGGGGGGAAGTAAGCCCGAGCTTTTTGTGACAATTCCATGCCTGTCGGAATCCGGATCGCAGGCAAATGCAATATCAAACTTGTCTTTCATTCCGATCAGACCCTGCATAGCATAAGGTGAAGAAGGGTCCATGCGAATTTTACCATCCCAATCGACAGTCATAAAACGAAAAGCCGGATCTACGGTTTTGTTCACAACCGTGAGATTGATGTCATAGAGGTCGGCGATGGCTTTCCAGTAGTGCACACTTGCACCGCCGAGCGGATCTACTCCGATTTTGATTTTTGATTTCCTAATGATCTCCATATCAATCACATTCGCAAGATCACTAATATAGGCTTTAAGATAATTGTGTCTTTTTGTTGTAGAAGAAGTGAGAGCTTGTTCGAGCGATATTTTATTGACACCCTTTAAATTATTTTCGAGAAATTCATTTGCTTGGTCTTGAATTCGATTGGTAATGGAAGGTTCTGCCGGACCTCCGTTGGGAGGATTGTATTTAAATCCCCCTTCGGAAGGAGGATTATGTGAAGGGGTAATCACGATACCGTCAGCAAGTCCGCTCTTACGCCCTTTATTATAAGTGAGAATCGCGTGGGAAATAACGGGAGTCGGTGTAAACTCATCACCTTCAGACAGCATAGTGAGAACACCGTTGGCTGCCAGTACTTCGAGAGCACTTTTTAAAGCCGGAGCTGAAAGAGCATGAGTATCTGCTCCGAGAAACAGAGGACCGTCGATCTTTTGTTCTTTTCTGTATAAACAGATGGCTTGGCTGATGGCAAGAATATGGTTTTCATTGAAACTCTTTTCTAAAGAAGAGCCGCGATGTCCGGAGGTGCCGAATTCAACCCGTTGAGCCGGAACGGTCGGATCCGGGATTCTGCTATAATATGCCTCTATCAGATTGGGAATATCAATCAATATTTCGGGAGGGGGCAGTTTTCCTGCAAGGGGACTTATGTTCATGATCGGCTCTCCTTTTAGAGACTGACAGGGAATATAGACATTTTTTTTATATTAGTAAACCGGTTAAATTGAAAGAGATGTAAATCATTTATAATCAATAATTTACCCTAAACAGACTTTAAATTCGCGCAGCGTTTGGAGTGCGGTGACTTGTCACCGCTTTGCCCTCGACTCGACTTGTCGAGGCGTTTTAAGCGATGTTTTGTGTTTATAGGCATTCAAAAATTCATTCAAAATTCCGTCTTTAATTTTTTAAAAATGCATCGAAAAGTCGATGCAAGGGCAAAGCGGTGACAAGTCACAGCACTCCAAACGCTGCGCTAATTATATTCCTCTTATTATTTATGAGCTATAAATATTCAAAATACTTATATTGCGTTTTATAGGCGGGACCCGGCCATGAGGTATAAAAACAGATGATGAAGAAAGATATAGCTCTTGGTTTTTATCAGGAAATTTCTACGGCGCAATCCGTTCTTGCCGAGTTGAAGAAGAGAAATTTTTCTCGGTTTGCCACCATTTATCACAAATCTGACCGGAGTTTTGAAATCCGGCGACATTTTCCTCTCTCTGCTTTATTTCTTCCGTTGTTCTTTATAGCAGGCAGTCTCGGTTTATTTTTTTTCAAACATCTTATCCCTGTAGATTCCTTTGCGTTAACGGCATTGATTGGTATTTCGACAATTTTGGCAGGAGTTTTTGCCTTTCGTTGTTTTTCCGGATTACTTGATGTCCGTCTCATTCAACGTTTTAAGAAAAGGGTTGTTGTCGGTGAAATATTGATTCTTGTTCATGTAAAGGAACATGATATCAGAGAAGTGTTGGCTATTTTACGACAAGTCAAAAGCGGCCATCCTGTAACCTTTCTATTGCGTCCCGCTATGTTTGAAAAAACTACTGTAGAAATTCCTTCAGGACCCCTGACACAGGAGCAGTTGCGCCGGGAAGCTGCAAAATTGGCCGTTTCCTTACAAAAAGCCGGTACCGGTAAAAAGAATCACCGGTCGCTGATGAATCGTTTTCAAAACAGTAATCGAAGACTTCAGCTGCTTCGCCGGGATATTGCCGATGCTGAATATATAGAGCAGATTATTCCGTCATCGGCAGAGTCTTTACTGGACAATATGTATATTATTGAAGGGAGTATAGAAGATGTAAAGCATAATTTGCCGAAAAAATATTACAAAGAGCTTCCTAAAATAGCGGAAGGACCGCTGCTTGGATTGCCCCGCATTTATGCCCTTGCGATAGAGCTTGTTAAAAATACAGCCGCCGGATTGACTCGCGAAAATATCATCGATTTCCTCGACAGTTATCAAACAGATCATTCTTTGACTATCGGGGAGCTGTGGGCATTTCCGCTGCTGTTACGTTTAAGACTTATCGAATGGATTGAATTCCTTGCAATTCATGTGGACAATAGAATGAGAGAGGGAGAATTAGCTTTTTTTTGGGGAAACAGATTATTAAATGCAGCTCGTTACGAGCCGGCGCGCCTCCCTGAATTTCTTGCAGATTTATCCCGTGTGCAAATAGAATTTTCAGGTCATTTTGCCGAGGAGTTGCTCGATCATTTATTTGATGAAGATTTCCTTCTTCCTGTAGTAAAAAAATGGCTACAGGAACGTTTTGCCTTACCTTTGGATGAGGTACTTCATCAGGAACACCTGGAAGAAACATCGCAACAGGTTATTTTTTCTAATGCGATCAGAAGCTTAATGACTTTATCGCAGCTTTCCTGGAAAGACATTTTCGAAACTGTGAGTTCTGTAGACAAAATCTTACGGGAAGATTCTCAGGGAATTTATTCTGCGATGGATTTCACGACGAGAAATCATTATCGGGAAGTGATAGAAAAAATTGCGCGGCGCGTCCGGACGGAAGAAACGGAAATTGCTAAGACTGCAATTTCGTTATGTTATACAGGCCTTCAGGATTATGATCGGCATGTCGGCTACTATTTAATTGATGAAGGCCGTCCGATTTTGGAGCAGCGGGTCGATTACCGACCTACTTTTTTAAAATCTATTGTTCGCAAAATACTCCGACATCCCGAAAAAGTATATTTCGGGAGCATTATTTCAATAATTTTGCTATCGGAAATAGTGATCTTTTCCCTTTTGCATCCGTTTGACCTCAGTATTGTGCAGACCCTTTTATTTTTTCTACTTTCATTAATTCCGCTGTCGGAATTGAGTATTCAATTTGTCAATCTTGTATTGACAATGATTCTGCCTACACCCTTGCGACCGAAAATGTCATTCGAAACAGGTATTCCGTCTGAGTATAAAACTTTGGTGGTGGTTCCCATGATGTTGCTGACGGCAGAATCGATCAGGGAGGAAATCAATCGTTTAGAAATCCGTTATTTAGCCAATACCGATCCGCTTCTGATGTTTGGTTTATTCAGCGATTTCTCCGATGCTAAAAGTCCGCATACAGACAATGATGATGCTTTGCTTGCCGTTGCTATTGAGGAACTTAAATCATTGGATCAAAAATATGGCGAAGGAAAATTTTTTCTTTTCCATCGTCAGAGAACCTTGTCCAAATGTGAAAATGCTTGGATAGGTTGGGAGCGGAAACGGGGGAAACTGGAATATTTAAATCGCTTTTTAGCAGGAGAAACATTACCTGAAAATATTGTGTATATGGGTAAGGCCGAAGAACTTAAAGGAGTTCGCTACGTCATTACTTTGGATGCCGATACACAACTTCCTAAGGATCAGGCCCGAGCTTTAATAGAGGTGTTGTCTCATCCGTTGAATCGCCCCTATCTTAACGAAAATAAAACCGGACTGAAAAGAGGGTATACGATCATTCAACCTCGTGTAGGTACCGATTTTATTCAGGGCAAAGCCTCATTGTTCTGTAAGATTTTTTCAGATCCGACGGCAGTGGATCCTTATACACAAGCCATTTCAAATATTTATCAGGATCTTTTCGGAGAAGGATCGTATCACGGAAAAGGTATTTATGATGTAGAAGCCTTTCACAGTATTTTATCTTTACATTTTCCTGAAGAGCATCTTCTTAGTCATGATCTTATAGAAGGCGCTTTTGTAGGGGTTGGTTTTGCGAGTAATATTTGTTTATTTGATATACATCCGAAAGATTATTTGTCATGGGTGAAGCGGCAGCACCGTTGGATGCGGGGAGATTGGCAAATTCTTGACTGGCTAGCTCCAACCGTTCCGATACACAACGGGAAAAAAGAGATCAATCCCCTTTCTGCAATCAATCGTTGGAAAATTTTTGATAATTTACGCCGGGCACTTTTGCCGGTATCTCTTATGCTTTTGTTGATAGCAGGTTGGACCGTTTCTCCTATTCCCGGATTATATACAGATTTGGTCCTGATTGTGCTATTGTTGCCCTGTATTTCGCTTTGTATATGTAAGATATTTACCTATTCACCGATACAATCGCTTTTATTAGAATTAGAGAATGTAATTTTACGATTCCTGATTATAGTGGCCCTTTTACCTTTTCAAGCTTATCTTTCTTTGGATGCTTTGGTACGTGTAATGTTTCGACGCACTATTTCCAAGCAGAATTTATTGCAGTGGACTACCGGAGAATATATTTGTCCGGATAAAGAACTCAGGAAAAAATTTCTTTTGGAAATCGGCGGAGTTTCTTTTTTTTCCGGAATTATTGTAGGGACAATTCTCTATTTTGAAAGCGATGTAGACCGGTTAGCTTTCCCGTTTTGTTTACTTTGGATTCTTGCTCCTTTGATTGTGTATGTTATAGATAAGCCTTTGAATAATGATCACAACGACAATCTTTCTATGGCAGACCGGCAAATGCTGCGAAAAATCGGACGCAAAACATGGCGATATTTTGATGAATTGATCGGAGCAAATACACATTGGTTACCGCCGGATAACTATCAGACAGCATTGAATGTAGAGGTGGCACCGCGTACCTCTCCGACAAATATCGGTCTGTGGCTTTTGGCTGTCATAAATGCTTATGATTTCAAATACATTACCTGCGATACTTTTATCGATAAAATATCGGCAAGCATTCATGAATTAAAAAAACTTGAGCGACATGAGGGGCATTTTCTTAATTGGTATAACATACAAACATTAGATCCCCTTTTTCCCCGTTATGTCTCGACTGTAGACAGCGGTAATTTGCTTGCATGCTTCTGGACGCTGAAACAGGGAGCGGATGAATTACTTTCTGTTCCGATTATTCCGACAGATGCTTTGGCAGGAATTCAGGATACTTTTGAAATTCTGAGAGAAAATAACAAATCCGAAAAAATTGAAGAGATCTCTCACCTATTTGATAATGCCGAATCGTTTAATCTTTTACATTTTATTACCCAAATCAAAGAGCTTTCACAAGCCGTAGAGAGGCTTTTTGTTGAAAATACTGAAGTCTATTGGCTAAACCAAATGAAAGAACAGTTAAAAGATTGGGAATCGATCATTTCCCGTTATTTTAGTTGGGTCGAAATTTTACTTTCTCTTTCCTTAGAACATCTTCACCGGATCCATCCTGAAGCATCATTATGGAGAGATCAGGCCTTATCTTGGGAAGCTTCCTTAGAAATGCTTGCAAATAGAAATTTCTTGCTTGCTTTGGATCAATTAATAGAAGTCGCTCGGAAAAGCGATCTGCCTGAGGAAATCAAAGTATGGAGTAAAAAATTGGAAGCAGCCTTGGCCAACGCACAATGGTTTGCCGGAGAGAAAATAGGATTAATAAAAGAGTTTACAACAGACATCGAACAATTTTCTCAGGAGATGAATTTAAAATTTCTCTATAAGAACGATAGGAAATTATTTGCCATCGGATATAATGTTGACGCGAAAAAATTAGATGCTTCCTATTATGATTTACTCGCAAGTGAAGCACGAATTGCAAGTTTTGTAGCCATTGCCAAGCAGGATGTCCCCTTAGAACATTGGTGGGCACTCGGAAGAGTGTATAGTATTGTCCAAGGACGAAAAGTTTTATTGTCCTGGGGCGGTACTATGTTTGAATATTTAATGCCCTTGATTTTTAACAAGCAATATTCAGATTGTTTGCTGGGAGAGGCTTGTGATGCTGCCGTCGACTGCCAGATTGCCTATGGAAAAAAACGGGGGATTCCATGGGGTATTTCTGAATCTGCTTTTAGCGCCATCGATTCACACAAAACGTATCAATATAAAAGCTTCGGAGTTCCCGGGCTTGGTCTTAAGCGAGGATTAGAATCAGATTTAGTTGTGAGTCCGTACTCTTCCGCACTGGCTTTAGCTGTCAAACTCGGACCGGCTATTACAAACTTAAAAAAAATGGCAGAAAAAAATAATCTGAATCTCATGGGACCATACGGCTATTATGAATCGATGGATTTTACCAGACAAAGAAGCTCTTCGGGAGAGCGCGGAGTGATTGTATACACTTATATGGCTCATCATCAGGGAATGATTTTATCCGCTATCAATAACACTCTGAACAACGATGCGATCATCAAACGTTTTCACAAAGATCCGCGCATTTGCGGAATAGATTCTCTTCTTTATGAACGCATCCCTTTTTGCTCCCCTGTTAAGATCACGGGTAGCAGAAGAGAGCCTATTTTAAAAAGGCTGGAGCCGTTTTCTCAAAGTCCTATTATGGGAGTCGTAGAAACTCCTGAAAGTGTGACGCCGAAAATCAATCTTCTGTCAAACGGAAAATATTCTCTCATGATCACCAATACAGGCGGAGGATACAGCCGTTTGAACGATATCGAAATTTATCGATGGCGCGCCGATACAACGCGGGATTCATGGGGAAGCTTTTGCTATATCAAAGATATACAATCAGGAGAAATTTGGTCATCTGCCTATCAGCCTACTCAAACTACAGGTCAGGATTATTCCGTTAATTTCAAAGGAGATAAAGCAGAATTCAGGCGCAAAGACTATCAAATAGAAACTCTTACCGAAGTCGTTGTCTCTCCTGAAGATAATGCAGAAATACGGCTGATCACCTTAATTAATCACTCTACCGAAACACGGCATATCGAGCTTACAAGCTATCTGGAGCTGTCGCTTGCTCCTCATCTTGCCGATCGTGCGCACCCTGCATTTAATAAGTTATTTATTGAAACAGAGGCGATGCCGGAAGTGGCTGCCCTTCTCGGATTCAGACGTTTGCGCTCACCCGAGGATCTCCCGATTTGGGCTGTGCATATCTTATCCACAAACGCAGCATCTTATGAAGAGATCCAATACGAAACCGATAGAAATGAATTCATCGGACGGGGTAACTCTCTAAAGCATCCGACCGCTCTTCAAAGAGACCTGTCGAATACAACAGGAACCGTTCTCGATCCTATTTTCAGTCTGCGACGGCGCATTGTCATTGAACCGGGAAGAAGAGTGCAGGTTTCTTTTGTTACGGCGATTACAGATAATCGTGCTTCTGCTGTAGAACTGATAGAAAAATACAAAGAGATAGCTGCAAGTCATCGCGCTACGGAACTGGCTTGGAATTATTCCCAGCTTGAATTGCGTCATTTACGTATTTATCAGGAAGAGGTGCAACTTTTTCAAAAACTTGCGAGTCGACTTATTTATCCTCATATCCAATTGCGATCCGGCGAAAGTCGATTGCGCAAAAATCGATTAGGACAAGCCGGTTTGTGGGCTCAGGGAATTTCAGGAGATTTCCCTATATTGGTTGTCACGGTCGGGGATATTTATGACGTCGATCTTGTGAAACAGGTGCTGATGGCCTATACATTTTGGAAATTACGCGGTTTTAAAGTAGATTTAGTTATTTTCAATGAAGAAGAGCCGGGGTATTTGCAACCTTTGCACGAATATTTGCAAAATCAGATTCAAGCTTACGGGGTCCAAACTGACAATAGAGGCGGTATTTTCTTAAAAAATGCTACCCTTATGCCGCCTGAAGAGGTGAATTTGATTTTTTCCGTTGCTCATGCCGTCCTGATTGCTTCAAGAGGTTCGCTAAGGCAGCAACTTGTTTCTCCTAAATCCAGGGAGACATATCCGCCAAAACTTCTTATTAAAGAAAAAATTCAAGATGAACCTTCCCGGCCGCTGCCCTTTTTAGAACTGCCCTATTTTAACGGATTAGGCGGCTATACTCCGGACGGACGTTCTTATGTGATTTATTTAGGACCCGGCATGAATACTCCGGCACCGTGGATCAATGTCCTTGCTAATCCGGAATTCGGAACACTCGTCTCTGAAGCCGGTTTGGGATGTACCTGGTACGGCAACAGTCAAACAAATCGACTCACTCCTTGGAGCAATGATCCTTTATTGAATCCCATTTCCGATACTGTTTATATCCGGGATGAAGAGATGGGTTCCGTCTGGACATGTACCCCTGCCCCTATTCGGGAATCGGATGCATATCGTATTTCTCACAGTCAAGGCTATACTCGCTTTGAACATAACAGCCATGGAATTGAACAGGAACTCTTGGTTTTTGTCCCTGTAAATAATGAAGGCGGCCTTCCTTTGCGTATTCAACGCCTTCGTTTAATCAATCACTCTTCACATCGACGACACCTCAGTCTGACAGCATACACAGAGTGGGTTTTAGGGGCTGAAAAAGAAGAGACACAAATACATGTCATCACGGAATGGGATACTGAAAGTCAGGCACTTTTTGCATACAATCATTATAATTCGAATTTTGGCGGATATGTGGCATTTGTGTTTTCCACTCTGCCTATCGCCTCCTATTCAGGTGATCGCACGGAATTCCTCGGACGCAATCAATCCGCTGCTGCTCCTGAAGCTTTGAATCGAAAAGCTTTATCAGGACATACAGGAGCCGCATTGGATCCGTGCTGTGCTCTACAGGTTTTGATGGAAATTGATCCGGGACAGCAAGAAGAGGGATTTTTTATCCTGGGATATGCTCCCGATGCCGCTACTGCCCGTGAGCTCATATTGCAATATCGAATCCCCGAAAAAATAGAGCAACTTTTTTCCGATACCCGGTCTTGGTGGGATAATACTTTAGAGACGGTCCAAATTGATGTGCCTGATAAAGCCACGAATTTTATTATGAACAGATGGCTAATTTATCAAGATCTCAGTTGCCGTTTTTGGGGAAGAACAGCATTTTATCAATCCAGCGGCGCTTATGGATTCCGAGACCAGCTGCAGGATAGTATGGCACTTGTTTATTCGGTTCCTGCTATCGTCCGAAAATATATCCTTACAGCTGCATCGCGACAATTTATAGAAGGGGATGTCCAACATTGGTGGCATCCGGAATCCGGAGCGGGAATCAGGACGCGTTGTTCCGATGATTTTTTATGGCTCCCCTTCGTAACGGCTCATTATGTGCGCGTTACCGGAGATGTCGGAATACTGGATGAAAAAATCCCTTTTTTGGAAGGCGATAAATTAGCGGATAACCAAGAGGAAATTTCTCAGGTCCCCCGTATTTCTTCGGAAACAGCCTCTTTATTGGAACATTGTCGCAGAGCGATTAATAGAGGGATTACTGCAGGACCTCACGGTTTACCTTTAATCGGGACCGGAGATTGGAATGACGGAATGAATCTCGTCGGAGTAAAGGGAAAAGGAGAGAGTGTCTGGCTTGCGTGGTTTTTAATCCATGTGATGAATGATTTTGCCGATTTACTCACATTCAATACGGGAAATAAAGAGGCAGGAGAAGGATTTCGGACCGAAGCGAAACGCCTTGCAGAAACAGTAGAGGCAACCGCATGGGACGGAGCTTGGTATCGTCGCGCTTATTTTGATGATGGCACTCCGTTAGGATCAAAAGAAAACAGTGAAGCCACTATTGATTCTCTACCTCAGTCTTGGGGAATTATTTCCGGTGCTGCAAATCCGGAAAGGATTGCCGTTGCACTCAAGTCTGCTGAAGAGCACCTTATCGATACAAAAAATAATATCGTTTTATTGCTCACACCCCCTTTCGATAAAATGCCTTTGAATCCGGGCTATATAAAAGGATATCCCCCCGGAGTCAGAGAAAACGGCGGACAATATACTCATGGAGCTACGTGGCTGGCTATGGGATATGCAAGACTCGGCAACGGAAATAAAGCCGCCGACATATTGAGAATGCTGTCTCCAACCTTGCATACCGGAACAGAAGAGGCGAATGAACTCTATAAAGTGGAACCTTATGTGATAGCCGGAGATATTTATGATCTCAAAAACCGGATCGGTCGCGGAGGTTGGACATGGTACTCAGGTGCTGCTGCATGGGTATATCGAGTATGGTTAGAAGAAATTCTCGGCTTTACATTACGTGGCCAAACTCTATCATTCAATTGTTCTATTCCGAAAGAGTGGGAGCAATTCAAATTACAATACCGATATAAAACCTCTCATTATGATATTACAGTAAGGAATCCTGATCATATAAATTCAGGCAATTCCCAAATCACCTTGGACGGAGTGGCCCTGTCATCGCCGGAAATTGCGTTAGTCGATGACGGTAGTCACCATGTTGTGGATGTTGTGATCATAAGAAGAGTTTAATTAAGCTAATATGAATTAAGTAATTGATAATTAGTTAGTTATATAAGATGTAATTGAATTCGCGCAGCGTTTGCTTTGCCCTCGACTCGACTTGTCGAGGCGGTTTAAGCGTTATTTTGTGTTTATAGATATTCAGAAATTCGTTCAAAGATTAGTTCTCTAATTTTTAAAAACGCATCGACAAGTCGATGCGAGGGCAAAGCGGTGACGAGTCACCGCACTCCAAACGCTGCGCGAATGATATTCCTCTTAGTTGTGGAGGTAGGATAAAAAGCGGTAGACTCCCACCTCGTACTCTTCAGGATCCCGATAAAATGTGAGGTGCGATCCGATTTCTGCATTATTCCAATGCGCTTTTCTATCGAGAATCATGATGAGGAGAGAATAATCGAGGGAAATTCTCACAAAAGGCTTTACCTCTTTTTTATAGTCCACACGTTTTACCGGATTTTCGTTAAAAGGAATTTCGTAAAGAAAACCCTGATCCGTATCTAAATATACTTTCCAATCCGATTGATAACCGTATTGCTTCATTCGGGAGCACATTTTTTCGTGAGCGTTTTGCAGCCGGATTAAAAGATCCGTCCTCTCTTCGGGAGGGATATAAAAATCGGTTTCATACAAAAATTTCTTTTTAGAGAGCACTTCCCGAATATATTGTTCTCTTTCTTCCGGATTTGCAGAGACAAAAAGTTTTGATTGCCTGTTTTCTTTCAGATCAAAATGTTCACCTGAATTAAGAAGAATCATTTCCGACAGGATATTTTTTTCTGTAAGCAACGCTTTGAATAAACGGGGAAGTTCTTCCATATAGGGCGGTGAGCGAAATTTATTGAGGGTAAATAATTTGCCTCCCAAAACATATTGTCCGGCAAAGGGTAAAAAATGTTTCGCATTGAGTCGGGATATATAAGAGCAGGCTTTTTCCAAAAATTGGTGTCGGATACGCAATTTTTCCGCTATTTTCTTTTCGACAGAAAGATTGCTAAAACATTGCGGATAGGCCGTTGCACTGCTATATCCGACAAGAATCAGATCGATCGAAGAATATTTTTCTGCGATATAATCGCACACTCCCCCTGCGAGTTCAAATTGACAGTCGTTTGTATTCAATACAGTGAAATCACCGCCGTGAAATAAAGCCAGAGAATCAATTTGGAGAGTTTTTTCCGAATGTCCGGAGATCGGACATCCAAAAAATTTTCCGCATATTTTCGGATCGCAGTTGTCGGCAGCGAGGATTTCCAGTGTAAATCCTTCTGAAAGGCTAAATGTCTGTTTGTGGGCAATTTCTATGATCTTTTCGAATCCCAAAGATTGAATGATTCGCAGAAGATATTTCTCTTCATAATCATGTATAAGAACAGGGATATTTTTCGGAAGGCGACCGAGAGTATTCCGATCCATATGGTCCGGGTGTATATGTGAAATATAAATATAATCTACATCCGCCACATCTTCCGGAGTATAAGAAAGAGGAGGGTAGTGGTACCAACTCCCGTAATATATTCCGTCAGTAAGCCAAGGATCACACAACACCTTAACACCGTTATATTCCACAATCACCGTGGCACTTTTGATGTAAGTTACCTTCATGATTTACGGCCTTATTTCAGAGTTATTTTGTTTTACCGGCCGAAAGAACTTTTCCTACCTGACCCTCCCACTCTTTTACATAGTCCAGTAGAGCCACTTTATTCGGTTTACGTTCCAAAAGTTCCAGAGTTGTGGCCAGGTTGCTGAAATGCGCAATTTTTGCAAGGAGATGCAGGTGTTTTTTGTCATCACAAGCAAAGAGAAAAAATAAAGTGGTGACGGGTTCGCCGTCGAGCGCTCCGTAATCCTGTAGAGGATGTTCGGGAAATGCGACTACTACACGATCATGCAGAGCATTGACAAAAGAATCCCGCGTATGAGGCAATCCTATTCCGTGTCCGAGAGCAGTAGGCTGAAGGCGTTCGCGATCGATGAGCATTTCTGTCAGGACATCCGGATCAAATTTGAGGTCTTTTGCAATGGTTTTCATTGCATTTCGGATTACCTCTTCTTTTTCTTTTCCGGGAACTTTGTGTAGGACACCGCCTTTATGAATGGCGCGATAAAGAGAGAATTGGCGACTACCCGTTCCATGGATATCGGCTTCTCCGAAACCGTTTGCAGAAAGTTCGCCGGATTGTTTTCGTAAGACCCAATCTTCGATTTCTATTCTGCTGAATCGATACTGATCTCCGATGCGATAGCAAGGGATGGTTCCTTGTGCAACCCATTCATCTACAGTCGATTTCGACAAATTCAGCAGAGCGGCAACATCTTTTATCGTTAAATCCATAATATCCTCCACAATTTCATTAGAAATTTTCCAATAGTTCGGTAACCTCTCTAGGAGATGATGCATTCATCAGCAGTTTTCTTCTCCCTTCGTCCTTCACTACGGAGGTGATTCCGGAGAGGATTTGCAGGTATTCCGTCTGTTTATCGTCCGGTCCGCCGATCATAAAAATGATTCTCACTAAAGATTCATCAATTGTATTCCAGTCTACACCTACGGATAAGATTCCTACTACAATAAAAAAATTATCATAATTGGCAAGCTTAGCATGTGGAATGGCAACGGCCATGCCTATTCCTGTAGAAACAATTTTTTCCCGGTCGATGATGGCTTCATAAAATTCGGTCCGGTCATCAATTTTTCCTGTGGTATACGCTAAATTTACGAGCGCTTTCACTGCTTCATCCCGATCTTTTACAGTAAGAAAAGCCACTCTTTCCGGAGCGAGATATTTAGAAATTTTATTCATATTTTTAATGTGTTGTCCTTTGAAGCTCAATGTGTTCCCGTACTTCCG
>JABDBB010000027.1:0-807 GCA_013288845.1 Chlamydiota bacterium | reverse complement strand
CTTCACGAAAAGAAAAATTTGCACGTAGGACCGGAGCTACAATCAGTTGGGCGATCCTCATTCCCGGAGTGACGATAAATGTATCATCTCCGTGATTGATCAGAATGACTTTTAGTTCCCCTCTATAATCGCTGTCGATTGTCCCGGGGGTATTTAAGACGGTGACCATATGATTGAAGGCGAGACCGCTTCTCGGGCGCACTTGAATTTCGTAGCCTTCCGGTATTTCAAAATACAGTCCGGTGGGAATCAGGTGTACTATTCCCGGCGGAATAGCGATGGAGGAGCGAATATCCGCTCTGACATCGGCGCCTGCCGCACCGGCAGATCCGTATACCGGAATTTTTTCTTTATTATCTGTAACAGTCGGGATTTCAATTTGAAATTCTCCGGCCGATTCTTTTTTGCTCATAGGTAGTCCGTTTTTTTATTTATTTTTCAGAGCCGACGGGCGTCCGTTTGTTTTCCTTTGGAATTTACCGATACAGAAAATTATCCGGAACGTCTGGCACTCGCAAAAGAAAAAACAGGGCGTAAAGAAGCTGTCGTAACAGGGACCTGTAAAATGGGATCACTTCCCGTCGCCGTGGCAGTCATGGATTTTAACTTCATGGGCGGCTCTATGGGATCCGTTGTCGGGGAAAAACTTACCCGACTGATCGAACTGGCTTTAGAACTCTCCCTTCCCGTCGTCATCGTCGCCACCTCCGGCGGAGCACGGATGCAGGAATCGACCTTTTCTCTTATGCAAATGGCAAAAACCGCCGCGGCACTCGCAAAATTACACGAGGCCGGACTCCCCTTTAT
>JABDBB010000026.1 GCA_013288845.1 Chlamydiota bacterium | reverse complement strand
CTTGTAACCGGTGCAATTTTAGGAAGATGGTCTTGTGAGTTGAATTTTTCCCAAAAGAATGAAGGCAATTCTCGTCTTTTTGTCGTTATGTCAAAAATGTGTAAAATCCCTTCTGCTGTGTTTCTGTCTACGACTTCAATATTTATATTTTGCTGATCGAGAAGTGCTCTCACATAAGGAACATCGTCTGCCGATGTGTCAATGAAAGCGATATTTTCTTCCGTGATCGGGATATCTCTTAATACCGAAGCCCATAAACTAAAAAAGACATTGGTTATGGGGTGTCTTCCTGTACGAAAGATTGCCTGAGTATCAACTAAGCAGCCTTCATCAATGGCAAAAGCGTGGCTTCCGTAGCCATGATCACCTTCATTATTGCAGGAGATATATGTCCCGGGACCTGTAAGACCTGTTTTGGATTGTATGATGCTTTGACCTGCTATAATGCCTTCCAATCCGGCTCTTGTAGCATGGAAATAATCCGGTAAAGGTGCGTTGATTCCCGACTGCAATTTCTTCAATGTTTTTTGGAAATAATCAGAGACTTTTTGATCAGTTCCCTTCACATTTTTTATATATTTAATCGCGGCTTCCACCCGTTCCTGTTTTTCTGCTATAGCGATCACATTCGCAAGGTAGTGATCACCTTCATATAAGCAGCATCCGGGAGTCGGCGCAGTTTTCAAGTGAGGGATAAATTTAGTCAGATCAGCCGAAAGCCTTTGGGCGATAGCAATGAGCCGTTGATTTTCCTGACTTTTGGGTGCTTTGTTGATTTCCTCATTTAGAGTAGTGACTGTTCTATTGATAAGTTCGATTCTTTCGTTGACCACTTCCTCTTCATCACTTACCTCTACTGTTTCATTGAGATGCATTGCAATAGGTAATCCTGCAACTGTTAAAGAGCTTTCCAGAGCTTTCTCTTGTTCTTCGGTGAGATTGTAAAGGACAATAAAACTTTCATCGCTTCTTGAAAATGCATTCATGCTCCAATTCGGTGATCCGTTCAACAGTATTTTATGATCTATTAGCATGAATTTATGATGAAGATTACTTCCTTGTTTTATCCCGATTCCGCTTTGCATCATCATTTTAACGGCTTCATCCGCGGTACTTCCTACTACGATATCGACCTGAACACCTCTGTGCACGGCATTGATAACGGCTCGAGCGGCATCTTTGTATGTCCATACATCGACGGAAATTTTGATATGATGTCGGGCATTGTCGATTAAGCTAATCAGTTTTTGCTTTCCGGCTTCATTCATCATCGTTTCTGTGGGGCGTGGAGCTTCGGGGGCATTATGTGGGAGTATATACAATTCTAAAAGCTGATCTCCATATGAACATGAAAGAGGCGTTGTACCGACTCGCGACCGATACGAGGCAATGTCTAATGCTTCCTGATAGAGTTGCGCTCCTATTTCCGGACTAAAAAATCCTACGGCTAAATTTTTTGAAGCCGTGAGAGCGCTGATTGTGAAATTGGCGGAACTTAACCAGATATATTCCTGATCCACAACCAAGATTTTATGATGTAAATGCCCTTCACCGTACGCGCGTGTGCCGATTTGTATGGAAGGATGTAATTTTCCGCTGAATATATTCAAATGATCTCGATCGATGATGAGTTGAACATCCACACCCTCGCTCGCTTTCTGATTTACAATTTGAATGATTTCCGGATCTGAAAAGGTAAATGAAAGAATTACTATAGAAGATTGCGCATTATTTAATAATTCATATACAGATCCTCGCAAGGAGTTTCGGCTGAGTTGATTATTGTCGAGTATAACCGGTGATTGTATGATATTTTCAATAAAAGATTTTACTTGAGCCGGTTTTTCCGACTGAGTATTTTCTGCAGCACATGCGGGTAAAGATATTGAGGTTATCAGAATGACGATAGTAAGAATTTTTTGGATAAAACTTATCAACATATTCTCTCCTTAGTAGTTGATTATAGGTTTATCCTTTTAAAGCTTAAAGTAATGCTAAATTATAAACAATATAAATTTCACTTAAATAATGTTGTTATCAATAATTATTCACTTCAAGAGCAACAATAAATCTTTCGCTTTTTTCACCTATTTACCCTCTGAACTATTATTAATAAATTTATTTTCTTGTTAGTAACGCAATAAATCATTAAAATTCTTAAGGAGTCGAATAATCGACATTGTTTTGAAATAATCAGCGGATAACATGAACGAAATAGTCATTAAAACAAATCAACTCGCTCGTAGTTACCGGACTTACCGCAAAGAAGCGGGTCTTTTAGCGGCAATGAAAGGGATGTTTTCTAACACGTCTGAGATTAAACATGCCTTATTGCCGATAGATCTTGAGATCACTAGAGGACAAATCGTAGGTCTCGTAGGTTCCAACGGAGCAGGGAAAACAACGCTATTAAAACTATTGTCAGGACTGATTTTTCCTACTGAGGGAACTGCGTCCGTTCTCGGATACACTCCTTGGGAGCGGCCCAATGCCTTTTTGAGACAAATCAGCCTACTTTTGGGGCAGAAAAATCAACTTTGGTGGGATATTCCCGCCGGTGACAGCTTTCATCTGTTGATCGCTATCTACGATCTTGATAGGACCGCAACACTTAAACGTGTTGACGAATTGGCCGGTCGTCTGGATTGCCGCCATGTACTAAAAGTACCTTTGCGACGTCTAAGTTTAGGCGAACGGATGAAAATGGAGTTGATAGGCTGCCTTCTGCATTCTCCAAAAATTCTTTTTCTTGATGAACCTACTATCGGATTGGATGTTGTTGCGCAAACAAATATACGCCAATTCATTTTAGAAGAATTAAAAGGGACGGATGTAACAATTATCCTTACAAGTCATTACATGGATGACATTGCCTTGTTGGCAGACCGCTTGCTCCTCATGAGTCACGGAGCTCTTGCCTATGACGGAACTGTCGATCATTTCATGTCCTTAACACCGAAGACAAAGCGGTTGGTCGCTGATTTTACAGTGCCGCTAACAGAGGAATTGACCATCTCGCCGAACCTTAAAATTCCGGCGGGAGCCCTGTCATTTGATCATTCATTATCATCTGAAGAGCTTTTCGATTCCTTAAAAATAATTACTTCCCGGATCCCGATTCGGGATCTCAAAATAGAAGAACCGGATTTTGAAGATGTCATACGTATCTTTCTTGAAAAAGAATCTAGCCTGCATAAGACTGGGAATAGCCTCTAGAATAACCTATCCCATAGATTTTTTTATGGCGATTACACTTATTCCCCTCTGCTATTTTTTGGTGGAGGCGGCATTTTGGACGGGTCTGATAAAAGCTTCCGGAAATGAGCTTTTGGGAGGTTTTCCGGTACGTTATTATTTGGGATACTTTCTGTATACAATTCTGCAACTGGGAAGTATGAATTGGCGCTTTGAGCGAGCCATGATTGCAGAAATCAATAACGGAGCTGTCAATGCTTTATTATTGAGACCAAGTTCTTTTTTTGAGTATCACATGGGACAATTGTTAGGGCAAAAATTGATCACTGCGTTCGTGATGGTTCCTGTTATCTCGGCTATTGCTTGGCGGTGGGATCTTCCTTTTCACATAGAAAGACTTCCGATCGTTTTGTTCATGGGGATATGTTATGTGATTCTCCTTTTTTCCTTACACTTTGCTGTTGCTGCAATGGCATTTTTCTTTGACAATGTCTATAGCCTCAACAACAGTAAAAACATGATAATTTGGATTCTTACCGGTGAATTAATGCCCCTGGATTTATTACCCTCACCGATACGTGAATGGGTCATCGCGCTTCCCTTTAGTTGCGGAATTTACTTACCGGCGGCGTATCTTTCGGGACGCATTGACGCAGACGTTTTTATGAAAGGATTTATCAGCCTGGCAGTCGGAGGTGTTGTTTTTGGTCTGTTAGCTCGATTCATCTGGACCCAAGGGTTACGTCGTTATAGTGGAACAGGAGCATAGATGATGAGAGAATCTCTTAAAAAAATGCTGCATTTGGAATGGACCTTTTTTAAATTGAGCGCCATAGCCGATTTACAGGTGCCTTTTAATTTGGTGCTTCAATTTACAAACGACATCTTATGGTATGCGATGCAGATAGTTTTGTTTGAAGCTCTTTATCTTCATGTCGATAGCTTAGGCGGATGGGGCATTGCGGAAATGCGCGTTTTTTTAGGTGTGCTATTTCTTGTAGATGCATTTCAAATGATCTTCTTTGCCTATAACTTTGAGGTCTTTTCCGAAAAAATTGTACACCGTGATTTAGATCTTCTTTTGTTAAGGCCCGTCAGCTCGCAGCAATTGATGACATCACAAAAAATTCAATGCGGTTTTCTGTTAAATGCAGTCTTTGCCCTCTCATGGCTATTATGGAGCCTTTCATTGTTACCCGGAGGTTTTCCTTGGATGCATTCTTTACTGATCTTTATCGTTGTACCTGCCGCCCTTTCTATTTTCTACTCAACCCGACTGATATTTTGTACTGTAGCCCTGTTAATGACCCGTGCAGAGCATTTTCATGAACTTTATTTTACTTTCTTTAAAATGGGCCAGAGACCCGATCATCTTTACGGACCCGGTATTCGCTATATTATCCTGCTGATTATCCCTGTAGGTATGATAGCAAGCTTTCCGACGAAGGTACTTGTTGACCCCGCAGATCATGAGGCATTACCCGCACTTTTAGCAGCTGCTGCAGGCTTTCTGCTTGTAGCAAATCTCTTTTGGCGTTGGTCTGTGAAACGCTATATGACTATCGGCTAACACCATTGGGGTCACCATTGGGGTCAGGCCTGACCCCAATGGTGTGCGATTATCAAGAAAAAAATTGTCTAAAAAATTTGTGTATAGTATTTTGATAGCTTCTTAAAAAGGTATATCATCATGAAAATTCACAATTTTATTTTTTGTTTTTTAGTCACTTTTTTTTCATCTTTACAAGTAGCTGCCAATCAAGTTCCGCTTGTTTCTACGGAATCTGATCCGGATGCTTTCATTCACAATTGTGTCAATGTCATCACCGGAGATTATTGTGAAGCTGCCACAGATTTGCTTATTACCGGTCCTGATTCTTTAATTTTACAACGTTTTTATAGCAATCGAGACAGCATTACAGGTACACAATCCGGCGGATGGAAAATTTTCCCTGAACGTTTTCTCGTAATAGGAAAAGATCCCTCTAAAAAATTCTGCACAGTCGGCAAAGACCGGTTTGATTTCTCTACAGCCTTTGTAGGAGAACGATCCGGTGGAATTTTGCCTTATAGCGGCTGGAGAAATGCTAACGGACAGAGTAAAGATCCGTTTAAAATCGATATTTGGAATCAGGCCCCGGGAACTGTCAATACGTATGCCAAAGAAATGAACGGGCAAAATAATCACAAAAATAATCTTCTCTATTGTAAAGGGAACACTTGTGAATTAACTTTAGGCGACGGATCTAAGCGGATTTATGAAAAAGTTTCTTCCTTACCTTCGGCGATTTTGGGAGAAGAAATGACTCCCCTTATGGCATCTCAAATGATTGAAGCGGATTATTTTCATTTAGTGCAGGAAAATTTACCGAGCGGCAACAAACTTTTCTTTTCGTATGATTCTGAAGGACATCTTATTGCCGTCGAGATGAAAAACATTACGTCTCACAAGATATTTTCTTGGCTTCACTTCTCGTATGAATTTAAGGAAAAGGGATGTGTAGTCACCATTGAAACAAGTGACGCGCGTGAACTTCACTATCATTTTGTTTTGGCAGATAAAAATTACCGACTGACTCATGTAAGCGGTTCTCATTGTATGCCTACCTCTTATGAATATGAAGGAGAATTAATTCGAAAAAATCTGCCTGAAGGACGCTTTATTGAAGCGGAATATTCGGAAGGGAAAGTTGTGGCCTTAAAAAGACCGAACGCTTTATCCGGAAAAGAAGAAATCCTACATTCATTTTCCTATGGAGACGGTTATACTGATGTGTTCGATGCTATGGGAATTAAAACGCGCTATATTTATGATGCCTATTTTCAACTAAAAATGATTGAACAATATGATGATCATCATAATCTTTATCGCATCGAGACAAGGTTTTGGGGAAATAATAAATCAGAAGCCGGACTTCTTATGGCTAAATCCATCGGAGACGGTAAACGAACTCATTCTTTCCGTTCTTTTCAGTATGATAAGTCCTACAATGTTATTGAAGAAAAGCTGTACGGTAATTTAACAGGAAAAGAAGAGGTTTCGTTACAGATTTCATCTGAAGGTAAAATCCTTAATCCGGATGCAGAAGAATGTCATATGAAAACATTCGGTTATTCAACTGACGGATTCAATTTGCTTACACGAGTAGGAGACTGCAAAGGAAATCAAACTCTTTATACCTATAAACCGGGGACTAACCTTCTAACAAGAAAATTAATTTACGGTAAGGGATTCATCCAAAAAAGAACTTTTTATTTTTATAATGAAGATAACATTTGCGTTAGAACAATCGAAGATGACGGTTCTGAAGAAGGTGAGGATGATCTTTCTGAAATCACTGAAAGACATATTCAAAAAATCACCCCTAAAGAAACTCTCCCCGGAGTCGGCCTTCCGGAAGTCACGGAAGAAAAAGCATTTGATCTTAAAAATAAGCAGGAAATCTTAATCAAAAAATTTGTCAACCAATATGATAATCAGTCTAATTTGCTCTCTTGCAGCACTTATGATTCGAACGGACAATACGCTTTTACAGAAAAAAGAACCTATCTCCCTACAGGTCAAATAGCTTCACAAATCGATGCTATAGGAAGAGAAGTTATGTATGAATATGATGCCTTAGGCAATCAGATTTCCCGTTTTATTCCGCACGAGAACAGAGAGATAAAAACGAAATATGATTTTCATAATCAACCGATTCAAATTATGGAAATGAATCCGGAAGAGGAATTCAGCCTGTTCAATGCCTACGATATTTTAGGAAGAAAAACCGGCTCTAGAGACCGTTTTGGGAATACAACGCTGTACGAGTATGATTCATTCCATCGCTTAACGAAAGTCATTCATCCGGAAACGGTCAATGAATATAATAAAATCATTCGCCCCACTTTTTACTATACCTATGATATTTTTGGAAATATCATTACTATAACGGATCCGATAGGATCTGTTACTTGTAAGTCGTTTAATTTACGGGGCGATCCTACCAAAATTTCTTATCCCGACGGTACATTCGAACTATTTAAATATGATGCAGAAGGTAGCCTGCATCGCTCTTTAACACGAGACCAAATTATCACGGTGTATGAATACGATTATTTGGGAAGATCTGTTTATGAAGAGAGTTCTACCGCCGGAGAAACAGGTGTTTCTTCTTTTTTAATAAGCCGATCCCGTCAATATAACGGTTTCCGATGTATTTATGAAAAAGAAGATTCTTTTATTAAGCGCTATTCTTTTGATCCGGCAGGAAGACTTTCTTCTACTATCCAATATGGGAGCGGTCAAAACGAAAACAGCCCCGATACCCGAAAAACTGAATTCATCTATGATGCATTCGGACGCATTCAGCAAAGACGTGTTTGGTTTGATACCGGACCTTTTGATTATTCGGTAGAGTGTTTGGAATATGATTTATCAGGAAATATTCTCCAAAAAAGAATAGAAGATGCCGGACAAAATATTTTACTCCAAAAATATTTTAGCTATAATCTTCAGGATCAATGCGTTGAGGAATACAACCTTGAAAATAATGTCAAAACTATATTGGTGAAAACCGATTACAATTCCCAAGGAGAGCCTGTTGCTTATTTTGACGGCTTAAATCAAGAGACAAGAATCCTCATCGATAATAAGTATCAAAATAGTTTAGGCCAAACTGTCCTCAAAAAAACAGTGATCAATCCAATTGGAGTTCAAACAGAAATCGAATTTGATACTCTTGGCAGAATCTCTTCTATTTCAAAAAAAGATCCGTTCGGCATCCTTTTATCTTCTCAAAAAACGCTTTATGATTACCTAGGCAATAAATCTTGCGAAATTCAAGATCAAGTCGTTAACGGAGAAATAGTCGCTTCCCAAAAAACGATGCGTAGATATGGCTCTATGGGGCAATTAAAAGAAGAACTTATAGAACCGGAAAGTCCTATAGCAAAATACACTCGTTACGAGTATAACTCTTTAGGGAAATTAGTCTGCAAGGCTATGCCGGATGCTTCAGTGTCTATTCAATATACTTACAACAAAGACGGCAATCTTCACAAAATCGAATCACAAAACAACAAAAAAGAGCTGCAAATTTCCAATACCTACTCTTATGATCGGAAAGGAAATATTCTCTCAGCCAATTCTCTTCAAGGGAAATCTATCCAAAAAACCTATAATGCCTTCAATCAAGTCACCAAAGAAACCATCAAAGACGGAGAAGGCTCTTATACTATATTATATGCCTATGACAGAAAAGGACGCCTGAAAGAAATTACTCTCCCGGATGAGTCTAAAATTGCCTATACTTATGATGCTGTTTTTGGTCGCGAAGTGAGTCGTATTTCCGATCAGGGCAAGATTTTGTATTCTCATATTTATGACAATTATAACACTCTGGGACAATTACTTAATGAAGAGCATTTGGGATATGTAGGGGCTCAGAAATATAGCTATAATCTTAACGGTCAAAAGATCGAAAGTCAGAATGATTTTTTTAGAGAAGAATATACAAGAGATCTTTTAGGAAGTATTGTAGAGGTAAAAGGAGACAATCCGCAACAATATACTTATAACAATCTTTCGCAACTTACTTATGAGAAAAAAATACAAGAGAAAGCCTATAGCTATGATTCTTTGGATAATCGTATCAAAACAGATAATGAAGAACTCATCTATAATACTCTCAATCAATTAGTCTCGTATTCCGATGTTAAATTTTCTTATGATCCGGAAGGCAATCTATTAAAAAAAGTCTTGGACGGAGAGGAAACAAGTTTTGAAAACAATGTTCTCTCTCAACTCACCGCTATAAAAAAAGCAGATCAAACTGCTATCACCTTCTCTTATGATCCTTATGGCAGAGTCCTAGTCGAAAAGCATCTCAATACTAAAGGCAAAAACAAAAAAACCCTCTCCACCACACGCTATCTTTATTTAGGCTATCAGGAAATCGGCACCATTTCTCAAAAAGGGGTCATTGAGACTTTAAAAATCCCCGGCCTGCAGGGAGATGAATTAGCCCCTACCTGCATCGCTATTGAAATTAAAGGTGAAGTGTATGTGCCCCTGCATGATGTGGCAGGCAATGTCATCAAATTAATCGATCCTCAAAGCCGTGAAATTGTGGAAAGTTATGAGTACACAGCTTTTGGCGAAGAATCAATCTTTAATGAAGCCGGCGGAAAAGAAGAAGTTTCCATAATGGGCAATCCATGGAGATTTGCAGAAAAACGGGTGGATGAAAACTCCGGTCTGATCTTATTCGGACTTCGTTTCTACGATCCCACCATCGGCAGGTGGATTAGCCCGGATCCGGCCGGAATTATAGACGGTCCCAATCTTTATTCCTATCTTCACAATAATCAGGTAAATTCCTTCGATCGCTTCGGTCTTGCAACAGAAGCAAATTCGGAAAACAAATTTGCCGGGTACTTTTACGGAGAAGTCGAATCTCACTGCTATTGCGAAAAACATCGCACCTGTAAACGTGGCGGCGACATCGGGAAAACATCAGCAGCAAGTCTTCCTACCATTACTTATAATGATTACTTTGAAAAATTTTACAAGAACTATTATAGCCGGGATATATTCATCAAAGATTACTATAACAATTCTTCCTGTTATGATTTGGATGGAACACTTAATCTACCAAACGGTTTGGGGATAGGTTTTATCAACGGGATTTGGAATGATTTTGAAGACGCTAAAGCAAGTGCTCAATATCTTTCTACTCTCTCAGGCGGATATAATATCCATGGTGTGTATAATGCGACACATGGAAAAAAGATAGACCCTGTGGAATGCGGCATGGGATTGAATTATATCGCCACAGAACCTGTTCGACAGCTCCATAAAATGTGGAATAGTTTTTTTGAAAAAAGTTCGGCAAATACCAAATTCCTGATGATATGCCATAGCCAAGGAGCCATTCATGTCAGGAATGCTCTGTTAGATTATCCGCCTGAGCTTCGTGATCGTATATTAGTCGTCGGCATTGCTCCCGCAGGATACATCTATAAGGAAACATGTGCAGATCTTTTTCATTATCGAGCAAAGCCATGGCGAGACTTTGTGCCAAGGATAGATAGAGCCGGTGCCAAACGAGAAAAGAACTCGATTGTTGAACTTGATTCAGATCCGAAAGCTTCTATCTTTGATCACGAGTTTATGAGTCCTACTTATCAAAAAGTATTAAGAAAACATATAACAAATTATATTACCTCAAATGGAAAAATACTATGAAATATATTCTTTCTTTATTGTTAATTTTATTAATTTTCACAGCATTTATTATGTCAGGTAAACAGGAAGATTATCCGCTCTCAAGAGGAGAGCAACTTGTCAATAGCATTTTAGCTAAAACAGCAAAACTCATCAAAGAAAAATATAATCTTCGACCTTGCGGTACAGGCGCTGCAATGCCGGGAGGTCCTATACAAAAATTAGCGCTTTGTTTTGATACAAAATCTCCCCATACTAAAGAGCAATTAAGAGAATTACTAATAAAATCAGCACACGAATTATTAAATGCGGTTACTGAAAATAATGAGATTCAGCAATATCTTAAAGAGTGTCCTTTTACTCTAAACAATATTCAAATAATAATCTACAACAGCGATAAAACCGGTAGAGAAGTATATGATCCGGGAATTTCAACTACTGAAATATCACTAGGTATTTTAACTTATCAAACGGTTGATGCAGCCAATACTTTTAAATATAAACAAGAATTTAAAGAGACTTACGAAGAAGCCCTCAAAGCTATATCCAAACCATAATAGATTCGGTATGACAAGGCATTTTATGAAATTGATTATTTTTTTATCGCTGATGTTATTAATTTTCACAGCATTTATTATGTCAAATAAACAATGTGACTATCCTATCCCAAAAGATGAACAACTTGTAGATTATATCTTAGCTAAAACGGCAAAACTCATCAAAGAAAAATATAAGCTTTACCCTTGCGGAACAGGTGTCGCAATGCCGGGAGGTCCAATACAAAAATTAGCACTATACTTTACTACGAGTTATCCTCACAGTAAAGAACAATTGAGAAAACTCGTAATAAAATCAGCACATGAATTACTAAATGCGGTTACTGAAAATAATGAGATTCAGGAATTTCTTAAAGAACGTCCCTTTACTATAAAAAACATTGAAATAATCATCTATAATCATGATAAAGATGGTCGGGGTTTACGTGATCCGGAAATTTCAACTACTGAAATATCTCAAGGAATTTTAACTTCTCGAACAATTGACCCTGAAAACTCTTTTAGATTTAAAAATAAATTTGAAGAGAGCTATGAAGATGCTTTAAAAGCTATATCAACTCCTTAATTTTTGATAAAATTTGAATTTGAATTTGGGATCAGAATTTGGGGTCAGGCCGGACCCCAAATCCGGTTCCTTCCTAAATATTTAGTCACTAAATCGAATATTATTGATTTAGTGACTTAATTTTGGTATAATGAATTCATCACCAAATAAGGATTCAAAATGCAGAATTTATTTATAGGTCGGAAAAGAGAGCTTCAAATACTCAACGAACTCTTTAAGAAAAAATCAGCAAGTCTTGTGGTCATTCGGGGAAGACGCCGCATTGGAAAGAGTCGTTTGGCACAAGAATTCGCTCAGAAAACCCCTCATTATGTTTTTTCCGGGCTTCCGCCAACAAGCGGTATTTCAGCTGCCGACCAAAAAGAAGAATTCGCTCGTCAACTACATCGGGAAATGAAAATACCTCTTCCAAGAGCAGATGACTGGGGTGATTTGTTTTGGCATTTGGCACAGCAAGTTCAAAAAGGAAAAGCAGTCCTTGTTTTAGATGAAATTAGTTGGATGGGTTCAAAAGATCCTACATTTTTAGGTAAGCTTAAAACGGCATGGGATCTCTATTTTAAAAATAATCCACAATTGATTCTTATCTTATGTGGATCAATTTCGAGTTGGATAGAAAAAAACATCTTAAGTAGCACAGGTTTCATGGGAAGAATATCTCTTGATATTATTTTAGAAGAACTTCCTCTCCATGAGTGTAATGAATTTTGGACTTCGGAGCAGACAAAAGTTTCTGCTTTTGATAAATTAAAACTTCTTTCCGTTATGGGAGGTGTTCCACGCTATCTTGAAGAAATTTTACCGAATCAAAGTGCGGAAAATAATATTCAAAGGCTTTGTTTTCAGAAAGAAGGCTTTCTTTTTAGTGAATTTGAACGAATTTTTTCAGATTTATTCTCTTCCAGAAGCGCTACGTACAAAACTATCGTTGAAAGACTTGCAGATGGACCCTGTGAGCTTAAGGATATTTATACAGCCTTGAAGATGGAAAAAAATAGCCTGGTTTCTGAATACATGGAAGACCTGGTCACGGCCGGGTTTGTTTCTCGCGATTTTACCTGGCATCTTAAAACGGGTCTGGATTCCAAATTAAGTCATTATCGACTGAAAGATAACTATTTAAGATTCTATCTTAAGTATATTGAACCGAATAAAAAAAAAATTGAAAAACAAGGGCTGAAACTATTGCCTCAGTGGCAATCTGCAATGGGATTGCAATTTGAAAATCTTGTTCTTAGCAATCGAAAAACGCTACAAAAAATCATTGGTATCGATCCTTCTGAAATTGTGAATGACAATCCATTTTTCCAACGTAAAGCGAATGATCGAAAGGGATGCCAAATTGACTACATGATCCAAACCAAGTTTGGAACTTGTTATTTATGTGAAATTAAATTTAGCAGTCGAGAAATCACAAGAAGTGTCATTGATGAAGTGAAGCAGAAAATCGATAGTTTAGCTTTACCTAGGAACATTTCAATTAGACCTGTCTTGATCCATGTAAATGGGGTGGATGAATACTTAAGGGAAAGTGATTTTTTTTCTTCTATTATTGATTTTAATGATCTTTTACATAAAAAATAAGTGACCTCATAAGGAAAAAATAATGAACGACATTCAAAGAATTCTGAACGCCCATAAAAAATTTACTTTAGAGAGAAATTAGAATAGATTTTAGACACCAAAAAATTTAGCGATGGCCTTATCAGTGGAAGTTGCAGAACTTGCAGAGATCTTTATGTGGCTCAATGAAAAACAAGCAACATCTTTGAAGAAAGAAAAGCTAAATGCCGCTTCAGAAGAGATTGCTGATATATTTCTATATCTTTTACGGCTTTCAGATACTTTAGGAATTGATTTAATTGAAGCTACAGATGAAAAAATGAAAAAAAATATTGAAAAATATTGAAAAATATTCAATAGAAAAAGGTTTAGCTTTAGCTGATGCATTAATAGAGAAATATTTTTTAAAAGTTCAAAAAAATACTAGTCAAACATTCGATTGTCAGGCCTGACCCCATGTTGTCAGACCTCTAAAAATTCTATTGGAGTATTTGCGAGGGATTGTTTTCCAAAAATCTGAGCATTTACAAAACAACTGATAAGAGAAATCACGGTACCCCCGACTCCTATCACAGTAATAATAGTTTTTGCTTATCGTTCTCAAAGTCTTTCCCGAGTATTCCGAATATTACAGTTGAGACGGATAAAATTGTTATTATTCCCAAAAAACATTGGACTATAAGGTATGTCTGATCTGTATATGTACTTCGAGGACAAAATTTGACGGTTCGACCTATCTGAATTTTAGAATAGCCGGACAGCGGAACGGAATCACCGTGTTGATTGTAGGGATAAATTTGCTTTCAGCGTAACCATAAGAGTCCTCTATAAAAGTAGTGATGCGATAATTTCTTCCAATGATAATAGAATGATCAATAAAATTAAACATATGAGGGTCAGGCCTGACCCCCATGCTTGCCCAAAACGTCTGATAATTAAAATCGTATTCCCCTTCTTTAAATAGAATTCATTAAAAATAAAACAGTAAAATATTAAAATATTAAAATATTAAAATATTAAAATATTAAAATAATACATTTAAAAAAATAATATGATATAATCATATATAGGATATATCTACTTAATCTTAATAATTAGAATATTAAAAAAGAGAATATAATGGATCCGACCTATTTTTCTTTGTCTATTAAAGATCAAACGGGACTCTAATGATCTTATCTTAATGCTCATAACGACCGCCAAATGTCAGATTGTCAGGCCTGACTCCAACGGAGGGAATTTTATGTCAGTTAAGTACGAAGTACATTTCATTCATGAAAACAAAGCTTACACAGTTTCTCTTCACGATACGGACAGGTCTGACGGAAAAATTTGTGTGGGTGGTAGAAATTATGGAATTAATAAAGATGCAAAACTACCTGATTGTGCACGTAACTTATTTGAATCATTGCGTAAAAACTCCTTTAAAGACGAAACAAAATTATTAAAGAATTTAGAGGCTTCCTCAGACGCAATTGGAGCTAATTGCATCTCTATTACAAAACAAACCTATGATCCGGTTACTGATGCTTTATTAAATAAACAAAGTTATGATTCTGAAGAGGCTGCCGCATTGAGAGAGAACACTTGCAAATCCTTAAACTCCTGTAATTCGTCTGATAAAGAACAAATTACAAAAATCATCCAGAATTCTAACTGTCCGGAAGTTGTTCTTTTTGAAATCGCCGATCAAATTCAAAAAGATGGAAAAATAGAACTTGCGCACCTCATTCGTGAAACAGCGCGCCCTTTTGATCTCAAATCCTCTCTGGATAGCATTTGTGAACAAATCACTTTAAAATATTTTGACACGTTAAAAGGTACCGAATTTGTAGATGTTATAGTATCAAAATTTAATAACGGGGATTATGAAGACATTTACGAAGCGGATGAATTTGCATTCAGATTGACTAATGACTTAAGAGAGACAAGTCATGACCTTCACTTTGAAGTCGAGACGAAAAGAAATGAGCCTATACCGGAGTCTGCAGAAGAAACGAAGAAAAAAGAATTACATCGTTTAGAGTCCAATCACTTTGGATTTGGCGAAGTAGAAGTATTAGAAGAAGGGAGAGCTTGTCTTCTTGAAATACATAAAATGGAAAATCCAAAAGCTATCTTTGATGGAAAAGAGATAACTAAAGAAAAGGCAATTGAATTAATCAATAAAATAAAAGATTCAAACCCGGAAGCGATTGTTTTCGATTTAAGGAGAAACAGCGGGGGCTCAACTTCCATGTCTGAATTATTTTGCAGCTACTTTCACGAAGCAGATGTGCTGTTGTCCCATTATGAATATCGAGAACAACCAAAAGAAACGAGTATTTTTCCGATAGAACCAAAGCGAACATGGTCGTATGAACGCCTTCCTAAAGAGGAGAGAATGCTCCAAACTCCCATATATATATTAATCAGTCGTTACACTATGTCCGCGGGCGAAGATTTTGTTTGTCATTTTAAAGAGCTTAATCGAGACAATACTAGGGTTACAGTTATAGGCGAGACTACAAGAGGAGCGGCTAACGTCACTGAATTATGTGATGCCGGTAAAAATTTCAATGTCGCAGTTCCTATTGGAGAACCGATCATTCCCTATGACAATTACAATAGAAATTGGGAAAGTGTGGGAATCACCCCTCATATTGAAGTAGAGACTGAAAAAGCGCTCGAAATAGCTAAATCGCTCATTAAAAAGAGCAAAAAGTTCTAGAAGGAAAAAACCACATTAGCAATAACCTTTCTTGCTCTAGCGCACATGGGGGTCAGGCCTGACCCCATAATGTTTGAAATTTTATATAATTTTTCTTACTATTGATTCGGAGTAATCAAATGTCGGATAGAGATAAGCCAAAAATTTTGCTAGATCCTTCCATTGAGAAATATTATGCGGAAGGGAAAGAAAAAGATCGTTTAGCTTCTAATCAATTGGAAAAAGATCGAACGCTAAAGATTTTGAAAAAATATTTGCCTCCTGCACCTGCTGTTATTTTAGATATTGGCGGTGCGGCCGGAGCATATGCCTTTCCTTTGACTGAGGTGGGATATAAAGTGCATTTAATTGATCCGGTTTCAGTTCATATTGAGCAGGCACGGGCATATGAACAATCCACTTCCGTTCACTTAGAAAGTTGTACGATTGGGGATGCCCGAAACATTGAAAAAGAAGATGGTTGTGCGGATGTAGTGTTGTTGTTTGGTCCGTTGTATCATCTTATTGATAAAGCGGATCGAGTAAAAGTTTTAAGAGAGGCCTATCGCCTGTTAAAGCCTAACGGAATTCTTTTTGCGGTAGGAATTTCCCGTTTCGCATCGCTTATGGATAGTTTATATAAAGAGGTTTTTAGTTCAAAAAAACAAGTCATAGAAAAAGAGTTGGCAACGGGAATTCATCATAAAGTATCGGAAGGTTTTGATTTCGGTTATTTACATACACCTTCCGAATTAAAAGAGGAAATCCGGCAAAACGGCTTTCAAAGCTGTTCTGTTCTCGCAATTGAAGGGCCGGTATGGCATAAAGGTATAATGGAAAATCTTTATCGGGATCAAAATGCTTGGGAAGAGTTCCTCACAATATTAGAAACAATAGAATCGGAAGAGTCGGTAGTAGGAGCTAGCGGACATATGATGGCTGTAGCTAAAGTTCATAAGGAATATATTCTATGAAACCTTTATCGCATTATAGTGCTAAGCCGTCACATTATAATAAAGAAGCTGAGGCTTACGATGCATTTAACGAAAATCATTCACGGGTAATCAATTTGGTTTTAGAAGGTATCCTTAAGAACCACAAAGTGAAAACTGTGTTGGATCTTACTTGCGGAACCGGGTCTCAAGTTTTTTGGCTTGCAAAATATGGTTATGAGGTGGTTGGGTCTGATATTAATGCAAAGATGTTAAAAATTGCCCGAAAAAAAGCTAAAGAACAAAAGTCAGATGTGAAATTCATAAAGGGTGATATGCGTACCGTTCGGGTAGGTAAATTTGATGCTGTGATTACAATATTCAATGCTGTAGGACATCTTACAAAATCCGATTTTGAAAGGGCGATGCAAAATATACATGAAAATATCCATGAAGACGGATTGTATATTTTCGATATCAACAATTTAAGTTACTTGCTTGAGGGGAATAACATCACCAAGTTGACGATTGATTGGCAAGAGATGGTCGGTGATACTAAGGTGCGGCAAATTCAGTATAGCACTATTGATCAAGAAGGTATTTTGGCATCCTTTGATACATGCTATACTCAAAACGGGTCTGATAAACCGAAAACATCTAAAAGTTCGCAGACATTGCAGGTTTATACAGCTGTACAGCTGCAAGAGATGCTACAGAGGGCCGGGTTTGAGGTTATTCATCAATGTAGTGTAGACGGGTCAGAGTTCATTGAGCGTAAAAGTGATCGTATATTAACTGTTGCAAAGAAGGTACGTAAGTAGTTAATGATGCGTTTATTAAAATATTACAGACCAATTTTCGAGTGAATTTTAAGATGTAATTGAATTCGCGCAGCATTTGGAGTGCGCGTGACTCGTCACCGCTTTGCCCTCGACTCGACTTGTCGAGGCGGTTTAAGCGTTATTTTGTGTTTATAGATATTTAGAAATTCGTTCAAAGATTAGTTCTCTAAATTTTTGAAACCGCATTGACAAGTCAATGCGAGGGCAAAGCGGTGACGAGTCACCGCACTCCAAACGCTGCGTGAATTCAACATCTCTTAGGCGTGTTAATCATCTTTTTTACCGGTTAAATTGACTAGTTTTACTCTTAAGTTGTTCACTCGATTTTTAAGTTCATCTTCCGAAAGGCCGGAAGCCCCTATGAGCATATTTTTGAACACAGTCAATTTACCGAACAATTGTTGCGTTTTCGTAGCTGTAGCTACAAGGTGGAGATGACAATGGTTAACTGATTGTCCGGCCCTCTCACCTGTTTTCTGAAAAATGAAGGCGGTATCGCATCCTTCCTTTTTACAAAAATCGGCTAAATGTTGTGAAAGTTGTTGGGATTCCACATATTCGGATTCGGTTAAATCGGAGAATTTTTCACAATGGCGTTGAGGAATGATCAAAAAATGAAACTTTTTGTCACCGTTCGCTATCGGTGCAGCGTCGTAAAGCACGTTGACTTCTGTACCTTTAAATACCCATTGCTTTTCTATAACAGTTTCTCTACAAAACGGATCGGTTCCTTTGACAATTTCTTGGATATCCTCAATTTTGTTTACATAGGGCCGGGAAAACACCTCATAGTTTGTAAACTTTGTAACCTCACTAAATCGTAGATTATTTGACTGAGAGGGGGCTCCAAAAGAGATATTCCATAATACTTTCAACTGTTGCCAAAGTTGCAGACCGTTTTTTGGATACGGAACGATTTCCCGATAGGATATCGAGTCATCAGACAAGGATTTCTTTTCATAAATAAGATAGTCTACGATTTGTTGCGTAGCCCAAAATCCCACAATTTTTTGAATAAGACTATACTCTTCTTTTAGAGCATTTTCGGAAAAATTTGGATTATTTGCGATGGATCTGATTTGTATTGAGCCCGGAGCGAGAGGGCGTTCAGGAACGACAACTTTCCTTGTTTTGTAGCTAGGAACAATAATTTCTGCTTTATTGATAAGAGAAATATTTTCAGTTGGGGTACCAAATATGGAAGAAAAAAAAGCAATGCCGGTTGGCGCAGAAAAACAACTCATCAGTTACCTCAATATTTTTGATGTAAAAAAAGTGTATCATTCCGATTTCAAGAAATCAACTGATAATTTGGTTTCCGAAGCAGTCTTAAAACTCTATACCGATTCCTCCGCCTATTTTGAGTCCGCTCATATTTAAATTATGTCGGATGGTATAATGTTCTTCATACTTGTGTTTGAAAGAAAAATGTTGGTACAGATATTCCGTGAACACATTCAGATAAATCCTATCTTGAATAAAGTAGGTCAATCCCGACTCAAAGATACCGCCTAAAGCTCCGTCAAAAACAGATTTGTGCACGAAAGGCGAATGGTCTCTGTTGTTAAAGAAGCTGACGCATGCTCCGGCTCCGGCATAAAGATCGATGCAGGGAGTTATCTGATAAAAATATTTTATCCCTCCGGTAATCGGTATAAGTTGGAAATCCGTCTTATTCCCGCAACCGATAGCATGCCCATGATTAGAAATATATCCGGCTCCGAGCCACATTTGCCAATCGTTGCAAAACGGTTTTGAGACCTCTATTTCATAATAGGGCATTACATCGGAGTAAATACACCTCACTATTTTAGAAGACGGAAAAAATGCTGAAAATTTTACTTCCACTTCAAATTCGGAGGAGCAAAGGGTATCTGCATCACAGTAAAAAGCATTTATATTTATGGGAGCCCAAAGTCCGATAAAACTTAAAAAAAATCCCCAAGCTTTCAATTTTTTCATTACTTACCTATTGAGGGTGTATAGTAATTGAGACCGGAGAAGAGACCGTTCCTGCTGCACTTACCGATACAAGATAGTATGTGTAAGTTTTGTGTTTTTTACGGTTGTGATCTTCAAATATTAGCCTTCTGTTAGCCGGAACAGTTCCGATCAGATTGGTCAAACCGGCGTCGCGATAAATCCGGTAAGCAATAGGCAACACTCCGATAGTCGGAGCATCCCATTTAATTACATTGATGATATCTGTCCGTGTGGGATATCTGCAGGACTTTTGAAAACCTATTACATCGATAGGGGGAGCGGGAGGAATGCCGATTGTTTGCGTAAAGGTGGCGGTCGGGCCTCCGTTATTGCTCATAAATCGACTTGAGAAAACTTTAGCGGTGGAGGTACCGGCAGAATTCGTTACGGTCAATACAACATTAAAAGGCCCTGTAGAGGTGTATGTATGATTGACTATGGGTGTAGCGGTAATAAGCGTTGTTCCGTCACCGAAATCCCAAGCATAACTTGCAATGGTCCCTATCGGAGATATGGAAGTCGAGGCGTTAAATATTGTCGGGACTCCGGCAGGTTGTACATCTACTAAAAAAGAGGCGACAGGAGCCTGATCCGGCGACATTACGATATCCTGAATGTCTCCTGAGATAACCGAAAAAGGTGCGCCGGCAGTATTCGTCGCTACGTCGATTTCCACTACGTCGTTTGTTACTTCATTTATCACATAAATTTTTTTGCTGTCCGGTGTAGCTACTACCCAAAACGGTTCGGATCCGGCAGCGAAAGGGATTGTATCAGTGATCGTTTCGGTTGCAACATCTACAACGCTTACTGTTGAGTTGTTTATGTTTGCTACGTACATAGTTGTTCCGGTCGGGAGAATGAAGGAACCGTAAGGACCTGATCCCGCAGGAAAAATTATTGTATTGGTAATAATGTTAGTCGCTACGTCAATAACGGATATTGTATCGCTTCCGGAGTTGGCGACGAATGCTGTTGTTCCGTCGGGAGTAATGGCTATCATTCCCGGTACTGCACCGGTGGCAATACTTGTCACTATGGTGTTAGTGGCGGTATCAATAGCAGTTACATTTCCGAATCCGAAGCTGCTTACGTATACTGTTTTTCCGTCGGGTGTGATGGACAAAGGCCCAAGAGACGGTGCAACAAGGATATCTGCCGTTACGGTATTTGTCGTTGTATCAATTACCGTTACAAAACCTGAGAAAAGATTAGAAACATAGACAGTTTTCCCGTCGGGACTCACTATGATATCAAAAGCTCCCACTCCGGCTCCCGGCGTCGCTATATTGTCTATGATCGTATTGGTGGCAGCATCGATTACATTCACGTTAGCCTGATCGGAGTCTGCAGCATAGATTGTTGTTCCGTCCGGAGTCATAATGGCAGCAAGAGAACCGGCGGGTAAATTTATGACGGCATCGAGAGTATTTGTTGCTGTATCAAAGAGTGTAACGGCATCTTGATGTATTCCGGAAATGATGCCCTTCCATGAAGTATCTGTGTATGTATAAAAATCTGCATGTGAAGTGACAGAGGTGTCGGCAGCTACAGTCACTGTAATGTCTACTGTTCCGGAGGTTCCCGGAGGCACCACTGCGGAAATCGATTGATCCGTGATGACATTAAAAGTAGTTGCCGGTCTAAATCCGAAATCTACAGCGGTAGCCCCTGTAAAACCGGTTCCTGTAATCGTGATCACAGAGCCTCCGGCGACCGGACCGTTACCGGGGGTTACGGAGGTAATTACCGGTGCTGCAAACAGAGGGCTTGCGCACATAAAAAATATAAAACTTGTAAGAAGCTGTTTCATAAGTCTCATAAACTCCATCAAAAATTTAAAATCGTTTTTTCTGTTACTCTATCTTATAAAAATGATTTATCCAATAAAATAAATACTTGACATTTCAATTTTCCTCTCTTATAACTGATAATTAAAATTTTATGCAGCAGTGACGAGTCTGACGGGAAATGTCGCCGGGTCGTCTTTTACAGGTTCACATATTTAATCTTTTTTGAGGCGCCCGCTTATGCTCTTTATAGATAGAATCCGTCATTTTTTTTATTTTTTCGGGGTGTTTTTTATCACATACACATCGACTTGTGCGGCAGATGTTCCGGTTCAAACAATCGGCTTTGAATTATGGTTCAATACTGCAGGGACTATCTCTAAATGGGATGTAACATTTACGCCTAATATTTCAAGTCCTTTGACAATTCCGACTCCTGATACGGTGAGTCAATGTACTTTTGGCATTACTCTTGTCAATTCGAGTAGTGTGACGATTTTTACCTTTACTGCAGCTGACGGAGTAAGTTTGGCTACCGGAAGGTTTATTTTTCCTCAAGACAAGTATGATCCGTTACTTTTTTGGGAATTGCAGAATAAAATTTCCACGACACTTATCCCGCTGATGACATTGCAGGCTTCTATTAATTCGACAACAGGATTATTCTCGATCTTGTTTGCAACGGGGAGTCGGAATGTTACCGGGACTATTGCTGCCGGTAACACTTATCAGGGAACTTTCAATATTACCATTAGCGGAGTCTCGCAGTCCTCACAAGGTTTATTTGCGATTACAAGTTCGCGATTCCTTCCTTAAGAGGCTGACAGGGAATGTTTCAAGAAAATTAAAATAATTTTTATGTAAATTTATCTATCACATTTAGTACAATTTTTTGAAGTTACTATCGAAGAGGAATTTGTATGACGCTCCCTGCCGGTTCATTTATGGTACGCACTTTTTTTCATAAATATCATAAATTTTTCGACGTATGTGAAATAAACGGATCCAAATTTGCTCTTTTTAATAATCCGTTGTACTCCAATAATTTTTCACCTAATGTGACAATAGATTTAGCAGATTATAATATTATTTTGTTGGCTCCGTTAACTGCAGAAGGGAGCATCTCTATCGAAGCGCTTTCTGTTGTTGTTTTGAGCGCTCTGAATGCTAAAAAAGGAGAAATTAGAGTTACAGTTCCCGGAAAATGTATTGCCTTGGACGGTAAAATAAACGGTTATCGCAACAACCTAATAGAGGCCGGCCAAGGTTTTTATTCTGTTGCTATCCCTGAAGAGCCATTTAAGATGATTTTAGAAGGATTTAGAAAAGGGATGACCAACAAAAACGGAGAAATCATTGCTGATGCGCTTATTGAAACGTTTGATGTCATTCAGGATCCTTTTGGAGAAAATGACAATCCTTGTATCGACATAAAGGAAGCCTTTGAATTTTTCAATATCTCTATAGAAAATTAACAATATCTTTATTCCTTCTTAAAAAATATCTATTTTATAATCTTAACAATAATACAATTAAAAATTTACACTCATTTGATAAAATCAATATAACTAATATCAATATAGTTTGACAAAGGTTATATATGTCAGTTCAATCATTAGCTTATATAAGTGCGTCTGTTTTTTTAAGTCATAACAAACAATATGATACTATATCAAAAATCGAAACCAATGACGAAACATATAAAGATAAGTATGTCTTTTTTTCACTTGCAGCTAAAGATATGTTGAAGGAAGTGCTAACGGATAAACTATGGCAATGTAAAATCTCTGAATCCTCATCCGTAAAAAAATTCGAATATAAAGCAAAAACCGGCACTTTAATAAAAAAAATAACCATTGATATTACGAGTGAAAGAAAAATTGATTTATATATATCGACAAGAGATAAAACAACTTACTTAAAAATACTGAAAACGGCACAAAGTGTACTCCCCCCGACCGGCCCCTCTTTTGTTAGTGAGTATATTCAAACATATACTCCACTGGAATTACCCCTTTATACTTATGATAAGATCAAATCAATGTCTGAAGATGAAGAAGACAAGTTTAATGAACAATTTTTGAATAATTCTTTAATTTATTTAAATAATTTTATATTGGATGACTCGGAAAATCTTTCCCGAAAGTTAACAACGCCCTTAAATATTTTAATGAAGGCAGATCCCCGGGTGGAAGGAGTTATTCGTCATTTAAA
>JABDBB010000025.1 GCA_013288845.1 Chlamydiota bacterium | reverse complement strand
TGTAAACATTTAAACAATAATTATTTACGATTTGTTTGATACCGTATTCCGAGAGTAAATAATTTATTTTATTATTTTTTCATGAAATGTAAAAAAAACCGGACAATAAATATTCAATTAACTAGAATGAACTTTGTATAACTATATACATTTTATGAGGATACTATGAATAAAATTCCCGATAAGGAAAAGCCCCCTTCGTTAATGAAGTTCGCTTTATTATGTACTCAGACATCCGGCTCTTTTAAAAAAATTTCTTTCATTTCTCATCATCTTCATTCTCATTATTGGCACGCTTAGGCCAATTCCTTTTATTACTTTTACATTTTTTAACGTGACGTAATCGGAAAATTTCCGATCTATTTCTCATACAAACATAACTTTTTTTATTATTAACCTTTATGAAGGAATAATCATGTCTATATCATTATTTGAAGCTATTTTGCCCTGCGCAAAAATAGAAAGAGATGCCATCGATTGTTTGCAGCCTTTTCCGAAAGGCGGAATGGACTGTTCTAAAATAATCAAGCGGAACAAAAACAACTTTACAAGGGATTTACAAAAAACCCTGAAGCTCCAAAAGCTCTTCCTGACCATGGCGGTAGAAACTGCCGAAGCGTGTTGCAACAGACAGTATACAAAATTTGATCCGTTATTGAAAAATTACGGATGTCAAATTTCAGCCTTCCAAATACAAATACTTTTACAACAAAAAGGTATTTTCGAAGAGGCCGAAAATATACTCAACACCGGAAAAAAATGTTTGGAAAATATCAACCGATTCATTGAAAAACCTCCGATCGGCAACGAATTATATAAAACTCGTGCCGATTTTCTGCAAAATTTGGGATTAGACCTCCGTATAACGGCAGAAACGGCAAATTTGATTCGCCTGCGAATCCTTTCTGTGGTCAATGTAAATAAAGTCACCACCAATTCTGCAGGGGAAGAAAGAGAGGTCCCTTTTACCGAGCCAAATTGCCTCGTTAAAAAAGTAAGGAAAATAGACGAAGCAATTGTCCGTTTTCTTGTGTCCGGATTACAATCGGATGAATCACAAAAAAGTATCTCTTTTCTTCGTGAGAGAGTAGAAAAAAACTTTCCGGATTCCTCTAAATTTTTGACGGAAAATTATGTAAGGACTTCACAAAATATTCAGAGCAAAAATTCTCCGATTTCTTCCGTCCCTCTTATGTTCAATACAGAAGCCTCTTTAAGATGCGTGGAAGGAATTATTTTAATAAAAAATAAATTGAAAACAGGAAATGTGGAAAATAATGAAAAAAATATTAAAATATTTTTAAAAATCCCGGAAAATAAAATATTATCCGACGAAGAAGTCACAACCATAACGAACGAAGAGCCTCTGTATGTAATAGAAGGCTACATTCAAGAGGAAAATGCTCTAAAATCCTGTGTAGAAAGTGGAGAGCTTTTCAACCTCATCAAAGCGCAAACTGCCGCGTTATACCAATATGCCGCCAATACAAAACAAAAAATTGAAGATCCGGAACTTCTCGCAGAAATAAAAAAATACGAACCGGATGCACAAAAAAGTATATCAATTTTTGAAATCGACCACTATTACTGCGCAGCTGCCGGGGAGATGAAACAATGAAACAGCCGCGCGCCCTATATTTATTGAATTTTGTTTCCTTATGGGAATGCTTTAGCTACTACGGAATGAGATCCCTATTGGTCTTATATATGATCCGCACATTCGACTACAGCGATGTCGACGCTTTTGCCTTATATGCTCTCTACACTACGTTAGTAGAGCTTGCCGGAATAGCCGGAGGGATTGTTGCCGATCGATTTTTAGGATTTAAACAATCGATCGCTTTGGGAGGATGGACCATCGCCCTCGGGCACATTTGTATGACAATTCCGATGGGATCGGGCCCGCTTTATGCGGGCCTTGCCCTTATTATTGTCGGGACAGGATTATTCCGTACGAATTGCATGGCATTTTTAGGTGAATTCTATCAGGAAAACGATGTGAGGAGGGATTCGGGATATGCCCTCTATTATACCGGAATTAATTTCGGAGGATTCCTCGCTTCTATCATATGTGGAATCATCGGAGAAATGTATGGAATGCATTTCGGTTTCGGAATAGCCTGTATAGGTATGTTAACGGGAAATATAGCTTTGTATTTCGGCAATGAAATTTTTGAAGGTAAAGGAAAAGTGCCGATTAAATCGGATAAATTTCTCCCTTTGACAATAGCAGCCATGATAGCGCTTGTCCCCCTAATTGCCATAAGTTTATACCGGTATGATATTGCCTTGTATATAGTTCCTCTCATCATTTTTTTCGGAGGGATATATATTTTTCGTGGAGTATATCAAGGATCAATACCGGAAAAAAAGAAAATACAAACTCTTTTCTTTTATATCGGAATGATGGTTTTATTTTATGCGTGTGAGGAACAATTAGGATCTTCTTTAGTCGTATTTACCGAAAGATATGTGGACAGAACCACTTTTTTAGGATCAATTCCGGCTTCCTCGATGATCACATTCAATCCTCTCACCATCCTGATAGCAGGACCTTTGCTCTCCATTTTTTTTGGGAAATATTGCAAAGATGCCTTGAAAAAAATCGGAATCAGCTTTGCTTTTCTCGGCATCTCTTTTTTGATTTTATTCTTGGGATGTTTTCTTGTCTCTGCCACAGGATTCGTATCGTTAGGATACGGTCTGACCGGCGTCATCATTCTCTCGGTGGGGGAATTATTTATAGGCCCTACCATATTGAGCGCGGCTTCTGAAATAGCTGCGCCAAAATTGAGAGGGCTCACCATGAGTCCGGTGACGCTTGGATTTTCCCTGGCGAATATGTTGAGCGGTTTTTTAAGTACCCTCTTTATAGTGCCGGAAGGAGCCGATTCTCTTACAGGCTATTCCGGAGGTTTCGGAATAGTAGCTTGTATTGCTTTGGCATGCGGAGGAAGTTCTCTTATTATGAATAAAAAAAGGATTTTTCAATGAAAATTAATTTTAACTATAAAAAAACAATGCCAAAAGAGGCAATTTTATGTCTCAAACCGATTTATGACGATGAAATCCCCGTTGAACAACCGGAAATAATAAAAAATACAATGCAACAAAAGCAGAAACAAAATGTCCGGGAAATTGTTTATGAATCGGAAAATATTTCCCGCCGGATGATCATTGTGCGATTTGGAAATAAACCGGATTCCTCACAAAAAAAACGGGAGGAATCGGCTTCCAAAGTATTAGAGAAGCTCTACGAAAGCAATGAAGATATATTATATTTTGATATAAGAGATCTCGGTAATGACGGTCTCGATCTTCTGTTCGGTTTATTAGCCAAAAACTACCGCTTTGATAAATACCGGACCGAAAAATCGGATGAGACAAAACTCTCTATACAAACAATCACAATAGTTTCCGACAACCCGGAAAAGACAAAAACTCTTTTCGCACAAAAACAAGCTGAATTGGAAGGTATTTTTTATGCAAGAGACCTGACTTCAGAACCTCCCAATTGTTTGCCTCCTGTAGCTTACGCCGAAAAAATTAAGGAATTGGAATCTCTTGGTATCAGCGTAGAAATTTTAAATCGGGAAAAAATGGAGAAACTCGGAATGACGGCCATCCTCGCAGTGGCAAAAGGGAGCTCCTCTCCTCCCGCAGTGGTCATTCTACAATACAATCCGGAAAACAAAACGTCGAAACCGATTGCCTTAGTAGGAAAAGGGGTCTGCTTTGATTCAGGAGGTCTATGTCTCAAAGCAGTCGAACGGCAATTCGATATGAAGTGGGATAAAGCAGGCGCAGGTGTAGTCGTCGGAGTAATAAAAGCAATGGCTACGGAAAAGATCCCGGTCAATGTCGTCGGAATTATCGGCCTTGTCGAAAATATGCCGGACGGTGCTGCAGCAAAACCGGGAGATGTCATCAAAACGATGTCCGGAAAAACTGTGGAAATCGTCAACACCGATGCAGAAGGGCGTTTGGTATTGGCCGATTGTTTGCAATATATACAAAAAAACTTTCATCCGGAAATATTGATCGATCTGGGAACTCTTACAGTCGAAACAATAGCAAGTTTAGGTTGTCGATACGCAGGTGCCTACGGAAATAATCGAAAACTTCTCAACGAACTAAAAGAAGCGGGAGAACAATCAGGAGAAGAAATCTGGGAGCTGCCCATGGGGGAATACTATGCCCGGCAAATTCAATCTTCGGTTGCCGATATAAAAAATGTAGGTGAAGATTTTTGCGGAGAAAACGGTGCTGCTGCAGAATTCCTTAAATGTTTTGTCGATCAGACAATTCCATGGGTTCACCTCGATATTGCCGGAGTCTCATGGACAAAAGAGGATCTTCCTCTCGCGAACAAAGGGGTAACCGGGTTTGGAGTGCGTATTTTATATAAGTACTTAATTAACAATGTTTTACGGTAATTTGTTTAATAATTATTTTATTGGTATAATTAAAGAATAGAACTATCATGCTTTATTAATATTCTATTAATAATATGAGGTAAGGATGGATCCTTCCAAATCTTCAGGGTCTTCGGACCCGAACTCCAAGATTGAATGGGTGAAAAATGAAAATGAACCTTTAGGTAATGAAGGTCGGATAGCGAAAAGCTCATTTACTTGGGAAAAACAAGAAAACGGAATATGTACCGGATCTTGTACTATCGAAGTAACAGTCGAAAATCCGGAAACCGGCCATCTTGATCAACATGAATACAAAATCACAATCCACAATATTTCCGAAAAAGGAATTGCCAAAGCTGAAGCAAATATCGTTAATAAATTAAAAGATATCGCCACTCTGGCAGTCATGTTCAACCTGAACGAAAATAAAAAAATTCACCATACCTCTTCCGGTGAATACCAAAAGCAAATGAAAAATAAAGAATTTAAAAAAATTGAACCGGATATTTTACAAAAAACGGGGTTCGAAAATCGTTCTCAAAATGAAAGTAAAAAAAATAATGCCCTCTCCGCGCAAAGAATTCATAACTATGTACAACCGTCTTTCCCTTCTTGGATTAAAAATGAAGAGCCGGAATACGATGAACCTCTTGAAGTGCCTAAGCACGAAACGCCGGAAGGTCCTCCAAAAGCCAAATTTAACGAGGTACTGAAAAAGTTAAAAGAGCATCCCTCATATAAGAATCCTCATAGAGAAATAAATATTGAGCCGCCTAAAACGGAATTTGAATCGGATTTCCAAAAAATGCTAAAAAATCCTCCTTTGAGAAAAACTCAAAAAAATCCGGAAACTCCGATACCGGAAGCCCCGAAATCAGAACCCAAATTAACGGATAATAAGGAAAAAGTTCCCTCCTCTTTTCTAGATGAATTACAGAAAGATCCACGTTTTCTTAAAGCCCAAGAATCCGAAAATGAAGGGAAAGTACCTGCTGACATATCTACACCGGAATCGGCTCCTCCGGCAACTCCGATACCGGAAGCCCCAAAAGCCCCGAAACCGGAAACCAAATTAACGGATAATAAGGAAAAAGTTCCCCTCACTTTTGTAGATGAATTAAATACTCGTTTTCTAAAAGCACGGGAATCCGAAAATGAAGGGGAAGCACCTGCTGACATACCTAAACCGGAATCAGCTCCTCCGGTAACTCCGGAGCGGGAAGCTCCGAAACCGGAACCTAAAACTATTAAAGAAACTCCATCTGATTCTAAAAATTTTGCGAATGAATTACAGGAAAAAATAAAGCTTAGGAAGCAACCCACGGTTCCGGAACCGGAAAAAGTAAAAGTTGAAGCTTCAGTAAAAAAATCGGAAATTCCTAACACTCGAGTTGCAAAGCTTGATCCAAAATACAATGCTGTTATAAATACGATACGAAATGCAAAAGGAGGCCCTCTCATAAGGGATTTAGAGTTAATTGAAAAGAATTTAGCAATTTTAAAAGGTAATTCTCCGGAAAGGAAGAAGTTACTCGAAAATTACAAAAAAATTACATTGATTGCATTGAGTAAGCAAACCGTAAACCCGAAAGCTAAAAAAGATTTTGAAAAAAAAGCTCGTTTTGATTCGAGTCTGATTACGTTGTACACCTCTCAATTAAATAGACAAAGAATAAAAAAAGTAAAAAATATGATTGATATAGCATGCGCCATTCAAAATGATTTTGGCCTGGAAGCCGGACCGTTATTTAAATTTGGAGTACAAAAACTGAAGGTAATCAGTGAGGAAGAGAAAAAATTACTTAAAAAACCTCTTGCATCCGCTGCAGACGCTCTTAAATTGCTTGAAGTTAATGGATTTTATAATTCCAAGAATGAAATCCCGGTGCTTAATTATAAAGAAGCTGCGATGAAAACACCCCGAGAGGCAACCTATGCACAACAACATCGCACTGAACCCCCTTTTAAATATGATAGAAGAAGAGATCTAGGACTTCTTTTAGAGAGAGAACTAAAATACGAACGAGACAAAAAAAGAAAATAAATAGTTAAGTATAAGATGTAATTGAACTCCCGCAGCGTTAGGAGTGCGGTGACTTGTCACCGCTTTGCCCTTGCATCGACTTGTCGATGCCTTTTTATAAATTTAAAGACTAATATGTGAACGAATTTCTGAATATATACAAACACAAAACATCGCTTAAACCGCCTCGACAAGACGCATACGCGTTAAGCTAAGAGATTCAATATGTGTTTAAGCATGTATATCAGCATTATGTATAAAGATTTTTTTGCGCGAATCGTGAGTGAAGGGCCGGCATAAAAAACTTAAAAAGTGTAAACCATGGGAGTGTCCGACCAACGCTACGCGAATTAAACTCTTTTTTTGGAATACTACGGAGAAAATTTTCGGGGCAAACGATTATTGAGAAGACACAGAATTTCCCTCGGATTTGTATCGCAAAGAGTCGCTAAATGTTTTGCAGTAATTTGCTCTTCCCCTTGTGTTCCTATTAACACAACTTCATCCCCCACAAATACCTCGTCATTGCCTATGTCGACCATAAATTGATCCATACAGATAGTCCCGGCAATTTTATAACGTTTTCCCCGTATCAGCACTTCGGCTTTATTAGAGAGCGCACGCGGATATCCGTCTCCATATCCCACAGGAACCGTCACAATTCTCGATTCCTTTTCTGTGGTATAGGTATGGTCATAGCTGATTCCTTTCCCTTTCTCTACTACTTTGAAATAGGAAACGTGCGATTTTAAAGAAAAACAAGGAGCTATTCCGGAAAGAGCGGAAGGGAGTTCATCCATCAGATATCCGAAGGTCAAAAGAGAGGGGCGGACCATATCGAAATGCGATTCGGGATAATAAGCGGTACCGCCGGAGTTTGCCAGATGCCAAATCAATTTTTTGTCTACTAAATCGGGATGTCTCTTCAACTCATTGAAGAGCTCTATCTGATGATACACAAAAGGATGTCCGGGACCGTCTCCTGTAGCAAAATGGGAGTAAATGCCGACCGGCTCAAAAACAGGAGAGCTGTAGATATACTCCAGCAAAAAAAGGGCTGTGGCAGGTCGGACCCCTGTCCTTTGAATTCCCGTGTCCACTTCAATATGCACTTGGCACGTTTTTCCTATTTTTTCACAAACTTCTTTCACCCATCGGGCTTTTAATTGGGAGCTGATCGAAAATTGTAAATCGTACCGGATCAAATCTTCTATCTGATTTTCATGAAAAGCTCCGAAAACAATGATCGGAGATTCTATCCCGGCCTTTCTAAGGAGAACTCCTTCCTGCAGACAGGCTACGGCAAGAAAATCCACTCCGGCTTCTAACGATGCCTTTGCTATTTTTTCTAATCCGTGCCCGTAAGCATTGGCTTTCACGGGAAGGCAATACAAGCTTTTACCGATAAAATTTCTGACTATAGAAATATTCAGTTGCAGTCGATTGATATCAATTTCTACGCGGGACGGATGGTAACCGTTCATTTATCTCTCTCCGAATCCGGTCTTAATTACATACGTTTTACCGTTTCCATACCGAGAATGTAAAGTCCTTTTTCCATAACTTTGGAAACGGCTTCACACAGCAATACTCGAGAATTTTGTTCTAAAGATCCTTCGACACGGCAATCACGGAAAAATGAATTAAATTTATCTGCCAGCTGATATAAATAGTCCGTCAGAATATTGGGAGTAAGATGCTCCGCTACTTCCTGTAAAGCTTCTCCGAAGCGCAATAAATGCAACGCTAAAGCAATCTCGGCAGGATGCTCGGGAAGGATCGGTGCTCCGTCTTTGATTTTCGCTACATCGACTCCCGATTTACGTTTTATCCCTTCGATTCTGACATACGAATAGAGTAAATACGCAGCGGTATTGCCTTCAAAACGGAGCATGCGATCATAACTGAACGTATAATCTCCCGTTCGATTGCACGAGAGGTCCGCATATTTCACCGCTCCTATTCCCAAAATTCTCGCGAGAGTTTTCCTCTCTTCTTTCTCGATATCCAAAGAACGTTCCGATAAAATCGTCTCGGCCCGCTCAACAGCTGTTGTAAGAAGGTCGATCAATCGTTCGGTATCTCCCGATCTTGTTTTGAATTTTTTACCGTCCGGACTCAAAACCAAACCGAATGTGACGTGGTCAAAACGCAGCTTCTCCGGATCAAGATACCCGACCTGCTTTGCCCCCTCTACAATCATTTGGAAATGCAAACTCTGTCCGGCATCGGTCAAAATAATGATTCTGTCTGCCTTTTCTACAAAAATGCGATGCTTCATCGCAGCCATATCTGTTGTGGCGTAATTAAATCCGAGATCCGATTTCTGAAGGATCATCGGCAAAGGCTCTCCTTCGCGATTAGTAAATCCGGAAAGGAACACACACTTTGCACCGTCGGAATCGCTGATCAAACCTTTCTTCTCAAAATCTTCTATGACTTCAGACAACATCGGATTGTAAAAAGACTCTCCGCGATCATTGATAGAGACTCCGAGCAAATCATAAATTTCACGATAGGCTTTCGCCGAAATGTCACAGATAATTTTCCACGCATGCAACGCTTTCGGATCGCCCGCCTGAAGAACGGATACTTCCTGTTGACCCCTTTTTTTGAATTCGGCATCTTCGTCAAAACGTTTTTTCGAAGCGCGATACCAATTCACAAGCTGCGTTAAATCCGTCTGCTTCGCTCCCGATAAAACTTCAGGCTCTTCCTCTTTTAAATAGGCTATGAGCATTCCGAAAGATGTTCCCCAATCTCCTATATGATTCAGACGTAAAACATCATTCCCCAAAAATTCAAACAGGCGAGCCAAGGAATCTCCGATAATCGTAGAGCGAAGATGTCCGACATGCAGCTCTTTTGCAATATTCGGTGACGAAAAATCTATAACAATTTTTTGAGGCTTGGAAGGAATCTCTATGCCAAGTCGTGGATCTGAAAGTAAACGGGTGCAATTCTCGGAGATAAATGCATTGGAAAGTGTAATATTGATGAACCCGGGTCCCGCAATTTCTAATCCGGCTATCATAGATTCCGTAACGACCTGCTCCTTAATCTTTTCCGCTATCGCCCGAGGCGGTAGCTGTAAAAATTTTCCGAGTTTCATCGCAGAATTGAATTGATAATGACCGAAATTCTCGCGTGTACTCTGCGTAATTTCAACGGAAAACTCAGAAAAATCGGAAAGCTCGGGAAAAGCTCTTAAAGCTGCTTCAAGAAAAATTTTCTGTAATAATTGCAGGGGAGTCTTCATTCTCGCCGTCCGGTTAGATTTAATAATGAACCCAGTATAAAGGAAAATTCCTTAATGATCATCCGAAAAATCGAGAGGAATTGTTCTCCGGCCGATTTTATTTTTTATTTTATATTCTGCCATTTCTTCGGCAACGGAATCAGTAGGTTTTTGCTCGGATTGGGATTGTGTATATATATCGGTGAGAGTTTCGTAAATTTTACCGGTTTTTTCCCGCGCTACATGTGCCTGGTATCCTCCGGGGGCAAATTCTAAAGAGGCATTGATGATCCCGCCGGCATTGATCACAAAATCGGGCGCATACAGAATTCCTCTTTCAAAAAGTAATCGTCCGTCGGACAACTCCAACAATTGATTATTCGCGGCACCGGCAATTCCCCGACAATGCAATAACGGAATCGTCTCTCTGTTCAATATTCCTCCCATCGCACACGGAGAAAAAATATCACACGGAACGGAAAGAATTTCAGAGGGATCGACTTGCCTCGTATCGTAAAGCGCGTGAAATCGGTCGGATCGTCCGGGAACAATATCCGCTATCACCAATTCAGCTCCCTCCCAAAAAAGAAATTCAAGCAGCTTACTCCCCACATGACCAAGTCCCTGCACCGCTATTTTCTTCCCTTTAAGCGAAGCGCTCCCCCAAAGATGCATCGCCGTTGCTTTTATCCCCATAAAAACTCCCCAAGCTGTAAAAGGACCGGGATCTCCGCTGCTTTTTTGAGAAACGAGGGCGGCGACATACGGAGTAAATTTTTTTACAATGGCCATATCCTCAACGGAAGATCCGACATCTTCCGCCGCAATATACGATCCTTCAAGGCTGTTGACGGCTTGGGCAAAAGATGCCAGTAATTCCGGAGTTTTTTCTCTGAAAGGATCGGCGATGATGACACTCTTCCCTCCGCCGAAACCGGATTCTGCCAAAGCCGATTTTTTGGTCATGGCTTTTGCCAATCGCAAAGCGTCATGCAGAGCTTTTTCTTTCGACTCATACGGAAAAATACGTGTTCCCCCCAAAGAGGGTCCGAGAGCGGTAGAATGGACAGCTATATAACAATGAAGACCTGTCTCTTCATCTGTTCCTTCAATCACCTTTTCGTAACCTTCTATGGTTATTTCTTTAATCTTCAGCATCGTATGTCCTTATTTGTTTCGGAGTCTTTTCTATCGGGCTTCTTTTGTCATAAAAACATCCTTGATAACAAACCGATATTACGATATTGTATATTTCAGAATTTCTTATACGACTTTATTTATTCCAGAGGTAACAATGGCGCAAGATGTCACGATAACAGAAAAAATTAAACAGAAGCTAAAAAATTTTCTTATGGAAAATAGTAACGTCGAGCTCATCAATGCTTATCTTTACTTTATCCAAAATAAATTTAACCTTCAACCTGTCCTCTATCCGAAATCAAAAACTATCTATATGAGTGTTGATGAGGCCATGGCAAAAATTCAAATGGGAGAAGAAATTTGCCGGGAAACCGAAATTAAAATTACTTTTACCCACGACAGTGTCAACGAAGAAACAAAAAAAATCTATATATGCCCCTACTCAGGAAAAGTTTTCGGTGACAATACTCACCCCAATCCTCAAGATGCCATCTACGATTGGGTGTCTAAATGTCCCGAAAATAACGAAAGAATCGGCGGATTGCGGATCAAACGTTTTTACGTTTCGGAAGATCCGGGTGTAATCGCAAGCTACCTGCAAAAAAACAGACCGAAAGAACCTATCCGCAAAAAAGTATACTCCTCTGCAATGAGCGGCAAAATTTTCAGTTCTCAGGAATCTGTCATCAAGGACTTCAAAGACAACTATTTACGCTCCATGACTTTACTCGAAGTGCAAAGCCAAAATAAATTCAATATTGAAGAGGGCTTCCTCGAATTTATTCAGGCACAACTCGTAGAAGATAAAGTAGCCTCTTTTATCGAAACATTAGCAGGTCATGAAGAGTTTCTCCCTTTTGTCCAAAAATGGTTGGCGTAATTTGCCATGATCTATATTTCTCTCTCCGAATCCGAAACTTTTGCTTTTAGCTTCGCGTTAGGGAAAAACACAAAAAAAGGGGCAGTCATTTGCCTCTTCGGCGAACCGGGGGCCGGTAAAACAACCTTCACAAAGGGTTTTACCGCCGGCGCCTCCTCTTTTCCTCCCGACAAAGTCAGTAGCCCGACCTTCAATTACCTACATATATACGAAGGGACCGTTCCCATTTATCATTTCGATCTCTATCGTCTCAACAATTCAGAAGAATTTATTTCCGCAGGATTCGATGAATACCTCTATAGCAACGGAATTTGCTGCATCGAATGGTCCGAAAAAATTGAAGATCTCATCCCTCCCGACGCCATAAGAATTGTCCTGTCTCATGTCGATGCATCTTCTCGCAAAATTGCAGTAAACGAATAGTTTTTCATAGATTTTCCCGCATTTTTTCTGTATAATCACCACCGGATCTCATACATAATCCGGGATAGGAGCTAAATGAAGTATTTTTTTAAAAATCCTGTTTTCATCAAAACAGCAATGAAAGAACCGGATTACCCTCTTTTGCTCACAGTAAAAGGGACTCCTATGCAGGAAATTGCCGTAACAGGTCGCTCCAACGTCGGAAAATCCTCTCTCCTTAATCACATATTTGCACGAAAAGGTCTGGTAAAAACCTCCTCATCACCCGGAAAAACACAGGCAATCAATTTTTTTACCACAGATGATACTCTTTCTCTCGTAGATTTACCGGGATACGGCTACGCAAAAGTTCCTCTCGAAATAAGAAAAAAATGGGGCCCTATGGTCCAAAAATATCTGGAAAAACGCCCCACATTAGAACTTGTTCTTTTCCTCTTCGATATCAGAAGAGTCCCCAATGAAGACGATTTCAGAATGATGGATTGGCTTATCCACGCAGGAAAAAGCGTGATCCTGGTCCTCACCAAAGTCGATAAAGTGAAAAGCAATGAAAAAAAAGCCAATACCGATAAAATTCTTAAAGCTTTTGCTCTTCAAAATCTGTATCATACACACTATTCGGTGACCAAAAATATCGGTCGCAAAGAATTGATTGCAATGGTTAACGAAGCTTTAGGCGAAGTGGTGAACGACGCGGAAGCGGAAGCTGAATCTGTAGGGGAAGATGAATAAATTAGATAAAGAGAAATTTATTTGTATCGATTGCGAAACGACAGGACTGGATTCCCAAAACGACTCCGTTATCGAAGTTGCCGTCGTCCTTTTTACCTTTGATGAAGTTCTCGAAGAATTTGAATCATTAATAGATCCGGAAAAAGAAATTCCGGAGGCCTCCATCGCTATCCACCACATATCAAACGAAATGGTCGCAGGAAAACCCAAAATAGCCGAGATTCTTCCGGTCATTCTAAAACTGATCGGCAATAAAACTATCGTCGGACACGGCATAAAATTCGATATCGATATCCTTGCAGCCGCGGCAGCTAAAACAGGAATTCCCTGCACAATCACCAATAACGAAACAATAGATACCCTTCGCCTGGCAAGACTATACGGAGATAGCCCTACCAACGCTCTTGCTACCCTTGGTTTGCATTTTAATGTGGATTCGGACGGCGCTCACAGAGCTATGAGCGATGTAAAAGTAAATATTGAAGTATTCAAACATCTCGCCGGAAAATATCGCACCGTAGCAGATATTCATAAAACTCTTTTAAAACCTATTCTCATGAAGTCAATGCCCCTGGGTCCTTATAAAGGAAGATCGTTTCGGGAAATCCCTTTACCTTATCTCAAATGGGCAGCTCATAAAGATTTCGACAGAGATCTTATTCACTCAATCAAAACAGAAATCCATCGAAGAAAACAGGGCAACACATTTCTCCAGTCAGGAAACCCTTTTCACAATCTCGACCTCTAAATCCTAAAAAGATTGTCATTCGCGCAGCGTTTGGAGTGCGGTGACTTGTCACCGCTTTGCCCTCGACTCGACTTGTCGAGGCGTTCTTTAATATTTTCAGATCAGTTTTAGAACAAATTTCCAAATAGCTATCTACACAAAAGATCGCTTAAAACGCCTCGACAAGTCGAGTCGAGGACAAAGCGGTGACAAGTCACCTCACTCCAAACGCTAACGCGTGTTAAATTTATTTTTCATAAACAATTGAGTGTTAATACATTACGATTTTATCCTAATGCATAGGAGACAACTCTATTCGAGACAACGCCGAAAGTATTAAATTTCTCTTTTGATAAGAAGTTTTCCCGGAAGTTATTCCTTAGCTTAAGAACATGATTTCTTTATTCCGACTACAATGAATATCATTCAATAAAGATTCGCAAAAAAATTCTTTGTGTTCTTTGTGTGGAACTTGCTCTGCATCCGGATTTATCTGTCTGATTTTCCTCTGTAATATCGCTCCTGTCACCTTCTTTTTGCGGAATCAGGCCTCTAAAAACGGATTGTTCCGGATTTGCATCGAAAAAAAATCGGTTCACTGTATTACATACATTTACTATGAAAAATCGCATGTAGAATAGCTTTTAGGCATGTTTTTAACAGAATTTATCACATAGTATTTATTATTTTATCCCAACGAATTTTATCTTTTTTTCTTTTTTTTTCGAAAATGCTTGTGTTAATTTCGAGCCATCAGCTATATTCTACTCATCTTCAGCAGTGAATGCGAAGAAAAGCGAAAGCCGACGAGCTTCGCAAACTTGTTTTGACAGCGATAACATGACAATGTGCAGGCACAAAGATTGTGCTTGTGCGGAAGAACTATAGTTTATAGTCTCTTCGCAATTCAATAAATAAATACAACCAAGTTTTCAAGGTTTTTTTTCTTTGAGAATTTGATCCTGGTTCAGATTGAACGCCGGCAGCGTGGATGAGGCATGCAAGTCGCACGAAGTTTTGTAGCTTGCTACAAAACTTAGTGGCGGAAGGGTTAGTAATACATGGGTAATCTGCCTCTAACTTGGGAATAACGGCCGGAAACAGCCGCTAATACCGAATGTGGAGGAGTGTGGCATCATACTCTATTCAAAGTGGGGGACCGAAAGGCCTTGCGGTTGGAGAGGAGCCCATGCGATATCAGCTTGTTGGTGAGGTAAAAGCTCACCAAGGCTAAGACGTCTAGGCGGGTTGAGAGATTGACCGCCAACACCGGGACTGAGAACTGCCCGGACTCCTACGGGAGGCTGCAGTCGAGAATCATTCGCAATGGGCGCAAGCCTGACGATGCGACGCTGCGTGAGTGATGAAGGCCTTCGGGTCGTAAAACTCTTTCGCTCGGAAACAAGAGAAGACAGCAAATAACTGTCCTATTTGAGGGTACCGAGTAAAGAAGCACCGGCTAACTCCGTGCCAGCAGCTGCGGTAATACGGAGGGTGCAAGCGTTAATCGGATTTATTGGGCGTAAAGGGGGCGTAGGCGGGAAAGAAAGTCAGACGTGAAAGCCCGGGGCTCAACCCCGGAATTGCATTTGAAACTCCTTTTCTTGAGGGTAGACGGAGGAAACAGAATTCCACAAGTAGCGGTGAAATGCGTAGATATGTGGAAGAATACCGGTGGCGAAGGCGGTTTCCTAGTTTATACCTGACGCTGAGGCCCGAAAGCTAGGGGAGCAAACAGGATTAGATACCCTGGTAGTCCTAGCCGTAAACGATGTGTACTTGGTGTAGTCGGACTCAACCCTGACTGTGCCGTAGCTAACGCGTTAAGTACACCGCCTGGGGAGTACGCTCGCAAGGGTGAAACTCAAAAGAATTGACGGGGACCCGCACAAGCAGTGGAGCATGTGGTTTAATTCGATGCAACGCGAAGAACCTTACCTAGGCTTGACATACACAGGACCGCTTCAGAAACGGAGCTTTCCTTCGGGACCTGTGTACAGGTGCTGCATGGCTGTCGTCAGCTCGTGCCGTGAGGTGTTGGGTTAAGTCCCGCAACGAGCGCAACCCTTGTCGTTAGTTGCCAACAGGTAGTGCTGGGAACTCTAACGAGACTGCCCGGGTTAACCGGGAGGAAGGTGAGGATGACGTCAAGTCCGCATGGCCCTTATGCCTAGGGCTACACACGTGCTACAATGGTCGGTACAAAGGGCAGCAAAACCGTGAGGTCAAGCAAATCCCACAAAGCCGGCCCCAGTTCGGATTGTAGTCTGCAACTCGACTACATGAAGTTGGAATTGCTAGTAATGGCGTGTCAGCAACAACGCCGTGAATACGTTCCCGGGTCTTGTACACACCGCCCGTCACATCATGGAAGTTAGTCTAACCCGACGTCGCTGACTCAACCGCAAGGGGAGAGGCGCCTAAGGTGAGGCTGATGACCGGGATGAAGTCGTAACAAGGTAGCCCTATCGGAAGGTGGGGCTGGATCACCTCCTTTTTAAGGACAGGTTGTCTGCTTAAATGCAGACATACCGAAGGTTGGGCAAGCACAATCGCCCGCACATTGTCATATTATTGCTGTTAAAGCAAATCATGTTATTTAGACAGGCATATGGTTCATATTATGTGTTTCAACAGGAAACACATGGTAAAAGTAGACTATGTTATAAAATGGGTAACGCAAGTTACTATACTACAATTTTATACACAAAAATTGGCGCTTAAAGAAGAAAATTCATGCTTGATACAAATTTTTTTTGGTCAAGTTATTAAGGGCTACCGGTGGATGCCTTGGCATCAACAGGCGATGAAGGACGCGAATCAGCGATATCTTCGGGGAGCTGAACAAAAAGCTTTGAACCGGAGGTTTCCGAATGGGGAAACCCGGCGGGAGTAATATCCCGTCATCATTATCTGAATTCATAGGATATTGAAGCGACACCCGCTGAACTGAGACATCTAAGTAAGCGGAGGAAAGTAAATCAAATGAGATTCCCTAAGTAGCGGCGAGCGAAACGGGAAGAGCCCAAACCGAAGTCTTTGACTTCGGGGTTGTAGGACCGGCTAAAAGAACAGAAGAGCTTAGCTGAACATATCTGGAAAGATAGACAGCATAGGGTGATAGTCCCGTAAGCGAAAAGTGATTCTGTCAAAGCCGGCACCTGAGTAGAGCCGGACACGTGAAACCCGGTTTGAATCTAGGGGGACCACCCTCTAAGGCTAAATACTCGTTGATGACCGATAGTGGACAAGTACCGTGAGGGAAAGGTGAAAAGAACCCCTGTTAGGGGAGTGAAATAGAATCTGAAACCGGTAGCCTACAAGCGGTCGGAGGCCTATGATCCTTTATGGATAATGGCTGACGGCGTGCCTTTTGCATGATGAGCCAGCGAGTTACGTTATATGGCGAGGTTAAGGGATAACTTTCCGAAGCCGAAGCGAAAGCGAGTGTTAAAAGCGCGTTTTTTAGTCATATGACGTAGACACGAAACCGAGTGATCTATCCATGGCCAGGTTGAAGCAAAGGTAACACTTTGTGGAGGACCGAACCGGTGTATGTTGCAAAATGCTCGGATGAGCTGTGGATAGGGGTGAAAGGCCAATCAAACTCGGAGATATCTTGTTCTCTCCGAAATAACTTTAGGGTTAGCCTCGAACATATTTTTTGCAGGGGTAGAGCACTGAATTCCCGAGGGGGCCTACCGGCCTACCAACGGAAATCAAACTCCGAATACTGCAAATTAGTTCGGGAGATAGACAGTGGGGGATAAGCTTCATTGTCAAAAGGGGAACAGCCCGGACCGTCGATTAAGGTCCCTAATTCTATACTCAGTGAGTAAGGATGTGGAGTCTCAAAAACAGTTGGAATGTTGGCTTAGAGGCAGCCATCATTTAAAGAGTGCGTAACAGCTCACCAATCGAGAGACTCTGCGCCGATAATTTGCGGGGCTAAGTATAGAACCGAAATCACGGGTTTGCTTTGAAAAAAGCAAGCGGTAGGGGAGCGTAGTATGGGCGTAGAAGGTATACCGTAAGGAGTGCCGGAGCGCATACTAGTGATAATGCATGGCATAAGTAACGATAAAGGGGGTGAGAATCCCCCTCGCCGAAAACCTAAGGTTTCCGAGGTAAAGTTCGTCTTCCTCGGGTTAGCCGGCCCCTAAGCCGAGGCCGAAAGGCGTAGGCGATGGGAAGCAGGTTAAATATTCCTGCGCCACCTAAGACTATAGCAATGGGCTGACGAAGTACGTTAAGCACGCGGACGATTGAAAGTGTCCGTGGATATGCGAGGAAGATCGATAGGCAAATCCGTCGATATGATTCCGGGCATAGACCAAGGGAAACCCACGGGGGAACCGATGGTGTAGCGCAACACTTCCAAGAAATAAGCTCTAGCTGTCGATGGTGACCGTACTAAAACCGACACAGGTAGGTAGGATGAGTATTCTAAGGCGCGCGAGTGATCTCTCGTTAAGGAACTCGGCAAATTATCCCCGTAACTTCGGAAGAAGGGGAGCCGCGGATTGTGATTGAACTTGCTTCATGAGCAGTCTGCGGTCGCAGAGAAATGGCCCAGGCGACTGTTTATCAAAAACACAGCACTATGCAAAGACGCGAAGTCGAAGTATATGGTGTGACGCCTGCCCAATGCCAAAAGGTCAAAGGGAGAGGTTAGCCTTCGGGCGAAGCTTTGAACTTAAGCCCTGGTGAATGGCGGCCGTAACTATAACGGTCCTAAGGTAGCGAAATTCCTTGTCGGGTAAGTTCCGACCTGCACGAATGGTGTAACGATCTGGGCACTGTCTCAACGAGAGGCTCGGTGAAATTGTAGTAGCGGTGAAGATGCCGTTTACCCGCGACTAGACGAAAAGACCCCATGAACCTTTACTGTACTCTGATATTGGGTTCTGATCTGTTATGTGTAGGATAACCGGGAGACTTCGAAGCGTTGTCGTCAGGCAGCGTGGAGTCACCCTTGAAATACCGGTCTTAACAGGTCGGGATTCTAACGAATCGCCGTGAATCCGGCGTTCGGACATTGTCAGACGGGCAGTTTTACTGGGGCGGTATCCTCCTAAAAGGTAACGGAGGAGTCCAAAGGTTACCTCATCATGGTTGGTAATCATGAGAAGAGCGTAAAGGTATAAGGTAACTTAACTGCGAGACCCACAAGTCGAGCAGGTACGAAAGTAGGGCTTAGTGATCCGGCGGTTGAAAGTGGAATCGCCGTCGCTCAACGGATAAAAGGTACTCTGGGGATAACAGGCTTATCGCCACCAAGAGTTCATATCGACGTGGCGGTTTGGCACCTCGATGTCGACTCATCGCATCCTGGGGCTGTAGAAGGTCCCAAGGGTTTGGCTGTTCGCCAATTAAAGCGGTACGCGAGTTGGGTTCAAAACGTCGTGAGACAGTTTGGTTTCTATCTGTCGTGGGCGTAGGATACTTGAGAGGAGCTGCTTCTAGTACGAGAGGACCGAAGTGGACGAACCAATGGTGTTCCGGTTGTTCTGTCAAGGGCATTGCCGGGTAGCTACGTTCGGAAAGGATAAGCGTTGAAAGCATCTAAACGCCAAGCCTCCCTCAAGATAAGGTATCCCTATGAGACACCATGAAGACGACGTGGTTGATAGGCCGGGTGTGCAAGCATTGTAAGGTGTTGAGCTAACCGGTACTAATAAGTCCATAGACTTGACCATTTTTTTTTCCAAGAAAGAATGAACGAGTTACGTTAATAATATATATTCAAGCATGAGAAGTGCTTTAAGCGCCGATTTATGTGTGTAAAGGTCTAAAATGATCCATATGCCTAAGATTTTTTCTTGGTGACAATAGAGGAGGAGGTACACCCGACCCCATTCCGAACTCGGAAGTTAAGCCCTCCATCGCCGATGGTACTGCACACGAGAGTGTGGGAGAGTAGGTCGTCGCCAAGTTTTCCTTTCGCCCGATAGCTGTAAAGTTATCGGGCTTTTTTTTTGCCTGTAGAAAATGCAACAACAAAGAATTCTTCTTCACTACTGACATATCCCCTCCATTAAGCACTAATTATCTGTTTATTAATTAGTTGAGTAAAGAAGATTTCAATTCGCGCAGCGTTTGGAGTGCGGTGACTCGTCACCGCTTTGCCCTCGCATCGACTTGTCGATGCGTTTTCAAAAATATAGAGACTAATCTTTAAACGAATTTCTGAATATCTACAAACACAAAACATTGCTTAAACCGCCTCGACAAGTCGATTCGAGGGCAAAGCGGTGACGAGTCATCGCACTCCAAACGCTGCGCGAGTTCAATTACTTCTTATATAAATAATTAATTATCAATTACTTATTCCTTAATTGAACTTTCAGTAAGTTTGGAACCACGAAAGGATAAGCTCGGCATCTTCTTTTGTTTGTTCCGATGCTTTAGGATGTTGCAACACTTTTGTTAAGGCGTGAACATAAGATTCTTGGGGATCATATTTAAGCAGACGACTGACCATCCAAACAGTCAGCGATGCAGGCTGTCTCTCAAGAGATTGAAAAAGAGCTGCTTCATAATTCGGGCATTTTTCTATCGTATGGATCAGAGGTCCGGGAGATCCTATTTCCTCTTCGGGAAAGCGTTCAAGCAAATCCAGCATAGCCGGTAAAGCTGACTCAGGATGCTCCAGGCGGGAGATTTCATCAGTAAGAAGTCCCAAACGGCGAAGGTAATCGCCCTCTAAACTAAAGCCATTCAGCTCTTCAAGGATCTCTTCAATATTCTTCATTCAAATTACCGAATCAAAAAAAAGTGAAAGTTTTTTCATTACAAACAAAAGAATATCTTAAAGTTTATTTTAAAAAAAGGTATTCTTGCGATTGCAAACATTTTTATTTTTCTATATCCTATTTGTCAAAGGTTGTCATGACTATGCAGCAAACTCAAGAACAAAATCGATATAAATATCCTTTGGCAGGACTCTTAGCATCCCAATTTGTAGGTGCTTTCAATGATAATGCCTGGAAACTCATGGTTTTCACCCTCGCAACCCGCACTTTAATAGGAGACGGGTTCTCTAAGGCTGAATTTGAATATGAGTCGCAAATGAAAGCAACTCTTGCCTTATTGGTGTTTTTAGTCCCCATGCTCATTTTCTCTTTCCCCGCAGGAAATTTTTCTGATACAAGAAGCAAGCGGGATATCATCATCCGGATGAAAGGACTGGAAGTAATTTTGATGGGACTGGCTACCGTCAGTCTTCTTGTCGCGCCGACCTATCTTCTTTTTCCCTATATTTTGTTAGGAATGATGGGAATGCAAAGCGCTTACTTTAGTCCGGCTAAATACGGAATTCTCCCTCAAATTCTTCCTTACAAAAAATTATCCGCCGGTAACGGTCTGATCGAAATGTTCACTATGATTGCGATCATCTCGGGTACAGGATTGGGAGCTATTCTATTGGTTGCGGATCGGGGAGGAACAGTACCTTCTATGAGCTGGACGGGCCCTTTTATTTTGACAGCCCTTTCATTTTTCGGATTGATCGCCTCGTTTTTTGTGCCGGAGGTAGAATCTGCATCGGTGAAAAGTGACGGAATGATCAAAACAATCCGAAATGCTTTTAAAGCTATTCGTACCGACCGGATCCTTCTTTTAGCTATTTTAGGAAATATTTTTCTGTGGTTGATCACAAGTCTTTTGGGTCAAAATGTACTAGTGTATGCAAAAGGGTTGGTAAAAGATCTTGAAAAGGGGGAGCTCTGGCAGGGATTACCCCCGGCCTCATTCGGATTAGGAATTGCTCTCGGTGCTTTATTCGGCGGAAAGCTTTCGGGTGAACGGATTGAATACGGATTGATCCCTTTTGGCGCAGTCGGATTTGCCGTGATGTCTCTTCTGTTAGGTATGTTGCAACCCGGACTTCCGGGGACTGTTGTAATTCTTATTTTAATGGGATTGGCAGCAGGAATGCTGATTGTTCCACTCAAAGCAATAGTGCAATGGCGCGCACCTGAAAATCAAAGGGGATCGGTCATAGCCCTCGGAAATGTTTTTGACATCGTCGGCATGATCATCGGATCTCTTTTTGCAGCTTCCATGGCTTATATCGGAATGGATCTCGGCAGAACGTTAATTATTTCGGCATTTGTTGTGGTATTGGCTACTTTGTGGTCGGTAAAACTTCTTCCTGAAGCGTTAACGCGGCTATTCTTTATTATTTTGACAACTACATTTTATAAAATTCGTATCAACGGAAAAGAAAAAGTCCCTTCGGAAGGAGGGGCTCTGCTTGTATCCAACCATCTTTCCGTGACGGACGCATTTTTTGTGATGGCATCCGTCGACCGGCCTGTGCGATTTATTATGAGCGAAAATCACTACGGAAAATGGTGGTTTCGTCCTTTTGCCTTGGCTATGAATGCCATTCCCGTACCTTATACTGCGGGTCAGGCAGCGTTTAAAACAGCTATGAGGCAGGCCGGAAAGCATTTGAGAAGGGGGGAATTAGTTTGCATTTTTCCCGAGGGTCAAGTGTCCAGAACAGGGACGATGCAACCGTTTTATGAGGGTGTCGAAGAGATCATCAAAGGAAAAAGCTGTCCGATTATTCCGATCAATTTAGATAGGGTATGGGGCACAATTTTTTCTCCGAGAGGAGGAAGCTACATTCCGCGAAGACCTCAAAATATTCCGCATCCTCTTACAGTCTCTTTTGGAGATCCCCTCTCTTCCGAAACACCGTTCGGAAAAATCCGGGACGAAATAAGAAAATTAGGTTGCGAAGCATGGATGGAAAGAAAAGATGACGAAGTGCCTATTCATTTTCATTTTATCAGATCTGTTTGGCGAGCGCCTTGGAAACCGGCTCTTGCTGATAGCCAAAATAAAAAAATTTCAAGATTGAAAGTGTTGACCTCCTCCATTGTGTTGGCCCGTTTTCTTAAATCCGTTTGGGAATCACACGAAATGGTCGGCATGATGCTGCCGCCCTCACCGGAAGGGGTGTATGCAAATATAGCCGCGGCTTTAACAGGAAGAACGGCGGTCAACCTGAACTATAATGCGACGCATGAAGATCTGAAATATATGATCGAAAGGACCGGTATTAAATTAATTCTTACTAATCATGCAGTTCTCCAAGCTCTCGATTTTGATCTTCCGAACGAATGCGAAATTGTGACGGTAGATGATGTGGAATTCTATCCGGATTCCTCCCTCAATTCCTCTATGCTGCTCGGATTACTTGCCCCGGCTTTTCTTTTAGAAAAAGTATGCGGTTCAATAAAAGCTCCGTCAGTAGATGATCTCCTGACTATCATGTTCACCGCAGGAACAACAGGAAAACCGAAAGGGGTCAAACTGACTCATTTCAACGTATCATCTAACGTGGAAGGGGTCTCGTTAGTCGTGCCCGCTGCGGGGCATAAAGATAAACTTCTTCATGCAATGCCTTTTTACAATTCTTTCGGTTATATGGCGATGTGGCTCGGACTCAATCACGGGTTGCCGCTGCTCCTCCATCCGGATCCGAAAGATGCACATACGATAGGCAAACTCATCAAAGATCACAAAGCCACCATGCTTTGGACCTCTCCCACCTATCTAAAGGTGTACATTAAAGAGGTTTCTCCGGATATGTTCGGAGCTCTTCGTTTCGTTCTTGCAGGTGCAGAACAGTTGCCTGAGAATGTTGCAGAGGCTTTTAAAGATCGTTTCGGAATTGCTCCGGTAGAAGGATACGGTACTACGGAATGTTCTCCATGTATTGCTGTAAGTACTTTAGATGTAAGACTTCCCGGATTATATCAGGCAGGATCTGTCAAAGGATCAGTCGGACAACCTCTGCCGGGAGTCCGGGTAAAAATTGTCGATCCCGAAACTTTTGAAGAGCTTCCCTACAATGAAGAGGGTCTTCTTTTGGTAAAAGGACCTAACGTCACGATGGGTTATCTGGATGATGAAGAACTGACAAATACCGTGATCAAAAACGGTTGGTATGTCACGGGAGATATTGCAAAAGTAGGCGAAAATGATTATTTGCATATACGAGACAGATCGGTCCGATTCAGTAAAATCGGAAACGAGATGATCAGACACGGTCGGATAGAGGAATTACTTCACACAGTAGAATCATCCGACGAACAATTGTTTGTGGTCACCTCCGGATTAGATAAAAATCGAAAAGAAAAACTGATGGTTTTTCATACTT
>JABDBB010000024.1 GCA_013288845.1 Chlamydiota bacterium | reverse complement strand
CTCAGACACTCATATTGAAGCAATCGACGCACCTACCCCCTCCTCCTCTTCTTTAGGTGCACAAAAAAAACAGGGACCCGTCGCTTTAGCCGAACCGGAAAAATCGCTCCCTCCTCTCAAAGCTCCCGAACCTGTCCCGCAAACTATCCCTGAGGTAGAAAATAACGTCGCAAAAGAAGACCCGGCTGCGAAAACAACTCTGATTAATTTTAACAACACCAATATCATCGAACTCATTCGATTCATCAGTAAAATTTCTAACAAAAACTTTTATTTTGATGAACAAGGTCTCGATTTTAATGTCACCATCATCTCCGAAGAACTGACAAGCATCGACAACGTACTGATGGCCCTTCTACAGGAACTTCGTATCCACGGATTCGAAATGATCCAACAGGGCGACAACATCATCATTCACCAAAACACGAATGTCAAATCCCCGGGCACGATCAAATCTGACAGTCTTCCCGATACTCTATTGAAAGATGCCGATATCGTAACACAGGTTTTTCACTTAAATACCGCTAATCCGGTAAATGTCTCGGCTATGATACAGCCGATCCTGTCGCAAGATGCTGTCGTGAAAGTACTGGATGATACCAACAATCTCATTATTTCAGACATCAATGTCAACGTGAAAAAAATTGCAGAGCTTATCAAAAGTATAGACGCCCCCAACAGCAGCCAAATCATCGGCCAATATGTAGTCAGAAATGCCTTTATAGACACCTTGATTACAAATGCCGAACTCATTATGCAATCTGTTGCCCCGGGACAGGCAATCACCTTTGTCGCACATTTACCTTCCAACAGCATCTTTATCGTCTCCACACCGTTCCTTGTCGAACGTACCATCCCTATTTTACAAAGATTGGATCAGACTGACGGTATTACAGGTATCTATAATCTCAATGACCTAAAATTTATTCCACCCGAACTCATGGTTCCCGGCGATATAATCGGTCCCGACGGTGTACGTACCAATTCAGGACAACCGGAAAATTTCGGAATCGGACCGGACGGTCAAATCGAGTTACTTCCCAATACCGTCAGAGGTTCGGGACAAAACGGGCGCTGGCAGCTGGATAAAAACGGGAACTGGTACTACTCACCCGACGGACTTACAGACGGTTTAGACAGATCCACTCCCCCCAAAGGTTTTTGGCAACAGGATCCTCAAGGAAATTGGGAATTTGTCTTCGGACAGCCGAAAAACGGAATCTCTAATGAAAAATCTCCTGCAGGATATTGGGAATTAGGAGCCGACGGAAAATGGCGCTTCATCCTGACTCCCGGAGAATCTATTTTTGCCAATAAAAAAATCAGAACTCCCTCTCCCGAAGAAGGATTGCCTCTCGGTCATATTGAAAGGACAAAATTCCTTATCCATAAACTCAACTATCGATTAGGCGATTCCATTGAAACTGCAATGCTGAAAATAGCCGATAGTCTCCGACTCACGGAATCTGTCAACCAAGATCTCATCGCCACCATCAATAGCGTACAATGGCTGGAAGCATCCAACTCTCTGATCTTTACGGGAACAGCGGAATCTCTGCTCAAAGTAAAAGAACTCGTAGAAGAAATCGATAAACCCTTGCGCCAAGTGTTTATCGAGATGCTCATCCTCGATACCTCTATCGATGACTCTCTCCAATATTCCGTGAACTTCGGTTCTAAATTTCGCGAAGATGACGGCGACATCTCAGGGTTACAAGGATTTCAATCCGGAGCTTCTACTTTAGGTTCCGTATTGGCAACAGCAGGGGTCAGCGGGAATGTAATCGGCGGATTAGTCTCCAGATTTCCCGTTGCCGATGCCATTATTGCTAACCAATCAGGATACAACGCAGGGATTATCGGACAAAAAATTTGTATCGGAGGGTTGGAATTCAACTCTCTCGCGGCAGTAGTCAAAGCCGTCCATACAAAAACTGATACCAATATCGTCATGAATCCGAAAATTATGACGGAAGACAACGTCACCGCAGAAATTTTTGTAGGGATCAACACCCAGTTCAAAACCCAGTCGATTTCGAACGATCAGGGAAGTATCATCACCAACAACTTCGAGTTTAGGGATGTCGGAACAACCTTACGGGTCACCCCTCTTCTCGGCCCTTCGAATATCATCACACTGCAAATTGAAGAAGAGGTCAGTAACGTAGCCAACACCACGGCAGGCTCTGATTTAGTTGACCAGGAAACCGGTCCGACAACCAGGATCAACAGAACGTCGACCCAGGTACATATCCCTGACGGATATTTCTTAGTCATCAGCGGAATGATGCAGGATGAAGTCGACAGAACGCGCAGTCACGTTCCTTGTCTCGGCGGAGCCCCTTTAATCGGCGCGGCATTTACCGGAAAAATATATGATGATCAAAAACGTTGTCTCATGATTTTTATCCGTCCTCAACTGGTAGATACAGTAGAGCAGATGGATAAATTGACAAGCCAACAACAAAAAGTCTTCCGTGTAAAAAGCAGAACTAAAAAAATGTGGAAATTAGACTGTGAAGAAGCATTAGATTGGTTAAATTTAAAAGATGCCGACACTCTCAACAATGAAAGACGATGCTGCGACTTCAAATATTAATACTTTGTCTCTTAATTTTATCGGGCTGCTCTCTGAGCAGCACCAAAATTGAACCGCACCTCGTCTTTAAACCGACAGCAAACGATATTGCTCGCCTTCCTACCGCATTTCCTCCCGTTAAATTTGAAGAGCAAGGCGAAGACTGGGCCAAAGAGCTTTCTATAGGAATTCGATTTGCAAAAACGTTCGATTTCTATCGGGCTATTACCGCCTTTAAACGGGCTCTGTTTCTCCTTCCTGAAGGGAAAACGGATTACCGTCATCGAATAGAATTTGCGATCATCGAAAGTTACTACTTCGCAGGAAAATATTGCGAAGCGATTCAGGAATTTGAATCGGGTGGTCTACAGGGAATACAGCCGGATTTCCCCCCTTTTCGCGATCTTTTGATCATTCTTCATGACTGCTATGACAAGATAAAAGAATACGGCAAATCCGAAGCGATATTGAAATTGCTGCAAAAAGGTGATTGCGAAACGGTCAATGACCTGCAACTTTCTATAGCGCTCGTAGAGGGAGATTTGTCGACAGGAATCGCTCTTGCACAAGAAAGTTGTAAAACAGCCCCCGTTCTCGAATTCATTGCAGAGTATCATCATATGGCTCTCTCTCCCCGCAAAGCGCAAATTCTGAATGCCATCCTGCCCGGAGCCGGATATTATTATGTGGGACAAACAAGGGCTGCCTCCACTTCACTTATTTTAAACTCTCTTTTCATAGCAGCTGCCTGGTATTTTTTTGATTCCGGAAATTGGCCTGCAGGTCTTATTACTCTAAGTCTTGAAACGGGATGGTATGTCGGAGGCATTAACGGTGCCGGAATAGAAGCCAAAGAATATAACGAACAGCTATATAAAACCTTAGGGCGGGGAATGATGATCCGGAACGACCTTTTTCCCGTGCTCATGCTCGAAACCGCCTTTTAAGTAAGAAGATTTTAACACGCGCAGCGTTTGGAGTGCGGTGACTTGTCACCGCACTCCAAACGCTGCGCGCGTTCAATACCTCTTTCATCATTAACTAATAGGTACTATGATACGACTTATTTTTCTTTCTTTTTTTCTCTTATGCCTGAACGAACTACCCGCCGATCCTTGGGGAAAAGATGCGGACCTCGTCAATGAGCCGGTTTGGAAATACGAAAAAATTGAAGGATATGTACAGACTCCCCTTTTCGGAGCCTTCGCAGAGACCATGATTACTTTTCATCAACAAGTCATTTCTCCTGCCGACGGACCGCGCAGTCATTTTTATCCGAGCAGCTCTCAATATACAAAAGAAGCGATGAGAAAATACGGATTTTTTAAAGGATTTATCATGGGCTGCGATAGGCTAATGCGGGAAAATCCGGAAGACTGGGTTTACCCCACCACTACTCTCCCCGGCGGACAGATCATCAAATACGATCCGGTCAAATAAAATTTTTTCGGCAAAGCCGATAAAGATCACCTAAAACGGTATTGCATGCATACTCAATGATCATCCGGCGATTTCCCCTCGTAAACAACTGTCGGACCTCCGGTGGTTCACCTTTTTTCTGCACAGCTATCCACACTGTCCCTACCGGTTTTTCAGACGTTCCTCCTGAAGGACCGGCGATTCCCGTCACGGCAAGTCCGTAATCGCTTCCCGTCACTCGGAGGATCCCCTCCACCATCATCTCCACTACCTTTCGGCTCACAGCCCCTTCTGTTTTCAACGCCTCTTCCGATACACCTAAAAATATTTTTTTCATCTGATCGGAATAGGTGACAGCCGATCCTAAAAAATAGGAGGATGCTCCGGGCAAAGAGGCCAATCTAGCCGAAATGCTCCCTCCCGTACAAGACTCCGCTATAGATAAAGTAGAACCTGACTCAATAAAAAGTTGGTGTATCCCCTCTTCGATTGTTCCTGAATCGCTGAAATACTCATACTCAGAAAAAAAAGACCGGAGATATTCAATACTCTCTTCAATCAAAGGCTCTTCACCGGCCTCTCCGGAAATATGTACAGACAAAGCGCCTTTTGCCGGATAAATACCGAAATCTAAAGAGGGGAATTTTTTTTGCAAAACTCTCAACTCGGGATCAACCTTCGATTCAGTAAGAAAAGAAAAATGAAAGCGGCGAAGGATTTTCCTTTTGCTATTCCATATCTTCAAAATTTCCGGCAAAGCACTATGCAAAAACATCTCTTCCATTTCCGCAGGGACACCGGGCAAAAGAAAAAGTGTGGCTTTCCCGTTGTCAAAAATAAATCCGGGAGCTGTTCCCCGAGTATTTGTCATGATTTTTGCTTTTTCCGGAACAGTAGCCTGATCCTGAAGAGAAACAAGATCGGCACCGTATCTTTTGATCAAATCATCGGCAACTTCCCGATTGAATACAAAAGGAGAATCAAAAAGATCAGCCGCCCATTTACGAGTGAGGTCGTCGCAAGTCGGACCTAAACCGCCTGTTGAAATGACGATGCGATTTCTTTGCAATGCCTCTGCAAAAAGTTTTTTTGTAACACTTTCTCTATCAGGACCTACCGTATGATATGTGGTAGGAATTCCTGCTTTAAGCAATTCTCTGCTGATAAAAGCGGCATTTGAATTGACGGTAAATCCGGTAAGAATTTCATTTCCGACTGCAATGATTTCTATATTCAATTTTTCACTCCTATTCCCGCTTCAACCAATTGCGGATGATTTGCTATCCATGGCAAACATAATTTTCCGATCCTCATAGGCACTCGCAGCACCGTTTCTCTCACAACAAACGGAGTGGGAACGGTCAGCTGTCTTTGTCCCCGAATCAACCCCTCAAATAAAGCGGTATTGGGACAACGGGAGCGATCTGTAGTCTTCAATACCTCCATAGTCTCCGGATCGCGATAAAGGACAGGATAAGCAAACATAAGGCCCCAAGAGATGGAATCCGATCCGAACAGCATGGATCTGAATTTATTTTCTTCTCTTGAATAATGAATCGAATAGGATTGGATGAGAATTGTCGGAGCATTGGAACGGATAAGAAATTGATTTTCCGATAAACGCGAAGCATACACAGCCTCGCTGTCACAAGTCATCATCACGGAAAAAAGCTTATGAAAAGGGGGTAATAAATCTGACCTCCCCGATTTCAACACTTCAAGATACCGACAATACTCCTGAATAAAAGATTCAGGAGAAATTTCCAACTTGTCTTTTGCCAATATGCTCCCTATTTTAAAAAGACGAAAATTGCCCGATTCCTGAAAAAGAGTGCGTAATTCACTCTCTTCAATCAACATACAGAGTTCTCTCCAACGGGAAGCCTGAAATGTGGGGAGCATAGGGGTGTTTTCCACAATTTTCAAAGCAGACGGATCCATTTATTCGGCATCCCGTTGGGGCGAAGTAAAAAGAACCAGCCAAAAAATGCCAATGAAAATGGAGGCATCGGCAAGATTAAAAACAGGGTAGTCATATCCCCAAAAAACAAAACGAAACATGTCGATCACATGTCCGTACAGAAAATAATCGACAATATTTCCAAGCGCCCCGGCAATAATCAAAGCAAAGGGAAGTCTATATTGCGGATTATCATTATAGAAAAAAGCAAATGCAACAAGAGCACCCAAAAGGAGAACTCTGGCAACAAGCAGTAAATCCTTGTACTCGGAAAAAATTCCCCAAGCAGCTCCTGTATTGAACGCATAGACAATAGAAAATTCTATTCCTAAAAAATTCCGAAAACCGGGAATGCCTCCATACGGATAGAAAAATTCCTGCGTTCCCATCAGAGGAATATCTCGTGAGACAGCCGATTTAATGAGAAAATCCGCCACAAGAATGCACAGTCCTATCAACAAAGGAAAAAAAAGGGGAGAGTTTCGTTTATTCATAATACCCGGGATACAGATTTTTCTTGCCGCTTTCGTAATAGTCGTCTTACCGGGAAATCGGAGTCTATATAAGGCCTTTTTCCAGTTTTTCCTGCGCTCTGACAGTCATCGTCGCATAGGGAATCGCTTCAAGTCGTGCCTTAGGAATTTCCTCACCGGATATATCACATACTCCGTAAGTTTTTTCCTCAATTTTTTCGAGAGCTCTTTCTATTTGCCGAAGCAGCGAATACTCCTGATGAGTCACTTCCAAGCTAATGGTTCGATCAAAATCATCGGTACCCTGATCAGCCTGATGTTGCGAATATCCGGTGGCCTCGTCAGGTTTTTTTACCTCTTCGGTCGACCCTTTTAATTGCTTTGTAATTTGATTTCTCAATGATTCAAGGCGTTTTTTAAAAATTTCTACTTCGGTTTCCGGCAGTACCATCATTACTTCTCCTTAGACTTTATGATTTTTTTTACAATATGAGGGAAAGTAAAATGCCATAAGCATTGTCCGTCCCCGAATTATATTCTAAACAACCGGCGAATTTTCGGGGGAGAGTTTGTTCAATTTTTTCCCTTTTTTAGCCGATTTCTTATTTTTTGTCCCTATCTACCGCTTTTAACGCTTCCATTAGCTCACTGATGTCGGTAAAACGGCGATAAACACAAGCAAAACGGATATAGGCAATGGAATCCATCCCCTGCAAGAGATCCATAGCCATCTGACCGATCTCTCTCGCCGACACTTCTCTTACCTGTTTTTCCATTAATTGCATAGTAATTTTTTCTGCAACCTGAATCACCTGTTCACGACTGACAGTTGTATGACGACAGGCACTATCGAGTCCGGAAATCAGCTTTTGCTTTTGAAAATCTTCAAAACTGCCGTCTCTTTTCAGGACCTGTATCGTCAGATCAAATGTTTCAAAAGTGGTAAATCTTTGGTGGCAACTCTGGCATTCTCTTCGACGCCTTATGGCATTCATTTCCGGCGCTTCCCGAGAATCGGTGACTTTCAATTCGGCTTTTCTACAAAAAGGACATTTCATCTTCTTTTGACCTGTTGTTTCTAACAAACCGAGAGAGAATCATACCGGTTTTTAAAACCGTTCCGGAATTCCGGTTGTTGATATATAATTTAAACCTTTTAATTTCAGTATGCAATAAAAAAAGATTCTTTCTCTTTTTTAATTTCTTTGCAAACTTTGATTTTCTTATGGTAAAGTGATTCACAATTATTTACTTGTAAAATTTTTTTAAAACAAATCAATAACCGGACTAACCCTATCTCTAAAAAAGGATTCCGGTGAAAGAAATTTCAAATCAGAAATAACACCGGTACCTCTTTGGAGATATACTATGTCCGTCAACAATGATCCCTTTTTTTCCCATTCCCTACTCGGCACAACCTTTTCTTTCACAAACGCACAGGTACTTCAAACAGACACTCCTCGATTCCCTCTTCAGGAAAAATCCGGCAGCTTTTATTCTTATCCGCATCCCCGTATTGCAGATAAAATGTCCGGCTATCACAAGAATTACCAAGAAATGATAGAGAGCCTGGAGAGCCTCTCTTGTATAAATCCATATGCCCACGAAAGAGGTATACGCCTTTTTTTCTCCCTGTTTTCCGATATTTTGAAATATGCAAAAGAAAAACTCCCTGAAGTTTCTTATTTATGCATCACACATGCCGATTGTTCATCGGATACTCTTTTTGAAAAATATGTATATGAAGGAGTTACTTCCGCAATTTTAGAATCTTTAGAATCTTTACAGGTCATTTTTCCTACATCTCTTTTAAACCAAATCATTAATCCTCTTCTACATAAAAAACAAGAAGCTCTCGCTCTCATTCTTTTATTGAAAGCTGCGAAAACAGGATTATTGCTAATCCCTGCCGAAAATACCGGCGAACACTTCACTCCGGAGCTTAAAGAAAAAATCGGGCAATGCGAAAAAGAACTTCTTCAAAAAGGAACTATCTCCTCTGATGACCTCCTTAATGACCTAAAAGAGCAGCTCGAAATAAGAGAAAACAGAAATTGTCTTCACGAAATGCTTCAAAAAATAGGGGAATGCAAAGAGGCCGAAAATATCCCGGAAACAATCCTGCATTGGCTAAAGAAGCCTGATCCGATAGAAGGTTTGGCATTACCGCCGGTTGAGTGGAGAGAATTTTTAGAATTTTTAACATTTTTAGAAGATTTTTCCCACATAGAAGAATTATCTCTTACCTCTTTTTTAGAAAAAATTATCAATCCGCTCTTATATAAAAAACAAGAAACTTTCGCTCTCATTATTTTATTGAAAGCGATAAAAACAGGTTTATTCCTAACACCTGCCGACAATACCGTCGAGAACTTCACCTCGGAGCTAAAAGAAAAAATCGATCAATGCGAAAAAGAAATTCTTGAAAGGGGAACCATCACTTCAGACTACCTCCTTAATGCCTTAAAAGAAGAAATCGTAAAAAAAGAAAATAAAACTGATCTTTATAAAATGCTTCACAAAATAGGGGAATGCAATGAGGCAAAAAATACTGCGGAAACTTTCATCAATTGGCTAAGAAAGCTCTCTTACAAAACCCCGCTCGATATTTGCTCAAAACTGTTAGACAAAGCCCGGGAAAAGAATGATCAGAATATCTTGACCGAGATCAGATGGCATAAATTATCCTATATCGTAAATATTAAATACACATACAAGGTCTCTCAAGAAGATTTTTCTCAACTCTTTCATTTTCTTCTCAATTTATTCAAGTTTGCAATCGAACAAAATAATTTTGAAGCACTACCCAAGATCACAGAATTTTTATACACTCATAGAAAAAATTTAATCTCTTCGCCCTATTTATCCGAAAATGAGTTATTTTTCAAAGAGGTTCTGAATTTAGCTATAGAGACGCCGAAGGATGAATACAAAGGTTTTTTAATTCCGCTACTACTTGAAATCTGTTATATTTTTCAAACTAATCCTTCTTCTTCCCTTTTATCGCAGTTTCCCTTCATCAATCCCGATTGGCTCGTAGAATTATATACCAATTTAAACAGAACGAAAATTCCCTCTAAATTGATGGATGATATAAGAATCATTGTGGTCAATTCAATGATGAAGAAAGAAGATGATTCATTATCTGTAACAACATGGCGAAGGCTGTCTAAAAGTATAAAACCTCTTTTACTTGGAAATTTAACAATAAAGGATAAATCGATCCTTTTTGAAAAATATATTGCATGGACACAAATATCCAATTCTCCGGAAAGTTTTCGCAGGCAAAAAATCAGTCAGATAAATGGGTTTCTGTATAAATTATTGCAACCGGAGAATCATGATCCCTCCTTTCTATTCGGACTAATGACAAACTTGCAACACAATGAAATTCTTGGGACCTTTAAAGACAAAGAAAAAATCATTCTCCGGAAGATATTTTCATGTTCGGAATGCCCTATAGATATTTCCAAAAAAGCTATCGCATTTTTTGTAGAAAATAGAGAAATCTATAAAAATGAAGAAGATTATCCTGATTTATGGAATGCCTTTTTTATTTTTATCCAAAAATTTACGGAACCCGGCTCTTTTAAAGATTTCGACTCTTCAATTATTTGTTCTCTTCTTGATCTCTTGGAAAAGGAACATCTCAATCCCGAACAAACCGATCTCATCCTCTCACAATTCCCCGAAGCAATAAAAAATGAATCGGCACTCAAAAAAATTATTCATTTTTATTTAACCGACAGGACAAAAGAAACATCCGCTCTTTCATCGAATTCTTTAAAAAAGATTTTATCTTATATAGCCAAAATCCCTGAAAAAATTCTTTCTGAAAGCATTGTACAGCCTATAAACTTTACACAAGAAGATCGGGAGATATCCGATCCGGATATGCATAAACTCATTATCCAAATCTATCTCAAAATCAATGTAGGCACCTCTAACATAAAACAGGAGTTTCTTTCTTTTGCTTTGAAAGAACGGATCCGGGCAAATGAACCGAAACGTGATTTGCCTTTAGATTTTAGAGTGATCGAAAAATGCATGCTTTCAAAAGAATTTCAAAGAAAATGTTTGGATCTGATTACAAATATCGCCTCTCAGAATATGTCAAAGGGGGATTCGGGGAAAATAACCAATTTTGTCACAAAAATAGTCCGGATTATTACAATGCAACCGATTACAAAAGAGGACGGAGAAACCGTCATCAATATAGTAACATCATTAAGAAAAATATACCCGGCAATTCCTGAAGACCTGCCGGTTCTTCTTGCCAAAAAAGTATATTCTCCTCAGTTCATAAAATTTCTCCGCTTGGAAATGGACAAATTATGCAACGACAACACCGTTAGAAACGATAAAAAGCAACAGATAGAAAACGATCTTGCGCAAATTTTACAGTCCTCTGATCCGAAATTTCTTATAAAATACACAAAACTTTTAAATCATAAGTATTGTACCAAACATATACCAAAAAATCGCCTACTCATTTTAAAACAAAAATATTTAGATCGGTTGCAGGAGATGCTTTCAGCCGGAAATGTTCAATTTGAAGTCTTATCGAAACTGACTTCTACTGCGATAGAACATGAGGACTCTTGCGACCACCTCACCCCCTCACAAAAAATCAAATTTTATACAATCGCTGTCAACACCATTCCGGAAATCTCCTCAAATGCTTCTCATGTTGGAAGAAAGGTAAATACATTACTCACAATACTCAAAAAATTAAGTGTTTTACAATTAAAGTTTAAAGGAAATATAGAATTCAAAAATCTTTCACAAAAAATATGTTCTTTAATTTTCAATAGATTGACGGAAGAAACAAAAATCGGCCACTTAAAGGATATAGATTGGTTTTCGTCATTTATCAATTTAGAAAAAAAAGACAGGCATATTATTGAGTTTTATCGATATCTTTTTTCTCAACTTGGAAATGTGGAGATAAATAAAAAATTAGCAAATCTACATGCACAGCTCCTCTCCGTTTTTGATGAAAAAACCCTTGACCTGCTTTGTCAACATAAAGTGGCTGATATAGCTTTTGCCGGGGCATCTTTAACTATTTTTCCCGATCAGACAAAATGTTTTGATTTACTGCATCCTCTGGTTTCGTTACTCCAAAAGAAAGAACTCGATCAAATATTAATTAAAGTCGCCGATATTTGTTTTAAAAAAGCTTTTGCATTTGGAAAAAATGAAAATATTTACACATATCTAGAAAATCTTGTTCCTCAAGTACAGGTTATCCTGGAAGCAACTTATAAGAAAACTTGTCGTGCAAAAGCAGGAAAATCTTTTATGAGAATCCAATTCTTTACTCAACGGGCTCTTACCGGGTTAGATTGTTCAATTGATATAAAAGTTGAAATGAATTTGATTCAGGATATTGTCTATAAATTATTAGAAAAGAAAACATTGCAGGCAACGAATTATGCTTTATCCTTTTTTGAAACCGTTGGTGACCTTCCTGAAATGTATAAACATAGAGAAATTTGTGATAAGCCGGATAAAATATTCAAACAAATTATAACTGAAGTGAAAAAATACCCTTTAGCGCCGGAAGAAAGTTCTACATCCTTTCACTGTACTATTGCGACTTTATATTTATCTATTCAAACAAGTTTAGGCATGAATTGTGAGAGCGAATACTGTGATGCCGATTTCATGAAATATTCAGAAAAAAAATTAAGTGACTTAGATGAAATATCTTATCAAAGACCGATTCAATTTAAAATGTATTTTGTATACAAAACTTTTATTCAAAAATTAAACGATAAAAACGATTTCCAATATTACAAATTTATCAGAAAAACAATCGAACAATTTTACTCGTCAGCGGATTTGAAAGATTCTAATGAATTTTTAAAATTGCAATATCAACTCATTCAATATTTAACTCAGATTGGCAAATTGGATCATGTAACTTTAAAGTATCTTAAAAAGCATACACAAAATATTAGTATGAGCACTGCATCGAATAAAACGGTGATGTTAGAGAAAGCTTTCATAAATTTATTTAAAAATTTGGATAAAAAAACGCAACTAACTTTATATGCCTTAGTTCCAAGATATTTGGAAACCAAAGAAAATTCGCATACGCTTTAAGCTAAAAAAATATTGCCGAAGAAAATCAGTCAAAAATATGTTTGTGCAGAAAGGATCTAACACAAAGATACAAAGACCACGAAGATCACAAAGAGCTCTTTTTCAATACTCTATTGAGCGACATTCTTCTTTTTATTCAAATAACGGCCCACGCCGTTATTTGAAGAGGCATTTGATGATTCGCATCAAAAAAATCTTTGTGATCTTTGTATCTTTGTGCCTTTGTGTTGAATTTACCCTGCATAAAAATATATTAGACCTATTTTTTCCTGCCATACATTAGTGTAGCATGCCTATGAGACAAATTGGAAATTTAAGCTCTTTTTAATACACAGGCAAAAAATCCATCCATACCGGATTGTGTAGGAGTACTTTGAAAAGTATCGACAACAACTAAATCATAAGTCGAGATAAACCGATTTATCTGATCCATATTTTCTTCCTGTAATACACTACAGGTGGCATAAATAATTTTTCCTCCGGGCTTCATAAAACTTAAAGCCTTTTCAAAAATCACCCTTTGCAGGCTTGCCAGTTTGGGAATAGTATCTTCATCAAAACGCCATTTCATATCAGGATTGCGTCTTAAAGTCCCTGTTCCGCTGCAAGGAGCATCTACAAGAACAATATCCATTTTCTTTTTAAGGTTTTTTAAATGAGGAGAATCGGAACGTAAGATTTGCGCATTTTGAATGCCGGCACGTTTAAGCCTCTTGCGTGCCTCCAGCAAAGCATTTTCTCTTATATCATGAAGGTAAAGCTGACCCTTTTGCTGCATATCCGGAGCAAATGCCAAAGATTTCCCCCCCGCCCCTGCACAATAATCCAAAACAGAATCGCCCGGTCCCGCCCCTATAAGATCGGCAAGAAGCTGACTCCCCTCATCCTGCACTTCAAAAAATCCCTCTTTAAATTCAGGCAGACCGAAAAAATTCAACTTTTGGTTAAAAATTATTCCTTTAGATGAATGTGTACACGGTGATATATCATAAAGATCCTTCCAACGGTCCATCAATTTATCGCGACTGATTTTTAAAGTATTCGCTCTCACGGTAGCCGGAGCTCTTTCGTTGCTGTTTTTACAAAATTCTACTGTCTTATCGAGACCGTAAGTATTTAAGAGTAAATTAAAAAGTATTTCCGGAAAATTATTGCGTATATAAATAGGAATTGTCTCATCGTTCACATATCGATCGGAATCGGTTTGCAGATAACACTCCAACATTTTCTCCCAACAGGAAGAATTTTTTGTGAGATGCTGTAATAAACTTTTTTTACGAATCATGCCATAAGCAGTTTCAGCAATAAAAGCTCTGTCTTTAGATCCTAATGCTTTATGGAGTTTAAAATAATCGCAAATGACAATATCAAGCGGTAAAGATTTTGAAGAATAAATATTCAACAACTCCAATAAATGATGTTCTCTAAAAGGCCTTTTTATCACAATAAGCTCCCTCTTTTATTACCGCCCTTCTTCCGATGTCGGCGATATATTTATTCTTTAGTAAATGATCCGAAAATCGGATCTGCAACAGTAAAAAGATCTTTTGATTTCATCACAATAGACTCTGTTTGCAATCCGCAATTAAATGCCGCAATTTCTCTCTCTTTGATCTTCTCATCATAATAAGTTTGCAATCCAAGCAACGATCCGAAAGGCGGTACAGATCCTATACGTAGGCCATAACGCTCTTCTATGACGCCCGGATCCTCAAACTCACATTTCTCTCCTACAATCTCTGCAACGGCTTTCATATCCAATTTTAAATGAGAGGATACATTGAAATGATAGTTCTTTTTGCTTGTTTTTCCCCGTAAAATCAATGCCTTTATTCCGTCTTCCGATGCTGTATTTCTTACCTTTGCAGAATCTTCAGAGGTAATGGTTGCTTCATGAGAAAAATGTCGATACTCGATGTCTTTGTCTTTTAATGTCCGGACAATCTCGTTTCTGATGTTTTCCCCGCCGAAAAAGATTTTTGCTTTTATCCTTTTCCCCGCAATTCTTTTCGGATCTGAAGGAAAAAGAGAAACTTCCCGGATATTTTTTAAACGTAAAATTGTCATGGTCAGACGCTCAAGGCCCATTCCGAATCCGCCGTGAGGCGGCATTCCGTATTTAAAAATACTGAGATAATCTTCGAAATTCCCCGGATCCATCTCTTTATCCCGAATCCCTTCCAACATCGATTCATAAGTATGTCGACGACGCCCTCCCGAAGTAATTTCCGTTCCCGCACAAAGCAAATCAAAGGTATCTGTAAGCTCCGGACGTTCGTTATTCGGATACGCATAAAAAGGACGCTTCGATCTTTTCCAATCGATAATAAAAATTAAATCGGTTCCGAAAGTCTCTTTCGCATACTTGCAAAGATCTCTTTCAGCTGCAGGACTTAAATCCGGCTCATCTCTTTCGTCAATACCTGTCCTTTGAAAATAGAGCTGCTGAGCCTCTGCAAAGGTCAATCGGGGAAACGGAACATCTTCCGGTGCTGCAATAATCAAATTGTCTAATACAAAAATTTCATCGGAATAATTGGCATGCAGGTATTTCATGATGTATTTGATGCAGTTTTCCTGTATATCCAATATTTCATGCCAGTGATCAAAAAATCCCATTTCAAACTCGAGCTGCTTACCCTCTGTAAGGTGCCGCGGAGTATTGGAATTTTCCGCTCTGAAAAATGGCATGAGGGCATAAACTCTTTCATTTACTCCCACCATAATTTGTTTATACAACTGACTGCTTTGCGCCAAAGTAGCCGTATAACCGAAATAATCGACAGCAAAAAATTCGGCCCCCCCTTCGGAAGAAGCGCCGATCAAATTCGGAGCAAAATACTCGACAGCCCCGACGATATCGTTCATATAAAGGCGATAAGCATGCGCGATTCCTGCCTGGATTTTAAAAACCGCCTGAATTTGGCGATTTCGTAAAGCCATCGGTCTGTGATCTAAAATAAATTCTAACTCATTAGAAAGTTCGGGCTTGTAATATTCAATCGGAGAGACCTCAGTAATCGGCACTTCCACGATAATTTTCGGATCGACAATTTCGACTCCGGTTCCCGCTTGCGAAGACTGTACCACCTTTCCCTCAACGGAAAGAATTGTACCGGGTTGCAATTTGGCCACTTTATTATATTCGTCTTTTTCCTGTACGATAATCTGTATAAATCCGGTTCTATCGCGAAGAATAATGAAATTCATTTTTCCGAAAGCTCTTACATTATTGAGCCATCCTCGTACTCTTACAATTTTTTCGGGGTGATGCAGTAACTCTTTTGCCAATATACGGGTCATAATTTTTCTCCTTGAAGAAAAAGTATACCAAATTCCGGCTTGAATTTCAAACGGCAAATTAATGTAAATTATATTTTTATTTTACATTCATAAAAAGAATAATTACAAAAGAGGTACTGAATTCGCGCAGCGTTTGGAGTGCGGTGACTTGTCACCGCTTTGCCCTCGCATCGACTTGTCGATGCGTTTTAAGCAATCTTGGTGTTTATAGATATTCAAAAATTCGTTCAAAGATTAGTCTTTAAATTTTAAAAAACGCATCGACAAGTCGATGCGAGGGCAAAGCGGTGACAAGTCACCGCACTCCAAACGCTGCGCGTGCTCAATTTCTTCTTACTTAAGTTTATAAATTTCAATTAATTAATTCCTCTTATATTTCTTCGAGGTCGAGGGCAACACATACGGCGGTGAAGGTTGTCCAATAGATGCTCAATTCAAATTCCGGACATGCCAAAGGTCCGTTAAATGCCCCTAAATCGGCTTCACCGTCTGTAATGAATCCCTTTTCAGGATCAAAGTTTTTCGAATGTTTTGCAAATATTGCGCTTGTAATTGTCTCGGGAGGATATAATCCATCCGGCAATATACCTTCTTTTAAATAGCCGGGATATCCCTCTTCATCGGTTTGTGACCAAAAAAGCAACTGCCTTGCAGCCGACATCCAATCTATTGCTCCGGATTCAATAAAATCTGCACAAATTTTTCGATCTTTTTTTAGATATCCCTGCAGAAGATTCACCTGACATTCCTTCAGATAAGAGGCAAATTCCCAAACTCTTTCATGATTTTTCCAGTCAATCAGATTCATCTCTTTGTATCGTTTTAGCAAAAGAATTGTGTCTACCAAAATTACTTTTGCTAAAGCGTTCATTTCAAAATAATATTCAGGAGGAATACATATAAATGAAGAATCTTTGGTGAAATAAGAAGTTTCCAAAGAAGGATCTTTCAGAAGCATCTCTTTCAGCATTCCGTCCCCTATGTCTCTTCTTCCTAAAGCTCCTCCGTTTGGAAATTCTACAGATTTAAATACCTTATCAATACGTCCTGCACCGGGTTTTGGCATTTTTAAACGTGAAGCTTCCGCAAGCAATGTCAGATTAGTCAATATCTGATATTTCCTATCGGAATTATGGAATAAAGGAGCGGGATCGGCAAAATATTGCTCTCTGATTTCTAATCCGGAGTCATATGCAAACCGATTTCTTCCCTGTTCCGTTTTTTCAAGAGACAATGTAGAAGTCCCTAAGTATTCATAATAATCTGAAATTGTCTCAAATTGATAGACAAGAGCCCCTTCTGCGATAATTTTAATTGTATTTTCAAGAATCCAATCGGGCGTTTTTTTAAGGATAAAAACACCGATCGGTTTAGGCAATGTACTTCTATAATCCGGATGTTCTGCAAAACATTGTGTCATAAAAAATTCGCGAATAAACGCTTCCTTAGCTTCGTCTACACGTTGAAATTTATATCCGGTAATTCTTTTTTTTCCGGGCTTATTCAGAGTAATCACCCGTCCGTATCGAGTATGAATTTTTTCTGATTCTTTGTTCAGTTCCAGAATGCTCTCAATCGTGGGAATTGCAGAAAAAGTTTGTGTGTAGGCGATTTGTATTTTTTTGGTAAATTCAGGATCCCCTGCATTGTGTGTAATTTTATATTTCTTCATTTCCTTTTTTTGAGGGAACATATATTCAATAAGGTGCGCATAATTATAACGGCACCACCCGCCTGTGCCCACATCTATCGAAGAAAGGGTAAAAACATTTTGTGCAAAGAGAGCTCCTATTTCCGGTCTATAAAAAAAGAAGCGAATTAAAGGAAGTACATTCAACTCGGGATGATTACTAAATTTTCTCCAAAAAAGCGTTATAAAATCCCGTAAATTGACCTCCGGTTCGGTCAATAATCCGGCAAAAACAGAGAGATGCGGATGATCGGGTATGAGGGCGAAATGCTCCTTGCGAACAAGATCCGTATATTGAAGAACAGGCAGTGCTAACGGCGATGCAGCATCAAATGCAATGGTGCTTTCCGGAAAAAATTCTTTATATAATCCATTATATTCCTCTATCTTGCTTTGAATAAATCCGGCGGAAATTTTTTCTATTAATTCATGCGCAGTCTGTATAAATCCTTTTTCATATTGAAAGCGAATATAGATAGATTTCCCTCTCATCAATGGTTCCGGAGGAAATTCATATGCCAAAAAATTTTTCTCTCTGTATATATATTTTATGAAAAAGAGTATTTGCTCTTCGATCGATTCGGGTATATTTTTTCGCTCCTCTATAGTAAGAGAAGCTAAAATAGGAAGAAAATAAGCATATATATAAGAATATTTTTTACGGTAAATGTTTATATCCGGAAAAATCGGTTTGAAAAAAAGTTCTTTCAATTCAGGATACAGATAAAAATTAAGTCTATATGCCTCTAAAGCATTGTTTGGACAATCTTTTAAACTAAATTTTTTGTCATTAAAAAATAAAGATTTAATAAACAGTACATAATCCTTGCGTTTCAATGAGGAGATGATTTTTCCGAGATACCATCCTGTATTCATTTTCAAAAAATATTGCACGAAATCCGCAATAAGGTTTTGTCGGAAGTTTACATAACTGAATGTTTCGTCGACTCGATCAATCAACGAGGATTGTAACTCCTTTTTTAGAAAAATTTTTCTTAAAAGTTTTTTATAATCTACGATATAATTTACGGGAGTTTGGGTTGTTTTATTATAGCGCCCCGGATATGTAATAAAATGCAAACATATTTCTCTGCAGTAATCTTCTGAAATAATCCCTCTTTCTATATAGTTTAAGATGATTTTTTGATTTTTCCAGACGGTAACCGGACAATGCAATAATAATTTTGCATCTTCACGAAATCGATCTATAGGATAATCTACATGGCATTTATCGATAAAATCTAATACTATCGGTAAATCTATATATAATTTCTTACGTTCCCACCAAGGCCCTATCTCAACATATTTATCACCAAAAAAAGAGAAATAAACCGGATTTTTTATTTTTCGAAAGATCGCATTCAATAAATCGGGACGTGTCCTAAATATTTCATAAAATAGAATTTTCCACTTTCGCCTCATTGGATAGTCTTTGGCTAATTTATAGCCACATGAGCGTTTTTCATAGAGAGTCATCTTGTATGGCAGATTAGAAAAAATTATTTTTATTAATGTTTTAAAGCAAGTATACGCCTCTGCTGCATTATTCGGGATGGCCATCCGGGTAAAAATGCTCACACCTTTAGCAGCAGAATAATATAACGGCATGCCTATACATACTTCAGAAATACCTTTTATCCCGTATCCGAGAGTTACCATTTCATCGTATATTTCCCAATCTCCTTGTCTTAACGCAAATACAGAGATAATTTCATAAAAAAAATCTTCTTTAGGAATCAAACCCTGTCTATAAAGACCCAAAAAAAACTCTCCGAATCCGTAAAATTTTTTCCGGAGAAATAAGTATTTAAGTTTTTCCTGATTATCCGTGAGCCACAAAAAAAAATCTTTCTCAACGAGAATTCTTTTAAAAAAATTAAGGGCATTTTTTGATTTGTAATAACCGTCTAAACGTTCTAAACAAAACTCTAAATTATCCCAAAGCTCTTTACGGGGAATATTGTGTTCGGTAAAAAAAATATGCTCTACAATTTTTGTAAAAGAATCATTAGGTTCAAAATAATCTTTTACAGTACTACGATAAATGAGCTTCCAAAAATTGTTCACTTTCCACTCAGCCCCGGCCTCTCTCAAAATTTTAAATACCGTATACGTTTTTGAAAGGCAAATCGGAGTCCCAAACTCACTATGTTCGTAATTCAATAAAGACAAAGGCGTTCGCCTCACAATTGCTTTAATCAATCTATCGGAGGCTATTCCTTCGTTTACAATATTGTGCAGCAAAGTACATCCTTCAGCGTCCGATAAATCGATTCTTGCGCCGGCTTTTCTGAGAATTGTAAAAGACCGAGTATTCCGCGTATAAAAAACAGGAGATTTCCCCTCTTTATTTTGGTGATTGAGCCAACCGGGAGGACAGGTTTTTAGAAACTCCTCAATGGTCTTACTTGAGTGATATTTCACAATCTTGTAGAGCCGAGTATTTCCCTTTTTATTGACACCGCCGGGATAAGAATATTTGGATGCCGAATTACGTATGATCTCAACGCTCATGATCTTTCCTTTGTAAAAAATTTCTTATCATAATAAAGGATAAAATTTATTTTTATCCGGAAAAAAAAGTTTATCAGAAAAAATTTGTTTCATAATAGAGAGGTATCGTAGAGTAATGATTCAGAAAATTATCGGATAAACAGTAATGAACATTCGCTATATCACCCCTTTATTTTTTCTTGTTCCCGTTCTTTTCCTCTATGGATTTACCCTGACGGGTGTCGGATTCGTTTCCGATGACTTTACTTTGATTAAAATGGCAGAGACGCACGATTTTTTTTCTGCGATGGAGCCGCATCATCATAGTTTGCTGATCAACGTATTGTTTAAAGGGGTGGCAGCCGGATTCATCGGACCAAATACATTTCATGTGTTAGCCCTTATCTTTCATGTTATGAATTGTCTGCTCTTGCTGTACTTTTTGGATTCCTGTTTGCATATAGGGAGAAATAAAGCACTTTTCGTCTGCATTTTTTTTGCTGTGAATCTGCCGGGACGCGAAGCGTTGATTTGGTGCTGTGCAGTGCCCTATGTCGTTGTCACCACCTTTATTTTGCTCTCCATGGTCATATACGGCGACGCACTCAACAAAATTCCGCGTAGAAGTACACTCACAACTACATTGCTCCTCTCATTTTTGCAATTTGCTGCTTTTATGGTGTGGGATTGGGCCGTCCTTATTTTTCCCGTCCTTTTTCTGATGGCCTGCCTCTTGCCGAATGAGAGAACACTAAAAGAGAAACTTCGCCTGCTCATCGTCCCGGGATGTGTTTGGGGCGGGATATTTATCGCGCGGCAATTATTCGGTATGACGAACGGTTACCAAATTAACGGTTTCTCTGAAATCATTAAAATTCTTTTATCCGCCCCTTTTTTAGGATTATTTCCTTTTTTGCCCAAATATTTCTATACCTCTTCTTTTGGAATTATGGCAGCCGTAGTCTGTTTTACCGGATTCGTTTGGACTGCTATGAGAAATCGTACGATTCTATTTTTTTTCGCATTTTTCCTACTTTCACAACTTCCTCAAGCCGTTTTCGGACATCCGCAATCCCGGTATTTTTATTTTCCGGTTTTCGCGCTATATGCCTCAATTGCTATTCTTTTTCCTACTCGGTTTGCTTTTTCCAAATTTGCAATCCCTTCCTTTATTCTTTTCATGCTAACCGGCTTTTCTTATATGACTTTTAATCGGATTTTATCCTGGCAAGAGGCGTCGCAAATCATCAATCGCCTCTCCGGTGAAATACAACATGCCATGTCGGTTCATAAGCAAATATATCTTGTGGAATTCCCGGATTCATACGGCTCTGAAGAGACTATTTGGAGACCATATTTATGGAGATCCGGACTGGAAATTTTCGGAAAAGGGTTAATAAAAAATAAAGAGCCCGAGGAGATTTTTCCGGTCTATACAATATCGTCTTCCGATGAAAAAAAACCTTACTCTTTAATCAGGATCAAATAATGAAAATTCTCCTTATCACCACATTTTATCCCCCTACAAATTCCATCGCCTCTCACCGCCCTCTCTCTTGGGCTAAATGTTGGAGTCGACTTGGCCACTCGGTTACGGTCCTTACGACAAAAAAAACAGCGCACGAAACAGACGAGCCGCTCTATTCTCACGAAAATTTGGAAATCATCGAAGCGGATATGCCGGATGCAATCCAACAGGCAAAATCGCGCTACCGAGCTCCCGGAAGCTCTTCCGCCGGAAAATCCGGAATACTCTCTTTTTTGAAAAAAAAATTTCAAAAAATGCGCGATCGCACGGGAATTTTCAATGCCTGTCGTATGCCGGATTTCACTGACTTTTGGATTCTCCCTGCTTTGCGAAAAATGGAATCGAAAGAGCCTTACGACGTGATCATCAGCACAGCCGGACCTTATTCTGTGCATATCGTCGCTTACAAACTCAAGAAAAAATGGAAAAATTCTTTTTGGATAGCCGATTACAGAGATACCTGGAGCGATAATTATATTTATCCGGGTATGTTCCCTTTTAATGTATGTGAAAAGATTTTGGAAAAGCATCTGTTAAAAAAAGCAGATCTGCTTACGACGATCAGCGAACCTTTTGCCGAGCATTTTAAGAAAAAATATCCGGGAAAAATTGTAGAGACTGTCTACAACGGCTATGATCCTGAAGATGAGGTTGATCCGGAGCCCTCTTTTCCTGATGACGGGAAATACCGTATTGTCCATACCGGTTCGCTATATCTTCAGAAGAGGGATCCTTCCCCTCTTTTCCTGGCGATCAAAGAATTAAAAGAGGACAAAAAAACTCTTTCTGCAGTCTCCCGATTAGAGGTCATTTTTGTAGGACTACAAAATGCGAATTTAGAGGAGCTGATCCAAAAATACGGGCTTGAAGATATGGTAAAATTAGGGGGATTTGTTTCCCGCAAAAAAGCCTTAGCCATGCAAAGAGATGCCGATGCGTTGCTGTTTCTTCCGTGGAATGATCCTTCTACAGAAGGTGTTCTCACAGGAAAAATTTTTGAATACCTCTCTTCAAAAACTCCGATCATCTGCGTCGGATGCCAACAAAAAGAGGCATCACAAAATTTAATTCTTGAAGCAAATGCGGGAAAAGCTTTTCATGATGTGAAAGAAATAAAAACATTTCTTACTCAAGAGCTGCTTTCTCTCAAAAAAACCTCTTGTCAACCGGAAACACACGTTTTACAGCGATTTGAAAGGCCGGCAATTGCAAAAAATTTACTGGATACCATCGAATTATACAGGAACAAATCCACATGAATAGTCACCAATCCAAATGTGCTATTATTATCATCACCCGAAACAGCCAAAAATTTCTCTATAAAGCCATCGCTGCTGTCGAAATGCAAACGGTACAACCGAAGCAAATCATCATTGTCGACACAGGCTCTGAAGATCTCTCCTATTTAACTCCTTATCGGGAAAAAAATTCGGTGACAGTAGTCATCGGAGAAAAAGATATGGGATTCTGCCGCGGCAATAATTTAGGATATAAATATGTTTCTCCGGACATAGACTATGTGCTTCTCTTAAATCCCGATGCCTTCCTCTTCGAGAATTTTCTGGAAAAAGCCGGCGAATATATGGAACAGCCGGAAAATCGATCCTGCGCAATTCTTACAGGAAAAGTTTTTTCTTACAATATTGACCGCGATACTCCCACAGGGCTCTACGATACGACGGGAATATTCCAAACGGGATACGGCAGATGGTTCGATCGGGGACAAGGTGTAGCGGTTGCAGAAAATCTATACACACAAATAGAATCTGTGCCGGCAATTTGCGGCGCTCTTATGTTTTGCAGGAAAACGGATCTCGATGAAGTGCTCATCAGAAAAGAAGAGATTTTTGACAGCAGCTTCTTTATGTACAAAGAAGATATCGATCTCTCCATAAGAATGCGACAAAAGGGAAAACATCTGACTTATCATCCTGACTTAAAAGCCTATCACTGTAGAGGATGGAATCCGGACAGAAAACAAATGCCGAAAAAATTGAGAGCTTGTTCTGCAAGAAATGAACTCAAAATTCATTGGAGATTGCGCTCCCCGATAAAATCAGCCTACTCAGCCCTGAAATATGCAGCTGTCGTCCTTTTCAATCGCTAATCACTAAAACGGACTAGCCACTCCGATACCTGCCCTAAAGCCGCCTACATTGGCTTTATGATGCGAAGAAAACGTAAGCTGTTGGTAATACCAATCGAGAAATATATCTAAAGTAAAAATCCTTGTCATCGGAATATATATTCCGGATTTCACTACGCCGCCGACACCGTTTTTATTGACATGCTTTTTCACAAAATCCGAATGGTTGTGAATCTGCGTATAAGTATACGTAACTCCGGCTCCTATGTAAGGTGAAATGCAATAATCTATTTCAAATTGATATTTTGCACCTAAACTCAATGGAATCATGCGAATATTTGTACGATCAAAAAGTCCTATAGAATCTCCGTCTCTTTGAAAATAGTTTACGTTTCCCCAAACCGTCCAGCTTTCACAAAATGTTCCGGAAAACTCCAGTTCTACTTCAGGTCCGCCGTTGTTATAAATTTTTCGAAATTTCTCTGAGTTCGGATAAAAATATCCCCCCCGTAATTCCGAGAGGAATTCCACAGAAGAAAGAGTATGTGAAACTAAAAGGAGCAAAAAAATAATA
>JABDBB010000023.1 GCA_013288845.1 Chlamydiota bacterium | reverse complement strand
GACTTTCAGATTTGCCGAAAGAAAATATAAAACGTATAAGCTTGATAATAGTGCGAAATATAATGCTGATTATATCGAGAATATTCCGGTCTTTTTCAGATTTCCCCAACAGCTTATAGTTTTTTCCGTTATGTACGGTAGTTACTGAAGAGGAAGACTGTCTGTAAGGAAGAGCACATCCTCGGGGAAGAGCCGGTGTTGATAAAAATTTAGGCATAAAGCTCCGAATATTAATTTAATATAAACATAGTATATCAATAATTGCTTTGAAGTCAATTGGTTTTTGGTTAATATAGTTATTTTTTGATTGATTTAAATCTTTATATTTTAATAAAATTGTAAGGATACTAAAAGGAATATACTATGTCTTGCTCAAATATAACGAATGTAAATAAGTGTTATCATCAAAACCATTTGTTTGATAATCCGCTTTGTAAAGATCAATCTGTTTCACGGCGGATTCAAAATGTGGTGTTTCACCTTTTTACTTTGTTCATTCCTCTGATTATCTATCGCATTTCTTTGTGGGTATTGGGGGGTACACCCCTAAAAACAACTAAGCCTGATCCTGCATGCCCTGAAAAATACGATCCCACTCCTCGGCACATATTTACTCACAAATATTCCACTTTAGCAACAGAGACTCTCGCATTTACTCGAAATAAAACGGCAGAATATTTGAAAGGTACAATAAATTCAAAACTCCTTCCGAAACCTTTTACTTTCAACAATATAAAACTGGCCGGTCCTATAAATCAGGAAATTCATTTCATAGCAAGTTTATATGAGAAGAGCTATGGGGATTTAAAAGAATCTATTAAAGAACACGGGAATAATGACCCATGGAGTAATCCGGCGATAATAGAAAAGGCCGATGAGTGTATGAAAATAGGATATACACTTGCTACTTTAACGTTAGATGATTTGGAGGAGTTTAAGAAAGTTGAGTCTGATTTTGGTGTGGAAACAACCTACGCTGAACTGTTAACACAAAAATTTTATCCGGTTCTTACGGTTTACTCATGTGCACAAATATACGGCGCTGCAAGACGCTTATGTAAATGGGATTCATTTTATAAGGGCCATGAAAAAGTTTTTAAACCCTCAATATCTACTAATAACCAAGGGGATTACGTGAAATTGTTTTTCAAACCGGGAACAGTACAGAATAGGTGGAATACCTTGTATAACGAACTTTGTGATCGTATGCTAAAGTTTGTTTCACAAGAAGAATTGAAGGAGAAGTCAGAATTTAGCTCAGTCAGATGTACTAGAAAAGATATTGCAGGTGAAATGTTTGTTCGCTTTGCGGATATTAGTTTTAACTTACTATCTAAGGATCTAAAAGGTGATCACCTGAATGTTTCCCGGTGATCACTATTCTCTCAATGGTAACTGTTTCTTCCCGGAACTCGTGAGACCTGCTGATCTGCAGGGACGAATTCATCGTAAATTTTCTCAGGAATTTGATGTTCCGATGTGTTCAACAGCTCCTTAGGTTTTTTTGGGAATTCGCGGACTTCGCGATCTTCATGAGCTTCATATTTTTTTCGGGATACTGAACGTATGACTTCTTTTTGTATACTCTTTAGATGATTCGGTCTCTGTTTCATGTAATCCTCCGAACGGATGATTATTAAAATATTATTATAGAATACCCCTTGGGGGTTGGAAAGTTATAGGGCATTCATCCCTATATAATACTATCATAGCATGAAAGTTATTAATTTATAATATTGTTGTAAAAATATAGTTTTATTAAGTTTTAGTAAAATATTTAATTCTTTACAAAGTTTATAAAGTGAAAACTTGATGCAAAATGAAGAAGAGGGTATTCTATTGCTTCTCAATCAATACGGGGGGATTGCAAGTGTTTTTTGCAAATTTACATACTGAAGCGGCTGTGGTCGGTGCTGTTTGCGGAGTTTTTCTTCTGCTTTTTATTGTGTCGGGAATTAGGCAGATTTTAAAGGATCGAGAGTAAGTACTGATGGACAATAAGTTAGGTGTTATTCCTGATGACGTTTGGTATAGCAAAGGTCTAAAATTTAAATGTACCGAATGCGGCGGTTGCTGCACAGGCGGGCCCGGCGCTGTTTGGATCAGCGAGGAAGAGTGTGCAGCGCTTGCGGCGCATTTTAACCTCTCCTATGCCGATTTCCTGCGCTTATACACAAGAATGATAGGCGATAAACGCTCCTTGATTGAAGACCCTCGTAATTACGATTGTGTGTTTCTAAAAAATAAAAAGTGCAGTGTCTATTCTTTGAGACCTAAACAGTGTCGCACCTTTCCCTGGTGGGCGCATAATCTTCGTTCGCCTCAAGATTGGATTGAAGCCGGTCAGTTGTGTGAAGGGATAAATCATCCTGATGCACCTGTCGTTCCCTTCGAAGTAATTTCTAATAGTAGTATCTAAGAGGCGTTGAGTTCGCGCAGCGTAAATATCTATTTATTATTGGTTGAGTTAAGAAAATTTAAACTCGCGCAGCGTTTGGAGTGCGGTGACTTGTCACCGCTTTGCCCTCGCATCGACTTGTCGATGCGTTCTTTAACGTTTCGAGACTACTCTTTGAACAAATTCCCGAATATCTATAAACACAAAACAGTGCTTAAAACGCATCGACAAGTGGATGCGAAGGCAAAGCGGTGACAAGTCACGCGCACTCCAAACGCTGCGCGAGCTCAATTCCTCTTTATTAAACAAAAAGGGGACGCATAAATGCATCCCCGTAATACGTCTTAGAACTAACTTTCAGATTAAGCTTAGAAGCTTAAATTCAGACCTACTGTCAATCCATGATATCCTGCTGTGGATGTTGATCCTGCAGATACCAGAGAGAAGTTGTCTAAGTCTGATGAGAAGTTACGTCTTTGGTTTGGTATGTTATGCCATACTAGGAATTCATAACCGATATGAATGCCGTATTCGATATCACACATGCAGCTTTCGTACTGAAAACCTACTCCGATATGGTAGCCGGGTACGAAAATAGTTTCTTGTTCTTTTATAGATAATGTTGCAAGATTAGGTTCTCCTCCCAACAATATGATATCTTTATCTTGTGCGAAAGTGGAATCATGGCTACCGACAGTAATCATCCCTTCTGCATTAGCATACATGCTGAAGCCGTCGCAGATTGTGAATGCGTACTGTGTACCTAATTTTAGACCGTAACCGGAATAATCATCTGTCCATGATGTAACGCCGCTTGAAATTTCTTCTGCATCGCTTTTATCCCATGCACTTGTCAATGTTTGGTCAAAGAAAAGACCTGTCACACCGAAAAACGGTTTGAAACTATGACATTGTTTGAAGGAATAATCTGCTGCAAAAAGAACATCAAAAGATTGATATTTCACTTCCATAGATGCGCTAACACCGGCTACACCCAAATCACCTGCAGGTGCCAGGAAAGCGTTAGGATTGATCAATGTAGGTTGTAGCAATCCGCCGTCTGCAACAGTAGTGCTGCCAGATTTTGTATGTTTAATCCATGTGTAGGAAGCTAACAGATCCCAATCATAGAAAACGCCTTCTTTTGCTGCGTATACGCGGAAGCCGGGTTCCCATTTTGAGGATAGATTTTGTATTGATCCGGATTCATCAAAAACAGTTGTCGGGCCGGGAGCCGCTATAGGAAATGCTGTTGTATATGCAGTTGCATAATTTAAGTCATCAAGACACATGTTCCAGTAGATAAAATCAGCGCCGATATCGAATCCGCCGAAACAAGAATCCATTTCACAAGGATCGCAAGATTCATAGCAACTTCCTGCTTGTACAGGGTTAGCGGATAGTGCAGATGCTGCCAGTAGCAACGCCATAATGTGTTTTTTATTCATCATATTCAAGTCCCTTAAGTTGTAGGTTAGGAAATTATGTCTTAAATAGATACCGGGAAAGCAAATTTTTTTGAAAGGTAAATTTAAAAAAAATGCATTTTTAAAGACTTAAAGATTATTTTTTATGAATTTTTTCTCTAATTCAGTTACCGATACTCCAAGAGCAATATTATTATTTTATGAATAATCATAATTGCTTATAGTTATCATACACTAAAATAGATTCGCTAAGCGAGGGAATTATCATGTATGCCGAAAATGACCCGGTTCAACAGAATATCAAGGAGTGGTTAGAAGGGGATTATGACGAAAAATCTAAAGAGGAAATTCGTAAAAAGCTCAAAGAAAATCCGGATGAACTTGTCGATGCATTTTATAAACGGTTAGAATTCGGTACAGGCGGATTGCGCGGAATAATGGGTGTAGGGATCAATAGGATTAATATTTATACAATTCGAGCTGCAAGTCAGGGTTTGGCAAATTATATCAATCAAAAGAATACATCAAAAAATTTTCCCTGTATATTTATCGGGTACGATACAAGAAATGATTCAAGAAAATTTGCCGAAGAAGCTGCCGAAGTTTTTTCAGGAAATAATATCGAAGTCTATATCTTTAAAAGACCCTCAGGAACCCCTTTAGTCTCTTTCGGCTGCAGATATAAAGGCTGTATGGGCGCTGTTATGATTACCGCTTCTCATAATCCGTCCCGATACAACGGCTATAAAGTGTATGGAGAGGATGGTGCTCAGGTTTTAGATCCTGATGATAAAAATATCATACAAGAGGTAAATAAAATAAATACCCATTCCGTACATCGCGCCGATTTAGAAGAAAATCCTCTGATTCATTTTGTACAATCAGAAATCGAAATTCCTTATTATGAAGCTCTTCAGAAAAGACAATTATTTCCCGAAATAAATCAATCCGAAGGACACACGCTTCATATCGTGTACACAAGCCTGCACGGAACAGGAATTACGCTGATTCCCGAAGCCCTTGCCATATGCGGATTTTCCCGGATCTCTTTAGTAGAGGATCAATGTATTCCTGACGGTAATTTTCCTACCGTCACCTATCCTAATCCGGAAGATCCCAAGACGCTTAAATCCGGCATAGAATTAATGCTTTCAGAAAAGGCCGACCTTCTTTTGGCTACCGATCCTGATGCCGATAGAATGGCAGTGGTTGTGAATCACAAAGGAAAAGCCAAAATCCTGACGGGAAATCAGATCGCCTGTCTTTGTGTAGAGTATATTTGCACTGCCCTCCGGTCCCGTGATGCGTTAAGCCGGCATTCTGCTTTTGTGAAAACGGTAGTGACCGGCGATCTTTTTAAAGTCATTGCAGAAAAGAACGGAGCTACCTGTTTTGAAGTATTAACAGGATTTAAATACATAGCCGAATTGATTCGTAAAGGGGAAAAAACCTCCGATGATTATGAATTTATTTTTGGTGCGGAAGAGTCTTTCGGATTTCTTTTCGGCGTTGATGTGAGAGATAAAGATGCGGGTTCTGCGAGTGTTTTGATTTGTGAAATAGCGCTTAAAGCTCGATTGGAGGGGAAAACTTTATGGGATCGACTATTTGAACTTTATGAAAAATACGGAGTCTATACCGAGCGTCTTTATATGATCGAATTTGAAGAGAGTAAAGAGGGACACGAGAAGATGAGGGAGAAAATGACCGGCTTAAGAAAATCTCCGGTTATGGTGATAGGGGGTAGTAAAGTTGTTCATGTGCAGGATTTTCTCTCTTCGATAGAATTCAACGTAGAGACAGGGAAGAGTGTTTCTATAGAGCTCCCTAAAACCGACTTGCTTGGATTCATTCTTGAGAACGGAAATAAGGTAATGATTCGCCCTTCAGGGACTGAACCTAAAATTAAAATTTACGGATTTGTCCGGAAAAAAAGGGGAGGAGAGGCTTCCATTTCGGATACCATGGCTATTTGCGAGCATGTATGTGATTCTTTAATTAATGAAATTGTCTCAAATTTAAAATAATAAATGTATAAGAATCGAATAAATTTATTGATTTTTTAATCATAAATAATGTATTGTTTAGTCTAAATCAATAAAGGAGTATACTAATGACTATTAATCAGGCACCAACTTTTGGATATGAAACTTCAAATCATCATTATATTGGTGCTAACGTAACTAAATCTTATCATCAATATAATGAATATGCGAATAACTTGAGAGAAGTGTTCCCTAAGATCCCCGTCAAGAACCTTACTCGGGAAGAGGTGATCAAAAAAATATGGCGTCAAAGAAATATAAAAAAAGTTGTAGGGTATTTTCCGTTATTAGGGATCCTTGTAGGAATAGGAAGAGTCATTCGACTTGCTAAGAATTCAAATCCGCAGACCCCTAAAACCTACATAGCGAAACAAACTTTGCGCGGTACTGTAGAATTTCTCTCACTTGGATTTTTACTCATTATTCCGGATATCCTTTCAACTGTTTTACGAACTTCTCTTAACAGAGAAGCTGTAGTATCGTAATATCCCGGTAGCTTTACGTATTCGGTAAAGTTTTATCCGCAGTATTATAAGGCTTGCTTGCTCGCGGTTTAGAGCGGGGAGCACCTTTTCCGTTAGGCGGACGACCGGTACGAGCCGGTTCTCCTCCGGATAAATTAGGTACTTGCCCTATCCATTTAGGTTCGCATTTAATCCGATTCAAGAGATTTTGAAGGAGCTTCACTTCATACTTTGTGATGAATGTGGTCACGATACCTTTTCTATCCACCCTACCTGTTCTTCCTGATCTGTGTATGTATATATCCGGGTCGGGAGAAAGCTGGAAAATAAATACATGGCTGATACCCGAAAAATCTAATCCGCGCGCAGCGACGTCGGTAGCCACCAAATGTTTGATTTTTCCCATCCGAAATTTGCTTGTAATCGTTGTTCTTAGATCCTGAGAAAGTCCCCCGTGAAGAAAATCAACGCCCGGCAAACTTCTTTGTAAATTCTTTTGAATTTTTTCACATTGATTGCGGGAATTTGCAAAAATGATGCTTTGTTTAGGAGTAAATTCTTTCAACATGATCAGTAATTTATCTTCTCTTTCGTGGGGAAGACAATATACAAATTGATGATCAATATTTTTAGGACCGGCCCTTTGGTCAATCAGCGAAATTTCTACCGGATCAATCATATGGGCTTTTGCCATAATACGGATTTTAGGCGGCATAGTCGCAGAAAATAAAAGAGTCTGGTGTGCATGATTCAGGCATTGAATAATAAACTCTAAATCATCATAAAATCCCATGCTGAGCATTTCGTCAGCTTCATCCAAAACTAATGTGGCTACTTGAGTCAAATTGATTCTTCTGGAATAGATAAAATCAATCAGCCTTCCGGGCGTGGCGATCAACACCTGAACTCCGTCGCGGATTTTTGTCTCTTGAAGGGTATCGGATTCTCCGCCATACATGGCGAATGCTTTTACCTGTCTTTCCTTGCCGATTTTTTGTGCTTCCGTTGCATATTGCAGTGCAAGCTCTCTGGTAGGGACAATGATAAGAGCTTGGATATCTTTCTTGTGAACATTGACCCGATTGCAAATGGGTATAGTGCAGGCCGCTGTTTTTCCCGATCCTGTTTGTGCGAGGGCGATAATATCTTTTCCGCTTTGAATGACCGGGAGGGTGGCGGATTGAATGGGTGTCGGTTCTTTGTATCCAAGTCTTTCTATAGCTTGTAGGATTGTATCATCTAAATTAAATTCACTAAATTGTGTCATGAGTACTCTTTATGTATTGAGGCGTAATAGTATTTTTCTTATTTATATTCTTCCCGTCTTGGGTATTTCACTCTGGAATGAGCAAAGGCGCAAAGAGTTGCGATGAGAGTTTCTTTAACGACGGCTAATTCCTGGAAAGTCAAAGGACATTCATCAAATTGCCCGTCTTCCGCTTTTTCTTTAATTAGTCTATCGGATAGTTCACGAACCGACTCTTCATCAATCGTTTCTAAAGAACGTGAGGCAGCTTCCAGCGTGTCTGCAATCATAATAATGGCAGATTCCTTACTTCGCGGTTTTGGCCCTGCATAACGGAAGTCTTTTTGGTCTACGAGGGTGTAATCACCGCCGTGTGCATCGATTTGTTTTTTAAAAAAATAATAAACCAGCGTAGTGCCGTGATGCTCTTTAATGATATCGATAAATTGTTCGGGCAGTCCCGCTTTCCTTGCCATCAATACCCCTTCACTTACATGTGCAATGATGACCTGACCCGATTCAAGCGGGGTGAGTAATTGATGGATGTTCATTTCAGCCTGTTGATTTTCGGTAAAATACTGCGGAGTCACCATTTTTCCGATATCATGATACAGGGTCGATACTCTACAAAAAAGACCGTTCGCTCCGATGGCAAGAGCTGCCGCTTCCGCTAAATTTCCCACCACTACAGAATGTTGATAGGTCCCCGGAGCCTCTATGCTGAGCCTGCGCAACAGGTCATTGTTCGGATCCATGTATTCCATTAAGGTCACTTCCGTCATAATTTTGAAGGACGATTCAAAAAGAGGAAGTAAACCGACAACCATCACGGCTGTCAATAACATACACAGGGCAGATCCGAACAGATCGGTCATGATTCCGGTGCCCCATACTGTGTTGTTATAAAAATTGATGGACAACACAATCAAGGCAGAGCAAATCCACGCTTTTCCGCATACAATAAAAATTTCTTTTCTTTGACGCAGAGTTTTTATATTGAGAATAGCCACAATCGCAGGAGCCAGATTCATGATCATGAATCCCGGTCGATCAAATGCCAAGGTCATGGAAAGGACGATGACTAAAAATCCGCTGACAAAAGTGGCGATATGTGCATTCATCAAACAACAAAGCATGATGGCTGCAAAAGGGACAAAAACAGGGTATCGCACCACATCGATAAGATTGCCGTAAGAGGAAATCAGGACCGACTCGGTCAGTTTTGAAAGGGCTAATGTGAGGAGGACAATGGTGACTAAAAGAAACAATTTTCTGTTGGATTGTATGATTTGCTTGTGATTGACAACTAAATAAGGGTAGCAAATTCCGGTGATGATCAACGTCATCAAAAGGCTTCCGATAATTGTGGCCGGGTGCCATAAATTTCTTTTCTCACGCAAAACCTGTTTCATCGACAGCAGCATGGCGAGGTTGCGCGGCGTGATCTTATCTCCCTGATCGATAATTCTGTTTCCTGCTGCCACATGAGTATATTTCTCCGGAACAGAGGCCTGCACGGTACTCCGAAGTTTCCGTTGTGCGGGGATGTCCTCCTCAAATTTCCATCCCTGATCGGCAAACCAATCGATGATAAATTTTGCGGTCTCCGGTTCATAATGATCTTCGGGGAGTGCTTTTTCACGAATATAATCGCGGATTTTTCGAGGAAGTTTTACTTTTTGGTTCAGATCGGGAGGGGCGAAAATTAAATAATTTTTTGTGTCGAGTTTTACCTCTTCCATTTTATTGAGGGTTCTCGGATCGGTAAAACGAAGGGTGAGCATAAGATTTTCGATGGCATCCATTCCCTCATACATATCTTCAAAAGTGGCATTGCCGGCTTCATCGCGCCACGATTGTTTTTTGACAAGAAAGTCTTCAAAAAGATCCCGGTTATCTCGGATTTCTTTTTGGGAAATCACATAAATTTTTCCTATATCCCGTCCGGCCTGCTGACGTAAAAGTAGGGTGACCTCATTGTCATAGAAATCAAAATCTACCTGAGCCACTGTAAAATTTTGCGCGATAGAGCCGATTTCCAATGTTTCAACTTTGACATCGCGAAAGTGCAAAAACAGGAAAAGACAAAAAATGAAAAAAACGGCAATCAGAGCCCTAACGCCGGAACTTTTATCAAAAAAACCTTGCTCGCGAGAGAATTTTAGCTCGCTATCATTCTTAAGCTCGTTTAATTTATCATGCATCAACAGTTATTCTTTTTATTGTTTGAACAAGGAAAAATACTCCTGTCACATTTTTTCTGAGCCTCAAATTTAATAATAACAAAATGTCAATAATAGTAAAATGTAAAGATCGTCTCGGTAAACCGAGAGCTCCGGCATCCTGATATATTCACTCGGAAAAGAAAAATTTTCATCGATAAAATTGCGCAAATTTCTTATAAATTGGATCCGATAACGCTCCATTATGAAAATACCGGGAAATATGATGCAAAAATCAAAAAAAATTCTTGTGACCGGAGGCGCCGGCTATATCGGTGCCTACGTGAATAAACTTCTGCAGCTAGAAGGATATGATACTGTCGTGTTAGATAATTTATATTCCGGAGAAAGAAATTCAGTTCATAAAGGTTTTTTTATTGAAGGAGATTTCGGTGATGAATTTTTAATGAACCAAATTTTTTCCGATCACCGAATAGACGGAGTCATGCACTTTGCTGCTTATACAAGTGTCGGTGAATCCTACCTGAATCCCATGAAATACTACGCCAACAACGTAAGCAATACCATCAGTCTTCTCAATACCATGATAAAAAACGGAGTGAATCATTTTGTATTCTCTTCATCCGCAGCCGTTTTCGGCATTCCTTTAGTCTGCCCCATTAAAGAATCTGCCGTCATGATGCCGATCAATCCTTACGGAGAAACAAAGAAAATTATTGAAAAAATTCTCCGGGATTATCGCACAGCTTACGGATTATCCTCCTCCTCTTTGCGCTATTTCAATGCGGCAGGAGGGGATCCGGCCGAAGAAATTATTGCAAAAAGGACGCATGTACATAATCTCATTCCCATAGCATTTCGCAGTATATTGAACAATACCCCTTTGACCATATACGGAACCGATTACGAGACAAATGACGGAACGTGTATTCGCGATTATATCCATGTGCATGACATTGCAACAGCCCATATTTTAGCGTTAGAACAAATTTTTGAAAATCCGGGCTGCACTGATTACAATTTAGGAATCGGAAAAGGATTCAGCGTAAAAGAGGTGATCGATGTAGTGGAAAAGGTCACCGGTCATGTCGTTCCCTACCAAATAGGACCGCGCCGGCAGGGAGATCCTCCTATACTAATTGCCGGATCCGAAAAAGCACAAAAAAATTTGGGATGGAATCCTCTGTATACCGATTTGGAAAGCATGGTCGCCCACACTTGGAACACGACTGTACGGGAAGAGCTTTTTTCGGAATTATCCGGATAAAATTCCCTTTCATGTTTAATCGCCGGGGATTAAAATGGAAGTTGTGCAATGTAACACGGAACTATAAGAAATATTATGGCTGAATATCAAGTGATAGCAAGGCGTTTTCGCCCTCAAAAATTCGGTGATGTGATCGGACAGGACGCTATCATCACTACTCTGAAGAACGCATTGGCGAGTCGACGTATTGCGCACGCCTACCTTTTTACAGGTTCACGGGGAACGGGAAAAACCACATTGGCTCGAATTTTAGCCAAAGCGTTGAATTGCACCGATTTATCTGCCGATTTTGAACCCTGCGGCGGATGCTCTTCCTGCAAAGAAATTGCGGCGGGAAGCTCCATGGAAGTTCTCGAAATTGACGGAGCTTCTCATAGAGGAATAGATGATATTCGCCAAATCAACGAAACAGTCGGATATTCAGTTTCGGGAGGCGGCTATAAAATTTATATTATAGACGAAGTCCATATGCTCACAAAAGAGGCATTTAATGCCCTCCTTAAAACACTCGAAGAACCGCCCGAAAAGGTAAAGTTTTTTTTCGCCACTACAGAACCTCATAAGGTATTGCCCACCATCCTTAGCCGCTGTCAACGATTCAACCTTCATCGCATTTCTTCCGCTAATATTGTCGCGAAATTAAAATCCATTGCCGATAAACTTGCCATTACCATAGAAGACCGGGCTCTTCTCATGATCGCCGATCGTGCAGAAGGGGGACTGAGAGATGCCGAATCTCTTTTAGATCAGATTTTCTCCTTTCACGGAAACGAAATCACCTGCGAGACCGTCGCCTCGGTATTAGGTATTATGACCAAAGATTGTCTCTTCGAATTCGATAAAGCAGCAAAAGAAGGCCGACCGGCTTTTGCTTTTGATCTTGTCCATCAAGTGTTTTCCGAAGGGAAAGATCTGTTTCATTTTATTGAAATGCTCACCGAACATTACCGGAATATTCTGCTTCTCAAAATTTCAGAAACTGATGCCCCTTATCTCTCTTTTCCGGAAAATGAAATGGCCCGATACAAAATTTCTGCAGAGTATTATACGCAAGAGCAATGTCTTCAATTTCTTGATTATTTGACGGAAGCACAAAGCAAAATACGCTCAGCACCTTCCGTACGCATCTATCTGGAAAATATCCTTCTGACCATCATCAGATCGATGAAAAAAATTCCTATCGAACTGCTCGTACGTAGATTGGCAGCGCTTGAGCAATCGATCGGCCGTTCAACGGGAGAGGTAAAAATAACACCTGCGATTGCTCCCGTGATTGCTCCGCCTCCGGTGCCGGAAAAAAAAATTGAAATAAAGGAAAATCCCCCCCTCTCTATCACTGTAGATCCTTCTCCAAGTAGCGCAGATCTCTCTTTTGCCGCTAAACCAAAAGTGCAGATAAAACAGTCCGCCCCCGCAAAAACTCCCTTAGATGAGCCGGTGAAAATTCGACAAAAATCTCACATAATAGAAATAGAAGAAAATAAATTAAAAAATCAAAGTCATTACGATACCATATTTCAGTTCGCTGCAATAGAACTGAAAGGGAAATTGGAAAAAATGCATATCAAAAGATTATAGAGGAAAATTATGGGCACCGGATTCAGTAAAAGAAAAAAACAAGCTCGCGAAATGCAGGATCAGTTCATGAAAATGCAAGAGCAAATGAAAGAGTTAAAAATCACCGGATCTTCTCCCGGGGGACTTGTAGAGGTCACTCTGAACGGCGATTATCAATTGCTGGATTTGAAAATTAACCCGGAATGTGTAGATCCGGAAGATGTTGACGGCCTGACCGATCTCATAAAAGCAGCTTTTAGTGATGCACAAAAAAAGGTGAAGGAAAATGGTCCCGGAGAACTTCCAAGCAACCTATCGGGTTTAGCCGGAATGCCCGGATTCCCCGGTCTTAATTTCTAAGTCCTTTATAGTCAATAGGTTATGGTAAGAGGAGTTTAATTCGCGCAGCGTTTTGAGTGCGGTGACTTGTCACCGCTTTGCCCTCGCATCGACTCGTCGATGCGTTTTAAGCGATGTTTTGTATTTATAGATATTCGGAAATTCGTTCAAAGATTAGCCTTAAATCTTAAAGAGCCCATCGACAAGTCGATGGGAGGGCAAAGCGGTGACAAGTCACGCGCACTCCAAACGCTGCGCGAGTTCAATTACCTCTTATAACTTAATACCATTGTTCGCATTGCCCCGGTTCGAAGGACCGGCATAAACTTCAATTCCATAAAATTATAAAGTGTAAATCATGTGGGTGTGTTAACTTGTAAAGTTTGTGCGCATTATACTAGGTTAATTTCAATTTGACCCATTTCTTTATATTATTTTAATACATTATTAACACGTTAATTATAATTTTAAAATATAATTAAAATTATAATTAACTAATCTTAATGAGGTGTTTATGCAATTAAATCCTGACAGTTCATCTTCTTCCTATCATATCCCTCCACCCCACGAAAACATTGATTTCTCACAAGCAGGAGAGTCTAAGGGTATTTTCCGGAAGAAACTCCTTTCCTACAAAAAGGATAAGGGATGGGAATTGAAAGAGATGAACATAGGACAACTGGCTTTAAGAAAATTGGGATTTTATAAATCGACCCATTTGTCGAAAATCAATAGAAAAATTAATACTAAAGATATTACAGACGAACCTGAATATCGGGAATTGGGATTGAGGGATGATTGTGAACTTGCCGGATGGGATATAGAAGTAGCACCGTTAAGCGCTGAGAAAAAAGAAGAAGAGATTCTTAATGAATGGAAAGATTTTGCCAACTCTGTTCAAGCATTACCGCTTGACGATTGGATTGAAAAAATGCGTGAAATACCCGGAAAAATCAAAGAGTTCAACAAATATTTTAAATCAAATGATAAATCAGTTAAAAATGCGGATAAAATTATTAATGGATTATTGGATCAATTAAAAAAAGGAGAAATTGATTATAGTGAGTGTTCAGAAAAAATAAATACAATTTGTAATACAATGTTTAATAGGGGAAGAAAAGCACATTTTAGCCATTCGACATCTAAAGAAGATGCCCTAATATTAGGTGCGGCTGATTCGGGTAGACAACAGTCACTTATAGACACTATCCGTGAAAAACAAGAGGAAAATCCCAATCGAACAATATTTGTGATAGCCGGCGCAACACATCTATTGCGTTTAGATGACAGTATACGGGGATATAATGAAATCAATAACTTATATAACGAGAATAAGTTCATTATATTTAAAAGGAAAAATGAAAAGATTAATCATCATGAAATGGCTAAAAATATGAAGAAACAAGAAATCAAAGCAGAACTGTTTCCGAAACCTTCAGATGTGGAATAAATTATTCCGGAAAAATACAGTATTCTTTAAGAAGAGAAGAGTCGATTTCCTCTTGGTATAACAGATTGCCGTCAAAACAACGATCTAAAGAAAAATTTCCGCTTCGGGTTCTTTGAAGACGGATCAAGTGTGCTCCGCATGTGAGAATTTTTCCCAGATCATCGGCAATGGATCGGATATATGTGCCCTTGCTGCACGCTACACGTAAATCGAGCTCAGGATAAGTATACTGAATTTGATCGGTGCTTAACGTAACAGAAACAGCCGGACGATCCACTACAATTCCCTGTCGTGCTAATTCGTATAGTTTTTTTCCGTTCTGTTTTTTTGCCGAGAACATCGGCGGAGTCTGCAGGATAGTTCCTTGGAATTGAGCGAGAGCTTCTGTGACCATGGCATCGCTCGGCACTGTTTCGGATTCACCCGTGACTGCTCCGTCGCAATCAAAGGAGTCGGTTGTGATTCCTAATTTAAGGCCGGCAATATATTCTTTATCTGCATTGAGAAAGGTATCCGAAAGGCGCGTATATTTACGGCCTATCAGCATAACCATGACTCCTGAAGCAAAAGGATCTAAAGTGCCGGAGTGACCGATCTTTTGTATTCCTAAATGCTTTCTTAAACGGGAAACCAAACTGAAAGAGGTCTTTCCGATAGGTTTATTTATCGGAAGGATACAGGCAAAATCGGGTCCGAAAGGACCGGGTTTTTTGTTACTCATCTTCCGGATTTCCGGTTCGGCTGTTACGTTCATTTTCAATTTCCTGTAAAGCAGTCAGGATGCGAATCTGCTTTTCAACCGAATCATCTTCTTTAAAAGTAAGAGAAGGAAAAAATCGCATAACAACTTTTTTTGAAGATTTGGTTGCAATAAACCCTGCAGCAGAGTTTAAAGCATCCAACGTATCTTTTTTTTCAGCGTCAGTACCGATGACGCTGAAAAAAACTTTTGCTTCGCGCAGATCTTTTGTAATGTCTACGCGGATAATTGTAACAAATTCACTTACAAGAGGATTCTTCACATCTTTTCTGATGGTTTCCGAGATTACCTCTTTCAGTAAGGAATTAAGACGGTCTGTTCTTTCTATAGGCATAAAATATTTTTATTAAAGTTCCTGTTTAATGTAGATAATTTCAAAGAAATCAAGAATATCGCCTTCCTGAATGTTATTTGTAGAAAGAAGGACTCCGCATTCAAATCCTTTGGATACTTCTTTGACATCATCTTTGTGACGTTTTAACGAGCTGACAGGGCCTTTCCATACTTCAACACCGTCTCGCATGATTCTCAAGTGATGGTTTCTTACTACCGTTCCTTCCGTTACGATACAACCTGCAATAATACCGTGCTGAGAAGATTTAAAGGTCGCTTTTACTTCAGCTTTACCTTTATGATTCTCTTGCGCTAATTTATCGAGGGTTCCTTCCATCATCTCTTTGGCAGTGTCAATAGCGTGATAAATGACATCGTGGAGTCTGATTTGTACTCCGTATTGCTTGATCAATTGTTCCGCATGACTTTCTACGCCCGTATGGAATCCGAAAATGACCGCTTTCGAAGCCGCAGCTAATTGCACGTCTGATTCCGAAATCTCTCCTACACCGAAAAAGATGATATTGAGATTTACTTTATCCGATTCAATTTTTTGCAGAGCAATTCTCAAAGCTTCTAAAGATCCCTGAACGTCCGCTCTTAGGATGACATTCAAAACCTTTTTGGACATTTCGGAGGATTCGGTCAACAGACTTTCCATGGACATCGGACGACGTTGCTGTACCGCATTTTGTAAAATCTGCGCTCTCGCCCCGGCAATATCTCTCGCCTCTTTTTCGTTGCCGACAACAATGAATTCCTGTCCTGCCGTGGGCAATCCTGACAGACCTGTAATCTCAACCGGAGTTGAAGGACCTGCAGATTTAATAGGCAAATCATTTTCATCGCGCATGGTTTTTACCCGGCCCCAGAATTGGTCAAATACAAGTGCATCACCGTGTTTGAGAGTTCCGTTTTGGATAAGAATAGTGGCAATCGCACCCATTCCTTTATGCATTTGCGATTCTATGACGACGCCCCTTGCCCGCGATTCAGGATCTGCTTTCAGTTCCAATACTTCCGCTTGGAGAGCCAGCATTTCTAAAAGCTCGGGAATTCCCTGTTTGGTGACAGCCGAACAACTGACAGTAATGGTAGATCCGCCCCATGCTTCAGGTAAAAGATCATTTTCAGCCAGCTGACGATATACTTTTTCTACATCGAAATTCGGTTTATCGCATTTATTGATGGCAACGATGATCGTGACCTTTGCCGCTTTCGCATGCTGGATTGCTTCGGAGGTTTGTTGCATCAATCCTTCGTCACCGGCAATGACCAATACTACAATATCGGTCACATCGGCACCGCGGGCACGCATTTCGGAAAACGCTTCGTGACCCGGAGTATCCAACACTGTGATGTCTCCCACAGCAGTCGAGCATTTAAAGGCTCCGATATGCTGCGTGATAGCGCCTGCCTCTCCTGAAACACGATTGCTCACCCGAATAGCGTCAATAAGACTTGTTTTTCCGTGGTCAACATGACCCATAAACGTAGCAATAGGTGCTCTTGCAACCAATTTCTCTTCCGGAGTTTCTGCAATTTCCTCTCTGATAGATTTATCGGTAATCCGGATACGTTTTTCTTCCGTTGTATCGATAGAAATTTCGCACTCGAATTCCTGTCCCAAAAGTTGAATTGTTGTTTCATCATCGAGCACATCGTTTAATGTGAGGATGGCTCCCTGAAGGAAAAGTTTTTCCACCAATTGTGAAGCTTTCAATTTCATTTCCGAAGCCAGATCTTTTACGGAGATAGGCAATCTGACAGAAAGAGAACTTGGTCTGATCGTCGGTTCTTCAAATTTTTGTTTGAATTGCCGTTTTTTTCTCCAGTGTTGCTGTTCATCATCGGATCCTCTCAGTCCTTGGCGATCTCTTACATCAAAAGCGCGTGAATTTTGAGGTTTACGTACTGTAGGTTTTAAATCTCGGAATTCTTTAAATTTCTCTGATTTCACCGGTTTCTTTTTCGCACTTTCTTCCGATGTCGAACCGGGAGTTTCTTTTTTGAAGGCCGGTTTTTCCGCAGAAGATGCATCTTTTGGAGGGATAGGTTTTTTTATATCGACCGGAATAGGAACTTCTCTTTTCTTCGGAAGCAGATCTTTCACATGACGTCCTGTCGGACCTAATTTCACGTAAGGACTGTCAACTCTCTGATGTCTTTGCTCCGGATGAAATTCCTGAAATACTTTTTTCACTTCAGGTTTTTTTACAATCGGCTCGAAAACGGGGACCTCTTTCTTTTCGGGAAGAACAGGAGCAACGGAAGGAGCTTCTACAACAGGTGCCGGAGCAATTATCTCTTCAACAGGTTTTTCAGGTTCTTTAAAGATATCATGTTTTGCAGGAACAGGTGCTTCGATGACAAGTTCTTTTTCCTCTTTTAAAGAGAGTTCTAATCCGGTTGTCGGAACGGAAATATGTTCTATTGTTTCCGGTTCTTCCGAAACGTGCTCGTGCAAATGCGGTTCGGCAAAAGCAGATTTAGAGCGAGCTTTTGCTTTCGGCGCCTCTTCATCTTTTTGTTCCGTTCCTAAAGGTTTTTCTTCATCGGGTTTTTTGGGAATAACCTTTTTTTTCCGACTTTCGGGATTATCTTCTCCGACCTTTTTTTGGGCGAGCTTCTCTTTTACGCTGTCAAGATTAAGAGCTTTCGCGATTTGAGTATTTTTAATATTGAGTTTTAGATTTTTAGCCAAAGCCTTACATCCTTTGTTTTCTGATTTGCTCCAAAATAAAATCGGCCAAATCCGGACTTATACCCGGAATTTCGGCAAGCTCTTCGGGAGTTGCCATGAGAAGTGCTTTTGGGGTATTATAATTCTTTTCTACTAACATTTGGAATAGCAGAGGATTGACACCTTCAATTCTCTCTAACGGAATATCTAAAGTTGCATCATCGGACTCGGCAAGTTCTGCGCGTTGTACAGTCATCTGCAACTTGTAATCTCTCATTCTCTGTACTTCTAAATCGTATCCGATAAGTAAGCTGTTGAGTTTTGCATTTAGACCTTTTTTTCCGATAACAGCAGGAAAATCATCATCATCGATTACGATAGAGATGACCTTATCATCTTCGTTCAGATTGAATTTCCTGATTTCTATAGGAGCAAGGGCATTTTGTAATAATTCAATCGGATCTTCGGAATAAGGGATAATATCGATTTTCTCGTTGTGTAGTTCCCTTACCACATTTTTCACGCGCATTCCGCGCATACCGACACAGGCGCCTACAGGATCGACTTTATGATCTGTAGTGGTTACAGCTAATTTGGTTCTGTATCCCGCCTCTCTCACTAATTTTTGTATGATGACTGTTCCGTCAGCAATTTCAGGAACTTCCTGGATAATTAACTGCTTGACGAATTCAGGACTGCTTCTCGAAAGGATAACTTCGGCGCCGCCGTTTTCCGTATCGCTTACAGCCAGAAGCAAAGCGTATACTCTGTCGCCTATATTATATCTTTCGGATTTCGGATATTCGCGTTTAGGCATGACAGCTTCGACTTTTCCGAGATCTATAATGAGATCGGAGCCTTTTACAATACGTTTTACAACACCCGATACCGGTTCATAAATTCTGTGGCGATATTCTTCATAGATCACATCGCGTTCTGCACCCCGTAATTTTCTCGTAAGAATCTGTCTTGCTTTTTGTGCGGCAATTCGTCCGAAGTCTTTAGGTGTTACGACGATATCGATAAATTGGCCTATTTCACAATCCGGATCGATTACACGAGCGTCTTCAATAGAAATTTCCTGTGCAGGCACTTCGACAGTTTCGACGATTTCTTTTTCACTTAATACGTCAATATCTCCCGTTTTAGAATTGATCTTAACGGTGACGTTAGAAGCTCCCGAAACACTTTTTTGTGCAGCAACTGTAAGAGACTCTTCTATTGCTTGGATAACAATATCTCTTTTGATGCCTTTTTCGCGTTCCAAGTTTTCGAAGACGGCAATTAAGTCTTTATTCATTTCTCTGCCTCTAAGTTATTTTGGGCTTAATGATATCTCTAATAATTTTTATTTGTCCGGTATTTTCTACACTGCGGACTCTTTACAATCGGTCAGGTTCCGTTTTAATCGGCGCTTATCGACAAACCGGATCCGCCTCATTCCGTAAGAAAAAGAGGGATCCGATTATAGATACTTTTTTTCGTTAAATGTTCTTCAAAAGCTATTCGGAATCTCCGGGGCTTTTAGAAACTGCATTGTTAGTAAAAGAACCTTTAGTTTCTCCGGTAACAATGATATCATCCGCGCTGCATTGATTTTGCTCGATCTGATATTCTTTGATGGAGAGGGCAATTTTCTTGCTTTCAGGGTCCAGCTTAATCACCTTGGCAATGACTTCGTCTCCTCTTGAAACGACATCTTCGACTTTACCGAAAGGCTGATCTGAAAGTTCCGTTACATGGATGAGACCTTCAAGACCGTTTTCAAGTTCTACAAAAGCACCGAAAGCCGTGATTTTTGCAACAGTACCTTTAACAAGAGAGTTTACAGGGATCGTGTTTGCAATATTTTGCCATGGATTGCTGCCCAGTTGTTTTACACCTAAAGTGATTTTTTTGCTTTCACGATCAACCGAAAGGATGACAGCGTCGACAACATCGCCTTTATGTAGAATTTCCGAAGGATGTGATACTTTCTTTATCCAGCTGAGGTCGGAAATATGGATAAGACCCTCCACACCCGGTTCCAGCTCTACGAATGCACCGTAGTTAGTCAAACTGCGGATTTCCGCTTTTACGTTTGTGTCAACCGGATATTTTTTCTCAACATCGTCCCATGGATTATGCTCTGTCTGTTTGATCCCTAAAGAGATTTTTCCCTCTTCAATTTGAATAGAAAGGACAACAGCTTCAACAGTATCGCCTACCTGTACCACTTCGCTCGGATCAGTTACATTTTTTACCCATGACATTTCGGAGACGTGGATCAGACCTTCAATGCCCGATTCAATCTCAATAAAAGCGCCGTAAGGAAGAAGGTTTACAATTTTTCCTGTAACTTTAGTTCCGGGAGGATATTTCTTTTCGATTTCGTCCCAAGGATTAGGTCCTTTTTGTTTCAGTCCTAAAGCAACACGACCTTTTTCACGGTCGATATTCAGGATGATCACTTCCATTTTCTCATTCAGATCGACCATTTCGGAAGGATGTTTAATACGCTTCCAGGTCATGTCTGTAATATGAAGAAGACCGTCTATTCCGTCCAAATCAAGGAATACACCGAAGTCAGTGATATTTTTTACGATCCCTTCGCGGATATCGCCTTCTTTGATGGTCTCAAGAAGTTCGGCTTTCTTAGAGATTCTTTCAGCTTCAAGAAGTTCTCTTCTGGATACAACAACGTTCTTTCTTTCGATGTTGATTTTGAGGATTTTGAATTCGAAAGTTTTGCCGATGTATTCATCAAGATTTTTAATTCTTTTATTGTCAATTTGAGATCCCGGCAGGAAAGCTTCCATTCCGATATCCACCATCAATCCGCCTTTTACTTTGCGTAAAACACGACCGGTGACAATAGAACCTTCTTCACAGTATTCAATAATATGTTCCCACTGACGTTGACGTTCGGCTTTTTCGCGGGAAAGGACGATTTGACCGTTGTCATCCTCTGCTTTTTCTAACATCACTTCAATAGTTCCGTCAGGAATTAAAACACTCGTATCAGTAAACTCGGAGATGGGCACCATACCTTCAGATTTAAGTCCTACATCTACAATGACGTGGTCTTTAGTAATTTCTACGATTTGACCGGTCAGAATAGTTCCGGTTTGCATCAGAGCAGGTTTTTGGTCCGGATTGTCATTTTGTTTGCCGGAAAGTAAACTTTCAAAAAGATTTGCATCTTCCTGTTGAAAAGCGATGTCGTCCAGGACATTTTCTTCTTCCCAACTATAAGTTTGTTGTTTGTTTGACATTTAAAGGTTTCTCCTAAGTTTGCTTGCTAATCATCCCAGGTTATCAGAAGAAAACGAATAAAGCAACATTAAAGCGTTTAATTTATTATCGAGCCCGGTATAGACAAAAAACGCTTTTTTTCCGCAAATCAAAGTTTTAAATCTACTTTCGGAAAAGTGTCGATCTTCAAAAATAAAAAAAAATTAAAAATCTTTAGGATGAAAAAATCCGGCTTATTTTCAATTTTTGATTGACTTAAGACGAGAAAGTTCGGTAGTATTTTCCTTTATTTATACAGTGTCAATTTTTTCTTAACTCCGCAGAAATAACCGGAAATCCCCATAATGTTTCCGCTTTGACAGTATTTCCGGATTGCTCCAAAAGCATTTTATTTTCGGGTTGTGAATGATGACTAATCAAACTTTAATTATGAAATTCGGAGGAGCCGCCTTAGCCACTCCGCAAAAGATAGAGCAGATTGCCCGGATCATTGTAGATGAAAAAAAAATTTACAACCGCTGCATAGTTGTTCTCAGCGCAATGGGCAATACAACTAATGACCTGATCGCTCTGGCTAAACAAATGCACCCCGATCCTCCCCAAAGAGAATATGATATGCTGATCACAACGGGAGAAAGAATCAGCATCGCCCTTCTTGCCATGGCACTCGCAAAAATCGGCCAAAAAGCCAAAAGCTTTACAGGAAGCCAGTCGGGAATCATCACCACAGAAGCGCACACCAATGCAAAAATCATCAATGTAAAACCCGGTCGCTTACTAGAAGCATTGGATTCCGATCAAATAGTCATTGTTGCCGGATTTCAAGGTGTAAGCATTAAAGGAGAAATTACTACTTTGGGAAGGGGAGGATCGGATACAACAGCCGTCGCTTTAGCTGTTGCGCTGAATGCTCCGAAAGTAAAATTTTACAAGGATGTCAACGGAATTTTTGATTCGGACCCGAAAATTCACCCGAATGCAATTTTTTACTCAGAATTAACCTATCAAAAAGCTATGGATATCATAGATTCCGGAGCAAAAATTTTACATAAACGGGCTATCAGTCTGGCGAAAAATAACGGCATTCTTTTACACGTCCGGTCATTTGAATCCGATCACATTCATGGCACAATTGTAGGAAATACCGGCTCCGGTGACTATAAACCGATATATGAATCCGATTCTGATCCGGAATCCGGATTAGAAAAACTATAGGTATCATTATGGCACAATACCTGCTACCCAAAGTAGTCACTGTTTTTGATACTCCCGAGGAGCAAGGTCGTGAGACACATTATGAAGCGGTAATCAATGACTGTCTTCTTAAAATATTGCCCGACGATTTTTTTAACATGAATTTCAACGATGCCGATTTAATTGAGGATATGAAGAACAATTTTCAGAGCCTTCTTCCGTTAATTAAAACAATCCCTTCCGATATTCATCAGGAAAACATCTCCTTTTTTATGCTGAATAAATACCGACCCAACGCATTCCAGTTTTTTTTTGAAATGTTCAGCAGGTGGATTGTACCCGGAAAAAGATTGGATGTTCTTCTGCTTTATGCCGCTGATTTTCGATTTCCCGAATTCGGCGATCAGGTCTATACCATTTGCGAGTTGATGATCAAAGTCCGCGACTCTTCGGATTTACCTGAAATTCTCTGCAATTTACCCATCATCGAAATGGAAGTTAGGTTAGGAGTGGAATCCGCTTACCATGCAAGAAGAATTTTGGAAATCAAAGGGCTGACAGCAGACGGAAAAACGGCGGTTATCCAAGAGCAGATGGCCTATTTCGTTAGGAAGTCTCCCAAAATGTTCGACCGCGATCTGTTTACAGAAATGCAACATGTCATGGTGATTTGCCCTGAAGAATTTAAAAATGCCAGAGATTCACGATTGTTGAGCCGCATCATCGGATCGCACTATATTTTCAGAAAACAGCTTTTGGAAGCTTTGGCGGCTTCACCTAAAAAAAGGCATCTGCGTATACGTATATTCAGATCGAAAATCAGAAGGGAAGGGGAATATCGCTCGGTTTTGAGTGTTTTGGTCGGATTAAATTTCCTAAAAGAAAAAGAGGTATTTGAAGAGCAGCATCTGATGACGGCCATCCAAAATTATCTTCCCAATATGCGACCGGTAAAAGATTCTTTTTTTTCCAATCGGAGAGGAAATGAGAATATCTGTACCGTATATCTGGAAATTGAAAAACCGGACCACGGTGAGTTTTTAGGATCGGAAATCAATACATTACGGGAAGAGCTGATTGTAGATCTTAAAGATCGTATCGGCCACCTCATGCATCCCGTATTTATGCCGCGAAATGAAGAAGAGATCATGAGGAATGTCCTCTCTTTGAGTAATCAGATTAAATACATCAGAGACCTTCCTCAAGTATTTATCTCGTTCGATGAACAGACTCACCACTATTTATATTTCAATGTTATCATTGTCAGAGTTGTCATACCGGGCAGTCCGGCTATTCAGGAAATGTTCGAGAAAAAATCCAAATCTCTGGAATATATATCCGACCGCTGTAAGATGTTGGGGATGCTCCGAAAGCAATACACAAAAGAAGCGACTGTCTTCCGTGTAAAAATGTCCAACTCCAATTTTTTACGGCTCGACCATTCTATCGATCTTTATAAAGCAAGAGCATTTCTTGTAGGAGAACTCACAAATATTTGCGGAGAATTCCGCGATTATAACGGAGGGATGATCTCCAAACAAAATGAGCTGCTTTGCAGAGTGAGAGAATTGCTTGTCAATGATTCGGTGCGATACAACGAACTGTTGCTGGAAAATTTTTTCTACTCTTTACATCCCGTTATTATGCGATCCGTTCTTGAGGCAGCCGCTTTAGAAAAACTTTTTAAAATGATGCTCAATATCGTTAAAAAAGGTTTTTTTAGCGGAGAAAATTATACTGTTGAATTAGAAAGTACCGAGGATTTTATCTTTGTCATGATTGCCTCTAAAGAGGATTCACTGAAAAAAGAAATTACAAAAGGGCTCAAGAAAATGCCGAGAGAGTCCGCCACCATAGCCGGTTCTTATTTGGTGGTGTATGAAGTATCCTGCATAGGATATATCTACCGCTCTTCAGATCCCCAATCGCGGGAAATGTTTTGTAAAATCATCACACAAACCCTTCATGATTGGGAAGAGATATAACGGAACATGCGCGTTAATCTAAAAATAACAAAACGTGTTTAAACATGTGTATCGGCACTAATTATAAGGTGCGAAGCACCTATACATAAAAGCCCGGGGTGAAACCCCGGGTAAAAGTAAAAAAAAATTTCGGTCTGTAGGACCGGCATATAACCTAAATTTGGCTCGCCAAATTTGATAATATATCAAAATTTATCTATCTAATAATTTTTTATTATAAAAAATAAGTTCTTAATTTTTAGATAGATAAAAAATATCTATGCTAAA
>JABDBB010000022.1 GCA_013288845.1 Chlamydiota bacterium | reverse complement strand
GAGTTGAAAGAGATAGTATTTCCCTCTTTTTCTGTAGATTTAATGCAGGCAGTTCGCGAAACTTTTTTCTCTGAGTCGGAAAGTTTTTCGACGGAAGATCGAAAAGTGTTTATCGACATCTATTATTTCTTTTTTACGATGAAAATAATAGAGGCGATGGATCCTGATTCTTTTAGTATGACCTGTAAAGACGGAATTGATTTAGGATGTTCCGTGAATTTTCAGATGTATTGTATGTTAAAGTACATCAATAACGAAACCGTTACCGATCAGGATTTAGATTGTCTTCATTATCTTTTATATGCCCCTTCGTTGCTTATCAGAGAGCGATTGATGATCAAAGATAGGTTCGACCGTTGTCTTTCGGCAATAAGAAAAGTAGAAGAGTTAAGAAAAAAAATAGGTAAGTCACGATTTAGCTCTCTAATAAAAAAGAATTTTGATCCTCTTTATACTTCAGGAATTCTTCATTTCGATCCGGTTCCTCCAAAAGAAAACTAATCGATCATAGCGAAGGAACTTTAATAACGGAATGAGCAGTAATCCTAAAGGGATAGCAAATACCCATATGGGATCCAAAATTTGTCTTCTTGTCAGCACCAGCATAGATTCCGTAATCAGATGAACAGAAACTACTCCCAATGTGAAACAGCCATATAATAAAAGGAAAGGGACATTTCGGGAAAAGGCAAGACAAAAAGGTGCGGGAATGATGACAGCCAACAGACAAAGCCACGGCATCATCATTTTATGATAAAAAACGGATAAAATTTTCGCTGTTTTTTCATTTCGGATGAATTCCTCTTTAAAAATCTTTTCATACAGATCCGTTAAGGCAAGTTCTTCCGGTTGAATGGTTGTTTCTAATAAACGTTTCTCATTGAATTTCATGTCAGTGAAGGAGAAAGATTCTAAAGTGCCGTCATGAATAAGGACTTCCTTGGCATTTCGGATAAATTTATCTACATGAGAGCCTAAAGGAGGAGTTTCGTAGGGAGAAAGGAATTCCATTCTATATAGTTCATTGAAAGACTTAATCCAATAGACATCATAAAATTGTTTGTTTATGGCGTCGAAATTCTGAAAAAGGAGTATGGAATTGTCTGCCAGCACCAAATGCCGGGCCGTGGGAATTTCATTTTTCTTTCTTTGAAATTGTCTTCGCTGTTCAGAAATATATTTGAGCTTATTCAAAGAGAGAGGGACAAAAAACTGTGCATTGATATACAAAAGTCCCGTACAAATAAGGCCGATCATCAATAAAGGACGCATCAGTCGAAATAAACTTGTTCCCGATGCAAGCATGGCTATGAGCTCGTTATTGGCATTTAACTCGCACAAAGTTTTTATTGTGGTAATCAATAAAGCAAAGGTCAAAAGAATTTCTAATTTATTGAAAAATTCACACAGATAAAACGTGACAATTGTCAGGATGCGCGATTCCATTGAATGAGGAAAATGAGAGGCATTGGCAGAAAAATCCAGCAAGACAAAAAGGCCATAAAATCCGAAAAGTAAAAAGGCTAAACCCGATAAAAATTGCTTTAAAATGTATTTATCCCAAATTGTAATCATAGGTTACTTGTTCCCTTAATGATTTTTCTTAGTATCCTGAAGGATACAAGTACCATAAATACATGCGGCAGAAAATAAAATGCGGCAGAAGTAAAAATATTTTGTTCCGCACCTTTTGCAGAAAAAAAACACAAAAGATACAGAGAAGCTATTCCTAAGGCAAAGAGAAACCTCTTATTGGACGGTCGCCTGCTCAAAGAAATTCCGAATGCAGAGCCGGTAAGGGTAAATGTAAAAGGAGCTAATGCTGCAGAAATTCTTTTTTGCAGTTCGTTGATGCATTTATTGATACTTTTTTTGATGGCTAACAATTCGGTTTTAGGGAGTTGTAACAATTTTTTTTGGGTAAACAGCAGATTTTCTTCATTTAACTTTGCCATCAATACAGGCAGTCTAAGATGATCATTGTTGAGTGTCCACACCTTCTTTTCAATCATTTTGGCGAAATCATTGATGGAAATAACCCCTTCCCCAATATTTTCTATAAGGAGTTTTTCTTTTTGGTTTGGATTGATCTCTTTTAACGCTTTGATCAACGTCAGATTTTTTCCCAGAAACTGCTCTACAGAGGTAGTCAGCCTATCGGCGATCAATAAATTCATTCGATGTTCCCCTTTTCCCGGTATGGCAAGGAGAGATTTTGATACGGAAGCCCCCATGACAGAATCACCGAATGAATCAAAATAATATCCTTTAGCTCTCATAAGATGTTTATTATGAAGTAATAGAAGAGGGTTTACCGTTCGCAGTTCATTTTTCAGCAAAGCGGCCTGCATGTGCGATTGTGTGGTGATTTCGGAGATAATATAAAAATTTAAAACCGAAAAAAAAGCGGCGCTTAAAAATATAGGATAAAAAATAACGGAAAAAGAAAGTCCTGCCGTTCGCAATGCTGTCAACTCATGATTCTTCGAAAGCTGTTGCATCAGGAGAAAAGAGGCAACAAGGGAAGAGATAGGAATGGTGATAGGAAGGACATACGGAATTTGATACAAAGTATAACGGAGGATCAAAAATCCTTCCGGACCAAGCGTGGCAAAATGCACGATTTCATCCAGTCTTAAAATAAGCAGAATCCCTATAAAAGTAAAAAGACAGAGAAAAAAAATTTTCAGATATTGGCTTAACAGATATCGCCAGATCAACGGCATGAATGTGCTCTCTTTAAGGGCATATAATACTAAACCGGTTTTTAGAATCAGCATACAATAAATACCTCTTTCGATACAATGTCTGTAGTGCTGCACAGAGGTTCTATGACGACGGATTATCAATGGTATATCGGAATCAAAGGAAAAATTAGAGGTCCCTTTTCGACCGAAGAGCTGGTCAATGACCCTCGTTTTTGTCCGGATCTTTATGTTTGGAGAGCCGGATTTGCTGAGTGGCAGCGTGTGAAAGATGTCGCCGAACTCTCCGGACTCTCGCCGGTTTCCGAAAAAGAAGAGGGGGAAAAACCTGTTGTCGGTGTAAAAATTCCGGTAAAAAAACCGGCAGTATCTCCGATTGACGATGAAATTGTCATGGATTTTTGGTCCGGTCCGCCTTTTTTTATATTGTTTATTCTGTTATCCTTATTGCTTATGATCATCTATTTTTATTCTATTTCTTAAAAAACCTCGGGTTATATGAGCGATTTACTTCACAAACATCTTGTATCGTTTATTTCTACCTATATGGATAAATCCCGTCCGATTCTTGTGGCCGTATCGGGAGGGCCCGATTCTCTTGCTCTATTTTTGCTGTTAACACAAATAGAAAGTTTGCAACTCTCCGTCGCTCATGTCGATCATTCCTGGAGAGAAAGCAGTACCCGTGAAGCGTTGGAATTGGAAAAAATTGTTCTCGATAGGGGATGTTCTTTTTATGTAAAAAAACTTGATCCGACCGTGATGAAAGGGAACTTAGAAAATGCGGCCCGTGAAGAGCGTTATGGTTTTTTTAAAGAATTGATTGACCGGCACGGATTTCAAGGGGTTATGTTAGGGCATCATGCCGGTGATGTAGCGGAAACTGTGTTGAAGCGGATTTTTGAAGGGGCGGATATCACCAAATTTTCCGGGATGGATCCGGTAAAAAAATCGGGGGGAATCACCTTATTTCGCCCTTTTTTGTCTCTTCCGAAAAGTGTATTACTTGCCTATATAAAAGAGTCCGGATTACAGGCTGTTGAAGATTGTACAAACGGAGATACTCGTTTTTTGAGGGGGAAAATGAGGGAGATGATCATTCCTGAATTATCAGACCTATTTGGTAAAAACATCTCTCCGGCACTCTGCTCTATTGCCTCCCGGGCGAGAGAGTTGAATGAGTACCTGAACATAAAGCTCGGCTCGTATCTCGATGCTGCCGTAGAGGGAAAAACAGGTCTTTTTATGGATTTTAATCCTCTGCTACACCTTCATCCGTTTGAACTTTCCTATCTCATTAAAAAACTCTTGGAAAGAGAAGGACTCACCGGTTCAAAAATGCAACGTCACATCTTGTATGACTTACTTCTGAAAAAGACAGCGAATAAAAGAATTATTGTAGACAATCGCAATATTGAGATTGATAGGGGAAGACTTTTTTTTATGCGACACGAGTTTCCTTTTTGTGAAGGAATATGCAGTTTGGATGAAGGGAATTGTATGTCCGGATCTTGGATTGTAAAAACTTCGTTAGGGCCGGTAAGAAAAATATTTTCTTCGCCTCTCGACATTCTTAAAGGGGAGTTCTCTGTTGCTCTTCCTAAGGGCATGTATTTTTTAGAACCCGCTCAAAAAAATCTTCCCTATCGTAATACAACGCTCGATAAATGGTGGTCAAATAATAAAGTCCCGGCATTCTTAAGACAAATTGTGCCGGTGATCTCTGATGAGCATGGAGTAAAGCATGAATTTCTTTCAGGAAATCCACGCTTTACCGAAGGCGAATTTGTAATCCGCCTCTTTCTCTAGGTTTTCTTTAAAATCCACTTGTTGATTACTAAATTCCAAATAATCAAAATGATCAGGCATGGATAAAATATCTGCATCAAAGGCGAAATCACTGCCGATATAGCTTCGAATCCCATAAGTGAGAAAAGGAATGTAATCACCACGGTAAGCAATAAGGCTATATTATTAGACTTAAAGCCCGAGAAAAAATTACGTTGTAGAAAATCAGCATACACCAACGTCAACGCGATCGATGTAGTAAGACATGCCAATGCTACAGCCAAAGATCCTGTAAAAGCTAATTTGGGCGGTAAAAATTCTCTTACCAATGTAGACAACAAAGCGTCTTTTGGCACTCCTGTTAGAATTTGACTTCCGGATGCGGACAAAATAATTAGTCCGATATATACGGATCCCAACAGCACAACGCCTATAATAGAGGATTGAAATGCTGCTTTTACAGGAGACATAGATCCTTTTGAGTTGGTACTGATGATCTCAATGATTGCAGAGGCAAAGAAAAAAGAGGCAATGAGATCCTGTGTTTGATATCCCTCAAACAAAGAATACCAAAACACAGACCAAGAGGACATAGGACTCGGGGCAAAACCCGGGGATGACTCAACGCCTAAATAAATTACCGCCGCTAAGCTGAGGAGGAGAATAGGAGTCAGTACGTATCCCAAAATATCCAATGCAGTGCTTTTTTTTAAGCAGATGATATAAAGGAGGGAGCAGTAGAGTAGACTGTAAAGCCACAAAGGTATTCCCAGGTATGACACGACATTCACATGACTCAAAACCACACAACGGGGACCGGAACCAAAAGGTATCCAAGCGGTCAAAAGGGCAAATACAAAAATAAAAGCGCCGGTTTTTCCCAAAACATTAAAAAAGCGCATGTAATCACCTTTATACACCACCATCGTGATGATTCCTAAAAAAGGTAAAAGAGCGCCGGTCAGAAGAAATCCTAGGGTACCTATAAACCAATGGTCTTGAGCCATATATCCGATCGCCAGAGGAAATATCAGATTACCTGACCCGAAAAACATTGCAAATAGTGCAAGTCCTACCGCAAATCTATAGGATTTGCTGGATAATGAGTGGATCATTTTGCCTCCCTTGTTTGTTCGCAAATTATAAATCTTACCAAGAGGCAATATTTTTGCCTATACATTATACTTATAATTTTTTGTTGTAAAACGAGAGTATACGGAGAATTAGATTCTTGTACATCGGATTACTGTTTATCTTTAAAATTATATTTTGTTTTTTGTAGGATGAATTTTTTATTTAGCAATTGACCGGAGGCTTTATGTTGGAATTTGAAACAATGATCATGAGTTTAAGTAACATCTTTCAAAGCGAATCTGAAAAGACACTCCGATTAGGTTGGCAGCATTATACCGGGCAAGGGGGAGTCCCGGATTTCCATAAAGCAGCCGAATGTTTTCAACAGGCGGCGTCGAAAGGACATGCGATAGCCGCATGTAATCTTGGCTTTATGTATTACGACGGAAAGCCTGACGGTGAAAATTTCGGAGAAGCAATCCGATATTTTACACAAGCAGCAGAAGCAGGAAATAGGACAGCTTCTTCGATGCTGGGATTTATGTATTATGAAGGGGAAGGGGTCGAGAGGGATATTTTAAAGGCAGCCAAGTGTTTTGGCTTCCCTGAAGAGTATAAAGATGCAGCGGCAATGTATATGAATACAGCAAATTTGTTAAATTTGAGATATATGAAAGAGGCTCCGGAAAAAGCCCACAAGTATTTGATTAAAATGATGAATGGGGATCGTATCAAAGAAGTCTTTATGAATACAATAGGTAGTGTAAAGCTACAAACAGTTTATTCATACCGGACTTTTGGATTCACTCATCCGCAGGCGGGCTGTCTAATGTAGTAAGAATACGAAAGAGGTGTTGAATTCGCGCAGCGTTTGGAGTGCGGTGACTTGTCACCGCTTTGCCCTCGCATCGACTTGTCGATGCGGTTTTAAAAACTTAGAGAACTAATCTTTGAACGAATTTCTGAATATCTATAAACACAAAATATCGGTTAAAACGCCTCGACAAGTCGAGTCGAGGGCAAAGCGGTGACGAGTCACCGCACTCCAAACGCTGCGCGCGTGTTAATTTATTTCTCTCCGGATCTTCCCATTACCGGTGAAGGTGTGGAAGAATCTTCTTCCCCTTTAAAAGCAGGAGGAGGAGGAGGCATAACAGGATCTTTTTTATGCAATAAATCCGCCTCTTTACGTCTTTGTTGTAATTTCTCTTCGGTAAATTCACCTTTAGCGATATCCAGCACATCTAAATCGGAAAGAGACTCATATTTCATGAGCATTTCCGTCATCAGTTTCACCTGATCTTTAAATTTAGTGATGATCTCTATTGCGCGTTGATGGGCGGCATCCAATAGCTTTTGCACTTCACTGTCAATTTTCTGTGCAGTGGTGTCAGAATAATGTTTTTCGTAGTGACCGCCAAATCCATGGTATCCCTGATCCGATTTTTCTCCATAAGCAACGACGCCCATTTCATCGCTCATACCCCATTCACAAATCATGCTCCGGGCAAGCTGTGTGGCTTGGTCGATATCTTGTTTTGCACCGCTGGATACATCGTTTACAAAAATTACTTCCGCAGCACGTCCGCCCATCAACACGGCAAGACGGTCGATCAGCTCTTTTTTCCAGTAGCTTACCCGGTTTTTCTTAGGAAGAAACATAGTGGCTCCCAGAGAAAATCCTCTTGGAATAATGGTGACTTTGTCGACCGGATCACCGTGTTCCACATGAAGACTGACAATTGCGTGGCCTGATTCATGAAAGGCTGTAGTCAGTTTTTCATTTTCATCCAATTCAAGACTGCGGCGTTCTTTTCCGTATAGTACTTTATCTCGTGCTTCAGCCAGCTCTTCACTTGTGACTGCAGAGCGATTTCTACGAGCGGCAAGAAGGGCGGCTTCGTTTAGAATATTGCCCAGATCGGCACCCGAACATCCCGGAGTAGCTCTGGCCGTTTTCATCAGGTCTACTTCGCTGTCGATTTTTATTTTTCGGGCGTGGACCTTCAAAATTTCATATCTGCCTTTGACATCCGGCAATCCGACGGTTACCCGTCTGTCAAATCGCCCGGGACGTAAAAGAGCTTTATCGAGAACATCCGGGCGGTTGGTGGCAGCCATCAGAATCACACCTTCATTCGTGTCGAATCCGTCCATTTCTACGAGTAGCTGATTCAGAGTCTGTTCTCTTTCATCATGACCCCCTCCGATACCGGCTCCTCTGTGGCGTCCGACAGCATCGATCTCATCGATAAAGATGATGCAGGGAGCATTTTTTTTCGCCGTATCGAACATATCGCGGATTCTGCTGGCTCCGACTCCGACAAACATCTCAACGAAATCAGATCCAGAGATAGAGAAGAAAGGGCGATCGGCCTCACCTGCAACGGCTTTGGCGATCAGAGTTTTTCCTGTTCCCGGAGGTCCGATGCACAGCACGCCTTTCGGAATCCTTCCTCCGAGGGTGGTGAATTTTTTCGGACTTTTAAGAAATTCTACAATTTCTTCCAGTTCTTCGAGTGCTTCGTCGCATCCGGCGACATCTTTAAAAGTAATTTTATTCTGTTCTTTCGTCATTAGTTTAGCAGGGGATTTTCCAAAATTCATGGCTCCCGAGCCCATTCCCTTCATTTGACGGGAGAAAATGAAGTAGAGAACCAGGATCACTAAGAGGAAAGGAAGAATAGTGAACAGATAGCTCATGTAATTAGGAGAGGGTTCTTCGCTTTTGAATCTTTTTTCCAGAACTAAATTCAAAGGTTGATCGGGAGCTTTAAAAGTGCCGTTTTGGTTTTCTTTAAAATTTTCCCATTCTTCGGAGGCATTTAGATACCATTGTCTGTATTTTTCTTTATCCTGAAGAGCTAACGATTTGGTTGACAGTTCTTTGTTGTTGAAAAACCAAATGACATGTCCGACAGCCTGCTGTGCCTTATCCAGTTGAATTTTATTGCTTTCCAATTTCGTGTTTGTTTTGACATATTCATCGAGAGCGCTTTTATAATTTCTTACGCTACGCAATTGAGAAAGTCTTACATGATCTTCAACGGAATTCAATTGTCGAACGAGTCCGTTCAGTTTTTTCAGAACTTCTCCGTAAACCTGAATCCGGTTGAAAGGAGGAGTCTCCGGTGCGGAAATTCTTTCGAGGTCGCTTTCAATGCCCATGAGTGTTTGTTTCATGATATCGTTTCCGATACCGAGAAGAGGAGAGCGGAAGTTTCTGACTAAGTTGTTTAGAGAGGCACCGAAAGTATCGACGGCAGTTTGAGGGGAGTTCCCTGTCAATGAGGTGAATTGCTGTTGCAGCTCCTCTAAATTTTCTACCTTATTTTCCGGAAGATTTTTTACAATTACTCCGTAATCCTGTTTGGGACCGGAGAAAAAATCGTCAATTACAACATAGCCGTTGGTAGGAACCGGGATACCGCTTATGAGAAGGAATCGGGAAGCGGAGTCGTATACTTTAGTATTTAATGAGGAGAGTTCTCTTTCAAGATCCGATTTTTCATTGGTGAGGGTGTGATTTTCGTTGAGAAGATTGATGTATTTGAATCTTTTTTGCCCTTCATCCGTCTTTCGTTCCCTAAATTTTCCGCTGAAGGTGACCAGTTTATCATTCAATGCAATTTTTCTGCTGTCTTCAGGATTGATAAGGTCCAAATTCACCAAATTTTCCAATTGGTAACTGAAAGAAATTTGAGCCGTTTTTGTATCGACAATATTTTGTACCATCACCGCCATTAGGAAAGCGGCCATCAGGAACCATACAAAACTGTTGGAGATATTTTTTTTAAAATCTTGTTTGTTATCGTCGCTCATATTCACCCGGATGTTCAGTTACTAAAGATTTTGAATGATGACCTCATGTCCCTTCAAATTTACTGCAATATTTTTACAATACAGGGGTCTTTAACAAATAGGCATTGTAATGTGTATTTTACCGGATAATTTATTCGTCATCAACCGCTATCTTAGACATTTTATACCGAACGGAAAAACGTGGCATATAAGTCTTTGAAGGAGTATTTAGAAAAATTTCGAAATAAACAAATTTAACCATCGTATTTATAATAAGAAACTTGCAGATGCCGGATAGTGTAAAAGTATGGAGGTAAAGGAAATCGCGCATCTCCCTAAATCGAAAAGGAAGATGCGCAAAAAAAAATTATCTCGAATCGTTGTGATTCATCGCCTCTTCACGAGGAGCTCTCGCAGGAAGAGTCGCTTTCCGACTCAGTTGGAGTTGACCCCGTTCGTTAATTTTTAACACTTTAACGGAAATCTTGTCGCCCGATTTAGCCACATCGCTCATTTTGTCTACACGATTGTGGTCAAATTCAGAAATGTGACACAGACCCTCTTTGCCCGGTAGAATTTCGACAAAGACTCCGAAATCCACAACCGAGGTGATCTTACCGTTATATGTTCTTCCGATTTCGACTTCTGCAGTAAGACCGTGGATGATCGCTTTAGCTTTTTCTATTCCTTCCCGATTGGCGGATGAAATGCTGATTATGCCGTCGTCATTGATATCGATGTCCACACCGGTTTCTTCGATGATCGCACGGATTTGTTTTCCGCCCGGTCCGATGATTTGCCCGATTTTATTAGGCTCGATTTTAATTGTTTCGATACGCGGCGCGTGATCGGACATTTTTGCGTGGGTAGGCATGACTTCCAGCATTTTATTGAGGATGTGTACACGACCCGCTTTGGCTTGCAGCAGCGCATCGCGCATGATCCCATGAGTGATGCCTTCCACTTTGATGTCCATTTGAAACGCCGTGATCCCGTCTTTATCACCGGTGATTTTAAAATCCATGTCGCCTAAAGCATCTTCGATCCCTAAGATATCGGAGAGGATGCAATGTTTCCCGTCTTCCATGATCAGTCCCATGGCAATTCCGGCGACCGGACGTTTTATCGGAACACCCGCATCCATCATGCAGAGGCAGCCTCCGCAAACAGAAGCCATTGAGGAGGATCCGTTTGATTCGGTGATATTGGATTCCAATCGGATGACATAAGGGAATTCTTCTTTCGTAGGAAGAGCAGCTGCCAGCGCTCTTTCCGCCAGTTTGCCGTGACCCACTTCGCGACGTCCCGGAGGACCCACTCTGCCTGTTTCTCCTACAGAGAAAGGAGGGAAGAAATATTGGAGATAGAATCTTTCGGTATCATCGCCGTGAAGACCGTCAAATCGTTGACCCATGGTTTCGCCGCCGAGAGTACATACGGCAACCGTCTGTGTTTCTCCTCTTGTAAACACAGCGCTTCCGTGAGTTCTTGGAAGGAAATTTGTGATGATGTCAATGTTGCGGATATCGGTAGTGCTTCTTCCGTCGCTGCGTATTCCTTCTTCCAAAATCATTTTTCGCATCACTTTTGCAGAGATTGATTTAATGGCTTTGTGCACATCGGATAGGACATGTTCGGAGGATTCTTCATTTTCGGGACAAAGAGAAAGTAGAATTTCTTTTTTGGCTGCATCAAGAGCCTCTTCTCTTTCTGCTTTAGCTCGGATTTTTAATGCCGGGATCAATTTCGGAGTGGCGATCTCTTCTACAGCTTTTAGAGTTTTTTCAGGAATTGTCACGTATGAATCGCGCAATTTAGCTCTTCCGATTTTTGTCTGCCATTCAGTCAGTTTTTCGCAAATGATTTTAATGGAGCGATGACCGAATTCTATCGCTGAAATGATCTGCTCTTCACTTAAGAAGTCGCAGTATCCTTCGATCATTAGAATAGCATCTTCCGTTCCTGCAAGCATCAGATCCAGGATGCTCTCTTTTTGTTGTGCGACAGTCGGGTTGATGACGAAGTTGCCGCCTATCATTCCGACGCGAACTCCTGCAATCGGCTTAATAAGAGGAATAGAGGAGATGGCAAGAGCAGCCGATGCGGCGCAGATAGCCAAAGGTTCCGGAGCATTTTCGGCGTCATAGGACCAAACATAGCTGAGGATTTGTACTTCGTTAAAATAGCCTTCTTCAAACATCGGACGCAGAGGTCTGTCTATCAGACGACAAACAAGAGTTTCTTTTTGAGAAGGTTTTCCTTGTCGTTTGATGAATCCGCCGGCAGTTTTTCCGATAGAGGAGAAGTTTTCCTGATAGTCGACACGTAAAGGGAAGAAATCGGTGGTGTTCGGTGTTCCTTTCGTTGCGCATGCAGAGCAGAAAACCATAGTTTCGCCTAAACGAACGATGACGGCCGCATCAGCTTGGCGGGCAATTCGTCCGGTTTCGATGCTCATAATTTGGCCCGGAGAAATTTCTATAGAAATGGTTTCGTAATTCATGGAATGTACTCCTAAAGAATGGGTGAAAAATTGTTGATTTGGTGTGTAATGTAAGGCGAGAGAGTTTAGAATTCAGAAAGAAAAATTTAAAAAACGAGAAGGTGTGTCCGGTGGTTAAAATTTTTTTTCTGACTTCTAATCGGGCAGATCCGTTCTCAGCGTCTAAAAAAAACAGCTCAAAAAGAGCTGCTTCTGTGGAAAATAACCTGTTACCTACGTAATTTTAATTTGGTTATTAGAGCTTGGTATCTTTGTGTGTCTGTCGAGTTTAAATAATCCAGAAGACGTCTTCTTTGGCCTACGAGCTTTAAAAGAGCAAGTCTTGTTGCGTGGTCTTTTGTATTGATTTTCAGATGCTCTGTTAGCTCTGCAATTCTCTCTGTTAAAAGCGCGATTTGAACATCTGCAGAACCAGTGTCTTTTTCGTGCAGTTGGAATTTTTTAGTGATTTCCTCTTTAGTTCCTTTATGTAGAGACATTCAGCAATTCCCCCTGATCTTAGGTTTGTGACCTATTCGGTCTGTTGATTTTAGTTATAATAATTGTTTGGAGTTAATTAAGATTATACCGGATTTCGAATTTAAAGGCAAGGCGAATGCGAGAGTACACACCCGAATGCAAAATAGGGGAAAGATTTGAGAGGAAAATGCGGTTTTTTCGGTTGCAAAAGTACTGTTATTCAATAGTATAGGTAGTGGGGGAGGTCTCATTTAACGATCTTGGGGCTTGAAAGCACATCGCGCTTCAAAGCGTTGATGGCAGCTTCCATACTCATGATTCCGGCAAGGACCCCTTCTTCATAACGAAAATAGGCACTATGTTCGAGTTCGGGGTAATCATTCGGCTGAAGGAGGTCGTCGGTTGTCAGATTTGGGATTATCAGACGTCCTGTTTGGCAAACTAAGCGCTCCTGTAAAGTTTTCATTTCTAATACAGTCTCATCTAATTGACGGATGAATTCACTCTCCATGACAAAAATACTCCTCCGGAACACCTTTTTTAAAGGAAGGCCGGTTTCGTCGATTTTTAAAAAATTCTTTCATCAGAAAAGCGCACTCGTCCTGAAGGATTCCTTTTTTAATCGACATCGCATGAGTCGGATGTGGCTTTTCAAAAAGGTCGACCCAACTTCCGTTAGCTCCGTGTCTTATGTCCGGTGTTCCCCACACCAAATTAGGAATGCGGGAGAGAAGCATGGCACCGGCACACATACTGCACGGTTCAAGGGTGCAGTACAAGGTGGTTTCTGCCAATCGCCAATTTTCCAAAGCGGCCGATCCCATAGTGATACACAGAATTTCCGCGTGGGCAGTGGCATCGGTAAGGAGCTCTGTCTGATTATGAGCGCGGGCGATGATTCTTTTGTTATGAACCAAAACCGCGCCCACCGGAACCTCTTCCTTTTCGTAGGCTTTCCTTGCTTCTTTTAAAGCTTCGAGCATGAATGCTTCGTCTTCATTTTGCGGAATAGTAGAAAAAGGGGGAAAAGGTTTCATATTCACCGGCATTCTTTAAGAGATTTTTTTCTGTAGCAGAACGATTTGTTTTTTCAAAGCGTCGACATCTTTGTTGTACTTGTTCTCCAGTCCTGCCAATCTTTTTTCATATTTATCGGTGAGACGGGCAATCTGTCTTTCATAATTTTTGTCAGATTCGGAACATTCCGCTTTCTTTTCTTTTGTGCCGTCCACATTTTTGTTTTGGTCTTCAGCCAGTTTTTCCATTTTTTTAAAGTGTGTTTCCGGAAAAACTACTGAGTTGAGGACTGAAAAAATATACGATTTTACAGGGCCGAATTCATGTACCGATGCGTTGACCAGTTTTTCTGCCGCTTCCGGTTCCAGTACTTCCAGTTCGGTGAAATTTTCGTCAATTTTGCTCAGATGAAATTCATAGAAATCGTATATATCCGTATTTTTTAGTAACCAACGATTTCCGATAAACTCCGCCAGATTTTCCTCTACCGCCTCATTTTCAGCCGCTTTCCGATATCCTGCGCTCAGGTCGTCGGTAGAAATCCTGGCCACATCGCAGGTAGAAAAATAGGTTTTACAGAATTGTTTGTCTTTTTTCAGGTGATCATTTTTTAGATCTCTTTTAATTTCTTCTACTATATTGGGAATCCATTTTTTTAAGATCGTCAGTTTTTGACTGTATGTGCTATCTTTCAACATCATAGGGGTCCTAAGTTAAATTATGTTAAGCAATACCATTTTTACATGCACAACTCTAAAAATCAAGGAGGAAGGATGAAAACAGAGAAACATTTACCTTTTTATGGCAGTGAAATCATCTGTCGCGATCAAAAAGAGAAAATTGAGGAGATTTTAAAAAAATTTAAAGGACTTCGTCCGGATGAAGAGTTAAAGAAAAAAATATGGGATGAGCTGCAGAATGCAAAGTATTTAGGGATTATTACCGTGCCTTTTAAAGTTGTGTTGAGAAAGGGGGCGGAGGGAAAATATCCGGATTGCATTGAGGTAATTGTCGATACAAAAGTGTGATTAGATATGTAACGTATTTGTTTCGTATTTTTCCAGGAGACAGGTCAATTTGTATTGTAATTCCAGTACGGACTGATTCAGTAAAAGCTCTTTTTCTTTGTCGGAAAGAGTTTTGGAAATATCTACCCGCTTCATCACCATGGCAGTCTGTTTTTTTTCTTTCTGAATCAGATCGAGAAGATCTTCATAAGTCTCTCTGTTTTGATTTTTTAGATTCGGACCTTCATCCCGACGAAAGAAATGAAAAGTGCTCACCTCCATCATCCGTCTTCTATAAATTTTTCCTGCAATTTTCATAGCGTTTCGGGCAGTATTTTTTGTGATCTCGCTGATGGGGTTGGTTGCGAATGAAATGAGAAGAGAGCAGATAGAGAGGCTAAGAGAAAGGCATGTAGCAACCAATTTCGGATAGGAACAGGCTCCGAAAAAGAAAAAGCAGGCGGTATTGAAATAGGATTGATGGATATAAAAAGAGGCTCCGGCAAAAAGGGCGGAGAGGAGGAGGAAAACGGTTTTGTAAGTCATCGCCCGATTTTTATTGACCGTATAAGGGAAATGATGCAGTCCTGAGCGTCCTTCTTCGATCTTTTTACGGAAAAGTCTGAGTTCCGCAAATAGTGTGGAAGAGAAAGGATTTTCAGTTTTTATATTATTATCCATAATAAATAATTCCAAGTTATCAATTATTATGAAGTTTTTTATAAATAAAGTCAATTAATTATTGATTTTTGTAAATGATTACTTTAAATCATCATCCTCCGGATCGAAAGGTTCTCCCGTGCGAATATCGTAGATTTTATTCTCCTCTTTAGCGGTTATGTGAAGTATATTTTTAATTTTAGCGAGCGCTTTTACTAAAAAAGAATCTACGTTTTCCATGACCTTATACGGACTCTTCAAACGCAACACCAAAAGTGCGTAGAGATAAGCTGTTATTCCCGCTGCTGTGTACCATACAGGGTAAATAAATTCTTCGTTCGAAAAACTAAGCAAAATAGCTGTGGCAAATACCACAACCAAAATTGCCCGTGCCTCTATAGGGATCATCCTGAAGACAAACAATCTGCCTGTCGGATTGAGAAAAACCCAACCGGTCATCAATCCAAGCAGACACGAAAATTGTCCGGATAGAACAGGATATTGATCAAATACAGGCATAAAAAGTAGGGCGATGAGTCCGGGAATGATTCCGGAGGCAAAATACAGAATAAAAAAATGTTTTATACCGAGCCTTTCGTACAGATGACTCGCAGTAATCCACAAAATGTAAAGAGTCAGGGCGAGTCCTGCCATCCAATAAAAATCTATACCGCCCTCTCCCGATCCGTATACAAAAAAATAGGTCAGCGGTTGCCATAAAAAATAACGGGACATTCCCTCCCCGGAAAGGGATAGATAAGTCAACGGGCCTGATATATGAAAGGCCTCTTTAATAAAGATGTCGATCAAAGCACATATAACACAACTAAGGGCCGTGAACAGAAGTAAATAGCGTATCGGATTGGGAGTCGTAGAGGGGCCGGATCCGGGTTGTTCATTGTAATTCATAAAAGTCTCCTTTCATCAAGGTATCATGATAACTTGCCGGCAGATAATTCGTAAAGTTTAGTAGAGGATTTTTCTTGTTCTATATGCGAATGTTGGAAATGATAAGAGAGTGTTCACTATTTTTAAGGAAAGAAAATTTTGTTTGACATAGCTAAATTGAAAGAGTTGCCGGATAAACCGGGTGTATACCTCATGAAAAATGAGAGGGGCACGGTTTTGTATGTAGGAAAAGCAAAAAATTTAAAATTGAGGGTGCGGCAATATTTTGCAAAAGTCGGGGACGGACGGAGCATGATCCCTTTTTTAACTGCAAAAGTTGTCGATATCGAAACAATTATTGTATTCAGCGAAAAAGAGGCGTTTCTTTTAGAGAATACGCTCATAAAAAAATACAAGCCTAAATACAATATTTTATTGAAAGATGATAAAACATATATAGCCCTCAAAATAAATACGAAACATAAATGGCCCATGATACAGGTTGTCCGCTATAGAGGGCGACCGAAAGCCGACGGACTGTATTTCGGACCTTACACCGGAGCCCATGCCGCCCGGACAACGATGGATCTGCTCAATAAAATTTTCCCTTTAAGACAATGTTCCGACAGAGAATTGATATCCCGTTCCCGCCCCTGTATTTTGTACGGAATGAAACGTTGCATCGCCCCGTGCGTGAATTTTTGTACCAAAGAAGAGTATGATCTGCATGTCAACCATGTCATCAAATTCCTGAGGGGCAAAGATAAAGAGGTTCTGGCGGAACTTTATCGTGAAATGGAAGAGTTCTCTTCAAAACTTCTTTTTGAAAAGGCTTTGCAGGTTTCGGAGATGATCGCCCTGATTGAAAAAACCGTAGAAAAACAGCACGTAGATAAACCTCTGGGTAATGACACCGATGCCATCGGACTATACAGACAAGGGGATGAGGTCTCTCTCTGTCAATTGATTTTCCGATCCGGAACATTGTCAGGGTCGCGAAATTTTAAATTTGACCATGTCATCCAAACCGACGAAGAAATCATACTTTCTTTTCTCATGCAGCATTACAGCGATACAAAAGAAATTCCTCACGAAATTTTAGTTCCCGTATTCGAAGAGGATTCGGGAAAATTAGAGGAGATTTTATCGGAAAATCAGGCGAGAACAGTAAAGATTTTTACTCCGCAAAGAGGAGAAAAAGTGGTCATGCTGGAAATGGCTACAGAAAATGCAAAAGGATCTTTCAATAAAAATCGGGACCAAAAAGCTGTTGTGGAACGGGTACTTTTTGAAATGCAGGAGAAATTGAAACTAAAAAGATATCCGGAACGAATAGAATGTTTTGACAACTCTAACATCTCCGGATCGGAACCTGTTGCCTCTATGATCGTCTTCACTGCCGGAGAAAAAGATCCTCAACGCTATCGCAAATATAAAATTAAAACAGCGGGAACTTCACAAGATGACTATGCAGCTATGTACGAAGTGCTTTCCAGACGATATACAAGGGCAAAAATAGAAAATGATCTACCGGATCTTGTCATTATCGACGGAGGAAAGGGACATTTAAATATTGCCGTCAAAGTATTTGCCGAATTGAATATCGCCTCTGTAGATATCATCGGATTGGCAAAAGAGGCGGGAAGACACGATAAAGGAATGACGGCTGAAAGGGTGTTTCTTCCGGAAGAGAAGGATCCGGTGATTTTCCCGGCCAACTCAGGCGTATTATTTATGCTGCAAAGAATTCGCGACGAAGCGCACCGGACGGCAATCACGTTTCATAAGAATCGCAGAAGCAAAAGTGTCTTTAAAAATCCTTTGGATGAAATTTCAGGAATCGGACCGGTTAAGAAAAAAGCCTTGCTGAAGCATTTCGGGAGCTTTAAAAAAATCCAAGAGGCTTCGGAAGAGGAGATTTTAACTGTAAAAGGAATCAATAAAGCCAATGTCGATGCCATCCGTGCCTATACTAAAGATGATTAATTCGTATAAAAGGCGGTTAACTCGCGCAGCGTTTGGAGTGCGGTGACTCGTCACCGCTTTGCCCTCGACTCGACTTGTCGAGGCGCTTTAAGCGTTATTTTGTGTTTATAGATATTCAGAAATTCGTTCAAAGATTAGTTCTCTAATTTTTAAAAAACGCATCGACAAGTCGATGCGAGGGCAAAGCGGTGACAAGTCACCGCACTCCAAACGCTGCGCGCGCTCAATTTTTTCTTACTTAAGGGGGTGTGTAATTTCTTTATTGAATCTTAATATTCAGTTAATTAACTTGTCTTTTTTTAAAATAATTGTTATAATTAATTATATTTAAAAATAAAGGGAGTTATTTTGATTATTGTTCAGGGAGTAAAGGAAATTGCCGCTTTTTCGGTCGCGACAGCTTTAAGCTGCGGCCCAAGCCAGATTTTCGGGGTAGTCAAACTGATTATAGACTCTATTTCCCTGGCTTCCCGTGTAATTAATCGCCGTTCCCTTTCAAAAAATTTAAAGATATTCGAGAATGGAGAAGTTCCGGCAAAAATTGCAGCCGTTATCTCCGAAAAATTGAAATTAGAACCATCTTCGGTCACAAAAGAGATAGCAAAGAAGTATCTTAAGGCAAAAAACAAAAAAACAAAGCAAAAAGTCTCTTTGCTTAAGCGTCGCCTCGCAGCCGATGCCTGTGCTCTTATCCCTCTGCTTGGAGCTCACTTATCCTGGCGAGTCGCCACCGGTTATAAAGGAAAAGATTTTACCCCCATTTTCTCTCGAGCAACTACACAACTGTTTGAGTCCTTTCAAAAACCTTGTTCAAAAGCTTTTTTTATGGGGAGAGGAACTAACAAGCGGGATAATCGCTATGGCTCTAAAACCCGCTCAGTCCGTTGTGATATTTGGGTTGAAACCTCGACAAAAAAACGGATGCTTGCCGCTAATTATGCTAAAAGAGAGGGGGCCACTTATAGTTGTGATTGTGATTCGGGACCGACTGTGGTGCTGCTTCATCCGCAATTTGGAGATGCCGACTTCATGTTCACTCAAGGTCCGTCCGAAGAATATCGAAAAATGGGTTACAACGTGTTATCAGTCACTATCGGAGGATATCCTGAAAGTCCGGGGACTACCACTTCAGAGGCGAGCGTTATGCAGGATATGGAAGCGGTTAAGATATTTTTACACAGTAAAGATGTTAAAGAGGTTGGTTGGCACGGATATTCTATGGGGAGCGGATTGGCCTTTCACGCTGCCGGAAAGCAATACGAAGACCTTTCTACTTTATTTGTCGTCGCAGATAAGCCTTTCGATTCTGTAAAAGGAGTTGCCAAAAATATGCTTGGTCCTCTTGGGAGTTTTGCCGAGGGTTTCATGAATGCAGCACTTCCTCCGGGGCGTCGTGTAGAGTTACCCGGCGGAAGATGGGCGACTACCGATGGTTTAGATAACAAGGGAAAAGCCGGAATGTTGAGAAGTACCTCTATTCCTGTTTTTTGTGTAGAAGGGCGTCTGGATGATATGATGGGAAGAAAACCGGTGAAAATAAATAATAACATAGAATATTCCGAAAGTTTTGCTCAGGATATATTAGCGGCAAGGTATTCGGCTAGAGAAAGCAATAGAGAAAATCATTTGATTTCCGAATACCAAGGGCATAGCTCCTTGATGATTTCGGATGGTTCTGAGAAGATTTCGGAAAAAAGTGTTTCGGTGAACAGTTTTGAAGAAAAACTTAAAGCTCTTCTTCCTAAACCCACACACCAATGATTTATTTATTGGTTGAGTTAAGAAATTTTTAACTCGCGCAAACGCTGTGCGCGCTCAATTTCTTCTTACTTAAGGACTGTGTATTATTCTTTATTAAATCTTAATGTTTGTTATAATTAATTATAGTTAAAATAAAAAGATATCCGGGCAGTACGGGGACCACGACTTCAGAAGCGAGCGGTATGCAGGATACGGAAGCGGTCAAGATATATTTCCTCCCGAAATGTAATTTTTTCATTTTTCGATTGTGTTATTTTCCGGAGATCATTAGAATCAGACCTTCGTTAACCGGACATAACTCCGTGTGGGGTATTAGCTCAGTTGGTTAGAGCGCCACGTTGACATCGTGGAGGTCAGCTGTTCGAGTCAGCTATATCCCACCATTTCCCTTAGGTGAGGCAATGCCTCTTTCATTACAACAGCTTCGAGAAAACAGTCTCGCTTTGTTAGGAAAAACTCTTGTCGAGCTTTTTCCTAAATTACAACTTTTACATTGCAAAGTGACCGATCACGGATTTTATTATGATGTGATACCGGGTGATCAAAAAATTGATTACGAAGTGCTCCGCGTAATTGAAGAGCGTATGTATTTGGCTATTCATGAAAAAATAAAATTTAAACATGTCGAAATGCTGCGTGACAACGCAATTGCCTATTTGCGTCACCATAAATTTTTTACGAAAGCAAAGATTTTAGAAAAAGAACACTCTCCCGGAATCATGTCATTTCTTCAGGTCGGGACAATTATGGAACCTCTGGTTTACGAAGAGGTGACGGAAGATGTTTCCGAATTGAAAGCCCTGAAAATACTCAGCGCTTCTCCGGTTCCGGAGACGGATCCCGATTTTTTAGAAGAGGCTGTCAGAATCAAAGGGACAACATTTTTTGATTCCCAAGAATTAAAATTATATCTTAAAAAAAGAGCACGCTATTCGGAATCCTATCATCTGGATATAGGACGCGAGTCGGGATTCTGTGCGTTTACCCCCGAGGGGAATCACATTTGGCTTTCCAAAGGAATCGATCTGATGGCCGATTTACGGGATTATGCTAAAGAAAATTTTGACAAAATTCGGGTAGAGCAGATACAAAGCGGAGCCTCAACAGAAGAAGAATTGGTTGATGATGCAGTAGAATGTTTGCGACTCACCGATTCTTTAAGGGAATCTCCCGCCGTTATACATGAAGGATTGCTTTATCATTCGGAAGACTCCTCGGATTTTCAAGGATTGTGGAGATCGCCGCATTATTTTTCGGAGCGTTGTTTTTTTGCTTCCGATCCTTCTGATTTAACGAGAGAACTTATTTCTTCCTTGCAATTCATCGAAAAAAAAGGTAAGATCTTTTGTTCTGAGAGCTTTTGGGTTCTCCCGGATTTTACTGATATCCCGTCGGAATATCGAAAAAAGTGGGAAAAGAAACGCAAAAATCTCATAGAGGCCTTAGACGATTCCGGAATTTCATATATTGTTGAAAAAAAGCCGGGATTTAACGGATTGGGACCAAGAGTTTATTTAACTTATTCCGATGTATTCGGAAAAAAATGGAAAGGACCTTTTGTCGGTGTGGAATTCGCCGATATAAAGGGAAAACCGGTTATCGTCCGGTCTGTGTTCGGTTCCTTTGAGAGGTGTATCGCTTATCTGCTCGAATCGAATAGAGGCATTATCCCGACGATAACGAAACAATAGTAATAACCAAGAGACCTTTTAGAGTCTTAAGCTTTAATAAAGCAGATAACGGAGACTGTTCGGATTGAGAGTCAATAGACAAATACGAGTACCGAAAGTAAGGCTGATTGACGAATTGGGAGAGCAAGTCGGCGTTGTATCCACATTTGATGCTCTGAAAAGAGCGGAAGATGCGCACCTTGACTTGGTTGAAATAGTACCGACTTCCAATCCTCCCGTATGCAAAATATTGGATTACGGGAAATATCGTTATGATCAGACGAAGAGGGAAAAAAGAAAGTAAAAAGTCCCAGCATCAAATAAAAGTGAAAGAAGTAAAACTTAAACCGAATATTGATGATCATGATTTTCTCACAAAATCACGTCAGGCAAAAGATTTTCTTTCTAAAGGAAATAAAGTAAAAGTAACCTGTACGTTCAGAGGAAGAGAATTGGTTCACTTCGAAAGGGGTGAAGCTCTCGTTCGAAAATTTTGTGAAGACTTGGGCGATGTATCTACACCTGAAGCCCCTTTGAAACAAATGGGTAGATTTTTACATGTTATCTTAGCTCCGGGTGTACGTAAGAAAAAAGAGAATTCGGGAAAGAAAGAAATTTCTGAATCTCCCGATAACAATGAAAATCAGGATCAGGATCCGGGTACGGACGAGAATAAGAAGACTGATTAAGAGTTATTCCGAAAAAGGTCTACAAGACCGATTTAGAATTAACTACATTACTAATGGCATCAGCTAGGAGAATTGCAGTGCCTAAGATGAAAACAAAAAAAGCCGTTGCGGCCAGATTTAGACTGACGGGAACCGGAAAATTGAAAAGACAATTGCCGGGACGACGTCATATTTTGACAAAGAAAACCCCAAAACGTAAACGCCAATTGAGAGGAACCGCTCTTGTTAGTGACGGTCAACTCAAAATGTACAAACGTTTAATGGGTGTGTAAATTTATTAATGATGAAACTCCGTGGAGGTAAATAGCTATGGTAAGAGTAACTAATGCTGTAGCTTCACATCGTCGTAAAAAAAGATTACATAAACGAGCTAAAGGATTTGTCGGGGATAGAAAAAACCATTTACGTTTGACACAAGAAGCTGTTTTACGTGCAATGGCATTCAACTATATCCACCGTAAACAAAAGAAAAGAGATTTTCGTCGCCTGTGGATTATTCGTATTTCCGCAGCAGCAAAAATCAACGGTATTTCTTACAGCAAGTTTATTAACGGCTTAAAAAAAGCGCGATGCGAGCTTGATAGAAAAGTTTTGGCAGAACTGGCTTTGTTTGATCCTGCAGGATTTGCTGCAGTCGCAAGTCATGCTAAACAAGCGTTAGCTTAAATTTTTTCGGGCAGAGTCTTTCAAAGACTCTGCTTTTTTCTTTTCCCTATACAATAAAACAATGTATAATAAGCTGATCACCGGCTTTCAGTGCGGTAATGCTACGGAGAATTCTTTTGCAAAAAAAAATCGAAACACTAAGTCTACAATTCAAAAACGATCTGTCCGAAGTGAGAAATTCCGCCGACCTCGATCTGTTAAAGATCAAATATTTGGGCATGAAAGGTCCTGTAAGGGAGTTAATGAAAGAACTTCGTACAGTGCCTGAGCAGGAACGCCCTTTATTCGGTAAATCCATTAACGATCTCAAAACAGAATTAGAGCGCAGCGTCGAAACTTTTGAAGCACTTCTTGTCAACAGAGAGCAGGAAAGTCAGTTGAATGCAGAAACTATCGACGTCACTCTCCCCGGCAGGCATCGATTTCCCGGCAGGAAGCACATCATTACTGCAGCGCTTGAAGAGATTATCGATATTTTAATCGGAATGGGATTTACAGTAGAGTACGGACCCGATATCGATACAGATTATTACAATTTTGAAGCATTGAATTTTGCCCCGGATCACCCTGCAAGAGACATGCAGGATACTTTTTATATATCGGCCGATTACCTTCTGCGCACACATACGAGCAATACGCAAGTGCGGGTCATGGAAAAGCATGAACCGCCTATTCGGGTTATAGCCCCGGGAAAGGCCTATCGCAATGAAAATGTGTCGGCACGTTCGCATGTATTTTTCCATCAGATTGAAGGATTTTATATCGACAAAAATGTCACCTTTTCCGACCTTATTTCCACTTTGGATGAATTTATAAAAAAGTTGTTTAAAAGCGATATTAAAACCCGTTTTCGACCCAGTTATTTTCCTTTTGTGGAGCCCGGCATGGAGGTCGATATCTGGTGTTTGAAATGTAAAGGTGAGGGATGTCCCATCTGTAAACATACGGGATGGTTAGAAGTGTGCGGAGCCGGTATGATTCATCCGGAAGTATTGAAAAACGGCGGGATCGATCCGGAAGAGTACACAGGATATGCTTGGGGAATGGGGCTGGAACGACTGATTATGTTGAAATACGGTATAGATGATATACGCCGTTTTACAGAGAATGATTTACGCTTTTTACGTAGTTTTCCCGGTGTATAGAGGCTGCCTTTGAGCAATTTTTTACGCAATACCGTTTGTTGGAAGGCAGAGACCTCTGATGTAGGTTTGCGTCTCCAATCATTTATCCATGAGAAACTGGAAAAAAAATATTCCGCAAAAAACATAAAGCGGGCTCTGGAAAATAATGCCTGCGATGTAAACGGCAGAAAAGAGCGTTTTGCCGGCTACCGGTTGGCAAAAGGGGATGTCGTCACCTTTCATTGTTCCTCTCTTCTTTCCGATAAAGTGAAATCGGATTTTTCTATCGATCGGATTGTATTTCAGGATGATTTTCTTATTGCGTATGACAAACCTGCAGGCATTTCCTCGGAAGAATTATTTGAAGAGATTCTGCAAAAATTTCCCGGAGCGGAAAAAATTCATCGTCTCGATAAAGAGACCTCCGGACTCATTCTCTACGCAAAAAATATAGTCTGTCGCGATGCTCTTGTAGCGCTTTTCAGAGACAAAAAAATTCGTAAGGAATATCTTGCTGTTGCTGACGGAGTCATCTCTCAGGATGAAATATCGATTGATAAGCCGATAGGAAAATTATCGCAAAATACACAATCATTTCTAAGAGGGATTGTCCCTATGAATCAGGGAGGTGATTCGGCTCTTACTTCTGTCAGGGTTATGAAAAGGGGAGGGTCGGCCACTCTTGTGCGTTGTTTCCCTGTGACGGGCAGGACGCATCAGATTCGCATACATCTTCAAAGTATCGGACATCCTTTATTGGGCGATAAGCTTTATGGCCATCGTCGGATATGCACCTATCATGCGGAAAGGCATTTTCTTCATGCGATTTCTCTTGTCTTTCCACACCCTTTTTTGCCGGAGGAGATTCGTGTACAAGCTCCGGTCCCTGCGGATATCGCGCAGGCAATGCAACATCTTTTTAATAGGGAGCACCGTTCATGAAGATTCTGATCGTTAAAACATCTTCTCTCGGTGATATTGTACAGTGTTTTCCCGTGCTTGATTTTATACAATCCCGAATTCCCGATGCGGAAATCGATTGGGTTGCGGAAACTTCCTGTGCAGAGCTTGTGGAGGCTCATCCTGCTGTTCATCAAGTGATTCACATCCATACGCGCAAGTGGCGAAAAGAAATTTTTTCTCTGAAAACGATCAAAGAAATCAGAGGGGTTTGTAAAATTCTGAGAAAAAAAAAATATGATGTGGTGATCGATTTACAAGGAAATGCTAAATCGGGCTGCATCACTTTTTTGACAAGGGGATTACAAAAAATCGGATTCGGAATCCGGTCAGTCCCGGAAAAAATCAATTTGCTCGCAACAAATATTCGATATGAAACTCCGCAGTCGGGCAATATAAGAAAAGGTTACCTGTCTATTCCGGAGCAATATTTTAAGGATTTTCCGATCATAAACGAATCGAAAATTTTTCCTCTTCTCCATATTTCCGAAGAGGAGCAAAAAACCATTACCTCCTATTTATCCGCTCCGGGTATTACAGGATCTCCCTGTTTTCTGGTTTGTCCGGGAGCCAACTGGAAAAATAAACAACTTCCGTTTCAAAATTTAAGCGAATTCTTAAAAAAAATTGAGGCGCACGAAAAAAAATGCTCATGGCTATTTATATGGGGTTCGGAAAAAGAAAAGAGGATTTGCCTCTCTTTACAAAAAATCTTTCCGGAAAATTCGCTGGTGCCCGATAGAATTTCTTTGCCTGCTTTACAGAATCTGATGGGAAATGTCTCTAAAGTCATCGCTATGGATTCCCTTCCTCTGCATCTGGCAGCTACAACAAATACTCCGACTTTCGGTATTTTCGGACCTTCCTCTGCTATAAAATACAGTCCTCCGGGGAATAATCATGTGACAATTCAGGGGAATTGTCCGTATAATAGGAAATTTGAAAAGAGGTGCCCTATTCTAAGGTCTTGCAGCTCAGGTGCTTGCATACAAGAGCTGTGCTCGGATCAACTATTTAACGCTTATCTTGCCGCAAACTCATAAGGGGTCTTGGCGCCTGAAAAACAAAGGGCATCAAAATCGATGTTGTTTTCCACCACATGCACCGCTGTTTCAATTTTCATCGTGTCTTCAAGTCTGATTTTGGCTATAAATGAGGTGATTTTTTTCATCGCATCATAACTGTGCATAGGGGCGTATAAAACAGGGATATTTACCCTTTTAATTTCTTCCTGAATAACCGGTCCGGGTGAGTGATCTCCCGTAAGAATCATTCCGCCAAGATAATCTTTCCCCTCATTTTTTTGAAATTCTTTATGCTTCTCTAAAGTAGCCTGTATAATGTCTTCGCGACTCGCCGGAGTAATCACCAATTGATTCCTCTCCATCTCCTGCTTATA
>JABDBB010000021.1 GCA_013288845.1 Chlamydiota bacterium | reverse complement strand
TAAAGCAATAAAACAATCGGGCAACCTGGTACTTCTCAACACAATTACTCCGAAAAAACCGGGTGATCTCAATCTTTCCGATGAAGCAAAAGCAACTCAGGCTGTAGCTATTGCAGAACGCAAAAAGATGATCGAAGAAATACGGGATCCTGAAAAACGTGCACAGGCTATGCATCTTTTTGACAATCAACAAAATCGCTTAATTCTGGGACTTCCCGGTGTTACCGACAGACAGGTGATTTATAATCCCGACCCTTTCACGATGTTCTATGATACCGTCGCAGAAATCGGACAAACTCTCAAAGCTCTTTTCACGGGGAATTTAAGTCCTAAATGGATGAGCGGTCCGGTAGGAATCATTCATATGGTTCACGATCGGTCATTTGTGAATATCCGGGAAAGTTTGTTTTGGATCGGCATGATCAGTCTCAATTTGGGAATATTGAATCTATTGCCTATCCCTGTTCTCGACGGAGGAACGATCGTATTTTCTTTTTATGAAATGATTACAAAGCAAAGAATACGTCCGAAAACTATGGAAAAACTAATTATTCCTTTTGCAATTCTTCTAATAGGATTTTTCATCTTTTTGACGTATAACGACCTAATGAGAATTTTCACGGGTTTTTTCTAAAATCCGTGTTTTTAGGACCGGGCCATATACAAAAAACTTGTAAAAGATCGTTTTTTTTTGATAAATTCAATAAACGGATTATAATATCCGAAACAAAGGTTGATAGTCATTATGTTTACAATTTTAAAACTTTTTGGAAAATCTCCTTTCGCCGGTCTCAAACAACATATGGACAGCATCGCTCTTTGCGTGCATAAGCTTGTAGAACTCATTGCCGTTATGAAGGAAAATGATCCGAAAAAAACAGAAATCATTGCCGAACAAATTTCAAAATTAGAACATAAAGCCGACCTGATCAAAAATGACATCCGAAATCATCTGCCGAAAAGTTTGTTTCTCCCTATAGACAGGCATCACCTACTCGAAATTCTTACTCTACAAGACTCCATAGCAGATAAAGCACAAGACATCGCCATCCTCACCACTTTTAAACCTCTCACTATTCCCGAAGATCTCGATGAACTGTTTCACCAATTTCTGGCTAAAAACATCGACACATACGATAAAGCAAGATTGATCATCGATGAACTCCACGACCTCCTTGAATCGTCTTTCGGAGGAAAAGAGGCGGAAAAAGTTCGCGATATGGTCGATCTCGTAGCATACCGGGAACATGAAGTAGACCTTTTACAAAGAAAACTAATGCAACAACTGATAGCGGCAGAAGATAAAATGTCCTATACTACTTTCTTTCTTTGGCAAAGAATTTTTCAAACTCTTGCCGATATTTCCAACCTATCCGAAAAGCTTGCTTGGCGGGTTCGTAGAACTTTAGAATTAAGGTAATATCCTCATGCTCGATACGAACCATATTCTTTTCGTTTTAGTCCTCTTGGCAGGCCTTTACATGGCCTGGAATATCGGAGCAAATGATGTCGCAAATGCCATAGGCACCTCTGTCGGTTCGGGAGCTCTTCGATTGAGCAGGGCTGTTGTGATTGCAGGCGTATTCGAATTCACCGGAGCCTTCTTTTTCGGATCTCATGTCACCGATATGATTCAGGAAGGGATTGTAAATCCCGAAATTTTTATTCACAGTCCGAAAGTTTTTGTCTTGGGAATGCTCTCCGCACTGATCGCCTCCGGAGTCTGGCTACAAATTGCCTCCTATTACGGCTGGCCTGTTTCCACAACACACTCTATAGTCGGGGCCGTCATCGGATTCGGAGCAATTGTCGGAGGAACCTCTTCCATCTATTGGGATAACGTCATCTTTATTACGTCAGGTTGGATTTTCTCCCCTTTGATCGGAGGATTTCTCTCTTACTTCATCTTCAACCTTTTTAGGAAACATATTTTCTATGCCCCGTGTCCTGTAACAGCTGCTAAAAAAATTACTCCCAAAATAGTATTTGTCTTCGTTACCCTTCTCGGTATCATCCTTACATTCAATGGGTTAAAGAATTTAGAGCACAAACTTTCCCCGACCTCTTCTCTGGTGGGCAGTATTTGTCTCGGAGCATTTGCATCGGTACTTTCGGTCTTTCTTCTCAAAAGAATTAAAACCCCTCCCGGAGAATATAAATCGGCTCCGGAATATAGTCCCGAAGCTGTCCTGGCCCTGGAAAAAGCTCATAAACAATTAAAATTAGTCAGAAAAGAAACTAAAGGTGAAGCAGCCTACAGAATCACCCAAGTTTTAGACAGTGTAGAAAGACTCTCTAAAGAATACGGTAAAAAAGAACTGATAGGCAGCGTAGATTACGCCTCTGTAGAGAAAATTTTCGCAAAATTACAAATCATGAGCGCCTGCACCATGGCCTTTGCTCACGGTGCAAACGACGTGGCAAATGCCATCGGACCACTCGCTGCTGCCATTACCGTAATTCAATCAGGAGCCGTCGCCCTGCAATCTACCCCTATTCCGACTTGGACATTAGCTCTCGGCGGATTCGGCATCGTTCTGGGACTGGCAACATGGGGATGGAGAGTTGTGGAAACTATAGGGAAAAAAATCACGGAGCTGACTCCGTCGCGCGGATTTTCCGCCGAATTCGGCGCAGCCCTCACTATTGTATTCGCCTCACGAATGGGTTTACCTGTCTCTACCACACATACTTTGGTAGGAAGTGTTTTGGGAGTCGGATTAGCTCGCGGATTAGAGGCGTTGGATCTCAGCACAACAAGAGATATTGCAGTCTCTTGGCTGATTACCGTGCCCGCCGGAGCTATTATCTCAATCGTCTGCTTTTACGCGCTCAGCTTCTTTTTTATCTAAGGGGATTAATCTTTTAGACTTTATATACTCCCTTAAATCGTCTGAAACCATGACAACAGGGATGTCTAGGATAAGGTTATTCCGGAAGTAAAGAAATTCAAAATATCTTCATTCTTCCTGTTTTGAATCTTCGGATAAGGGAGGCTCCGATTCGGATCCCAATTTTTGTTTAGCCATATACTCGCTCATATACCGATTGTACTCTTCTATGTTTTTTTCACTTTCGGCTGCCGCGTTGCAAAAATCGACCTTAGCTTTCAAAAGAGTATCAGATTCTTCCTTTAATTTTGTGGGATCGGAGATTGTAAAGGATTCATCTGAATTCTGTGCAGGTGGCTTTACTTTTTTAATAAGTTCGTTTACTTGTTTTATATATTCTTCTTGCTCTGTAATTTTTTTTCTCTGTTCTTCCGTTAAAGTTGAGACGGGGGTATCAGGAATGCTCGGCTTCGACATTGGCTTCAACTTTGACTTTGACTGAATTGTAGAGGAGGAGGGTCTACCTGACTTCTTCTTCCCCAAAATGTTTTGTGCTACATCGTCTGTTTTTTTTATGATTCCTAATTTTTTTAGAATCCAACATGCAGTCTTATAACCTATATATCCCACTACAGCAAATCCCAGTGTGCCTATCACTAAACGTTTATGGTGAGAGTAAAAAGCTTTAACATCCATCGAAAATTCTCTTTTTTAAATAAATAAAACAAACTATTCTATAATTTAACTAAATTATACCTGTTTTATATATAAAAAGCAATATAATAAAATTTTTTAACTCGGTTTATAATCAAATATATTATCCGGATTATTCGCGAATCAGGCATTTTCCGGAAAATCACCGGACAATACCGATCTCAATACAACAAGAGATATTTCAGTCTCTCGACTGATTACCATTCCCGCCCCGCTTATTAAACTTTTAAGACTTTATATAAATCATTTGAAAACATGACAAGAGAACTGTCTAAAGTAAGTTTTTTTCTTGAAATAAGGAAATTTAGAGTTTTTTCATTCTTCCGAATTTTCGATGATAATTGAAACAGTGTATTGAATTTTTTATAGGAAAGTTTTTCTAACTCCATAGCAAGTACTGTGTCATCGGAAAGGTGAGGTAATATGTTAGCAACAAACTTCACAAAACGTGAGCTGACAAATAAATATTTAAAATCTTTCGAATTAAAGTTTTCATAACTTCTGTAAAAAAAATTCTTAAAATCCGGTGTTTTTACAAGAGCTTTCATTTCAGGAAGGCTCAATTGATCAAAACTGTGTTCACGTAACTTCTCTTCAAGATCTTTATTCGGAGTCACAATCGAATTAGTTTCCGCTACCGTTTCTATCACCTCGGATGTTTTCACATATTGCTCTGATTTTTTGGGATTGGAGATTGTAGAGGGTCTACTTGAATTCGATGTAGCTTCTGTCTTTTGGAGATATTGCTCTCGACGTGCTTTAATACGCTCTTCGGTTTCTTTTTTGTTTCTTGCCGTTAATTCTGAGAAATCAGTATGAGTAGGAATGCTCGGCTTTGGCTGAGCTGAAGAGTCTTGATTTGAACCCGATTTGTTGACACCCTTCATCAAATTGTTGAATTCATTCAATCCGGTTGTAGCCGGGACTTTCCCGCTTTGCGAATCAGTTGTCGTTTTGCTTTCCTTCCTTTTTCCGGATCCTTGTGCGGGTGAGGTTTCGGTATAAGCGTTTGAGCCTTTAGTTGTAAAAGATCTACCTGACTTCTGCTTCTCCAAAATGCCTTGTGCTACGTCGTCTGTTTTTTTTATGATTCCTATTTTTTTTAGAACCCAACCTACAGTCTTATAACCTATATATCCCAATACAGCAAATCCTAGTGTGCCTATCACTAAACATTTATGGTTAGAACAAAAAGCTTTAACATCCATCGAAAACTCTCTTTTTCTAAAGTAAATAAACTAAACCACTTCATAATTGAAGTAAAGTATACCAGTTTTTATATATAAAAATAAATGTAATAAAATTTTTTAATTCGATTTATAATCAAATATATTATCCCGATTATTCGCGAATCGAGCATTTCCCGGAAAATCACTCGACAACACCTGTTGAATTCTATAAAAAGAAAAAATAAACTCTAACTTTTTTTATCCAAAAAAATTATGGAATTTTTATGAAAAGTTATTTTTTATCTGATTATAACCTTTCCTACAGACAAATAGTGCAATCTTTCGTTCTTTCCGAGTACGGATTGCGGCATCTGCAGGCTTCAAAAAAAAGAAGCAAGACACGTTGGGGACATAGATTTATTGCCGTTGTGGAGCTTTGTCCTTTAATAGGATTGATTGTTTCCATAATTGAGAGGATTCTTGTCGGATATCGAAATCGATCTCATGCGAAAAAAGCATCGCAGCAACGCACTATCTCTTTTTTCAACGGGAGTCAGGAGGAGTGTGAGGGATGGATATCGCGGGAACAAGCCGAAAAGATACGATTTTTTTTACAGAACCGAGCAGAGCCCGGAATTCGCTTCAACAAAAATAAAATTCCGGTCCGACTGGAGGGTGGCACCTGCTCGGTGATGGCTTTGCAATTTGCGGATATTTTTTTTAAACTTTTCCAAGACCGGTGTTGGGATAAAGTAACGGAGAGAATAGAGAAAATTAAAAAATATTTTCTTAAAAGCTCAATGAACAGAAGAAATATACAAGCTGCATTCAATACGATCGAGGTGATTCACCCTCTTGAAAAACATGATTATTTAAGAAATAAAGTCGCTTCTATGGCCAATTTATACCGATTCAAAATTAATCTTTGTTCTCCTGAAATAGAAATTGATAAAATAGAAAAGACCCCCTCCTATCAACGGATAATTGAAAATTTAAAGAAAGGGGTCTATTTTGTTCGATTGGTAAAAATCATGGAGAATGACAAATTGGAAGAGAAAGGACACTCTTTTATTTATGTGAAAACAAAAGAGTTATCTCTTTTTTATGATCCGAACGGCGGACCTGTACAATTTCCTGCGACACAAACATTTAAAGTTCTGGCCGAAAGGTTAAAAATTGTTCGGGATCGATTTCAAGTTCCCACCGCAAGATTTTATCGATTAGTGCCCAAGGATGTTCCTGTGTAAGTAATTTATAGTTAGTTATTTAGTGCAACCGAAATTTCAACTCGCGCAGCGTTTGGAGTGCGGTGACTCGTCACCGCTTTGCCCTCGCATCGACTTGTCGATGCGTTTTTAAAAACTGAGAGACTAATCTTTGAACGAATTTCTGAATGTCTATAAACACAAAATAACGCTTAAACCGCCTCGACAAGTCGAGTCGAGGGCAAAGCGGTGACGAGTCACCGCACTCCAAACGCTGCGCGACTTAACTTCCTCTAACTCATCCAATCGATATACCGGCCGGCTTCCCATTTAGTCGTCACTTTTTTTATTCCGGACCAAAACTCCACAGCGCTTTCCCCCGTGATATCGCCGTCACCGAAACGACTTTCACCCCGACCTCCGAAAGAAAACGGATCTCTCGGAACGGGCACTCCTACATTTACTCCCACCATCCCTGCATTGACCCGTTCGATAAAATATTCGGCGACGCCTCCTGTCTGCGTATAAATGGTCGCTGCGTTGCCGTATATGCTTCTGTTTTCTATCTCGATAGCCTCTTCCAAAGAATGCACTCGGATAATGGTGAGGACCGGTCCGAAAATCTCCTCCGTAACCGCTTCATGTTCCGGATAAGCGTGATCGATGATAGAAGGTCCTACATAAAAACCCTCTTTATTTCCCTCAATAGGTGATTTCCTTCCGTCGAGAGTCAGTTCCGCCCCTTCCCGGTGAGCTCTTTCCAAAAAGCCGAAAATACGCTCTCTTGCCTCTGCACTGATGACCGGACCGATATCCCGACCCGGTATAATTTTTGACATCATTTGGTAAATTTTAGCGATGATGTGATTTACATTTCCGACAGCCAGCAAAACACTTCCTGCCATGCAACGTTGTCCCGCACACCCTGTTACGGAAGCGACAATATTTGCAGCTGCAATTTCAGGATCAGCATCGGGAACAATGGTCAGGTGATTTTTTGCCCCTCCCATACAACGAACACGCTTGCCCTGTTGCGATGCTCTTGCATAGATTGTTTTTGCTACGGGAGAGGATCCGACAAATGCTAATGCCGAAATATTCGGATGATCGCACAACAGGCCGGCTACATGTTTATCTCCCTGTATCACAGAAAAGAGTCCCGGAGGAAACCCTGTTTTCTCTAAAAGTTTGCTTAATTCCACAGCGGTAAAAGGGGTTTTCTCGGAAGGTTTGAGGATAAATCCGTTTCCCAAAGTCAAGGCAAGGGGGAACATCCACAGAGGAATCATGGCGGGGAAATTAAAAGGGGTGATTCCGGCGACGACACCGAGGGGAGAGCGAAGAGTTTTGCACTCCACTCCCCGACTTACTTCCTGTACGGATCCGGAGATCATTTGAGGAAGTGCGGCGGCAAACTCTACGGATTCGATTCCTTTAAGGAGACCTGCCCGGGCTTCATCTCTTGTTTTTCCGTTTTCGTGATGAATCATTTCTACGAGATCATCGCTGTTTTTGTGGAGGAGTTCACGAAATTGCATCATAAATCCGGCTCTTCGATTGAGAGGGATTTTTGCCCATTCTTTTTGTGCTTCGGCAGATCCGGCGATAGTTTCTTCCAGGGCTTTTTCGGAAGTGACTTTGATTTCTCCGAATACTTTTCCGGAAAGTGGAGAAATGACAGAGATATATTCATCGGTGTTTGAAGTTTCGTGTTTTTTGGAATCGATTTTTTCAGGAGTAGCATGGGATTTTGTAGTGTTCATCGGATAATCTCGTGGGGGGTTATGAAGGGCGGTCCGAGCAATCGGACCGCCTGAATAAGAACGTTAGCCTTCCTTGTTAGAAAGACACATTAACTCTTCCTGTTACTTGAATTCGATTAGTACAGGGGGAGTTTTCTTCTTTACTGTTGTTGATGACAATAGTGAGTATCGGTTCGTAACACGATGACTCTGTAGAGCTATACTCTGTCTCTTGTTCTATTTCATCAACGGCAAGTGAGCAAAATTTTGGACTCACGTCAATTCTCCATGCCGTAAACGACAATATAAAAAAACCAAAGGTTTTTTCGTAAATTTTCACTAACCCTTTCCGGAGAAAGGATGTATATTTTCAATCTTAAGTTTCAATTAACCCAAATTTCGCGGTTTATGAGCTTGCATGTTAACACACACAATTACAATGCCTTATGTCACCTCCTTGGGGCTCTTTTATCGTCCGCAGGTTTCGGGGGCGCAGTAATAATTCTTCGTACATAATTTAGGTACAAGAACATGACCGCATGGGGTATCGCTATTGCGATTCTTAACCAAGAAAATAAAATTTATCAACGTTTTAGTAAAGAATATTCAAAATAAGATGAAGGAGAAATCGGTATAAACCGCTCTCTTAATTTTTTTGCCGATCGAGATAGCTCTTAAAAGTGATGTTCCCTTCGGCAAAAAGATTTTCAAAAGCGGTACGCGTTTCGGGAGTCGCTATCGGATGATCCGGAGAAGCATCGCCGTAAAAGAAGTCGAACAGCTCTTTTCGTGCCGATTCGATTTCCGGATTACCGGTCTCTTCCATAAGAGTGACAATCCGCAGTAGATTATAGGCATAGAGTTTGCCTGAAGAATTTTCGGATTTTTCTATAGTTTGTTTGAGAAGCAAAGATTTTTGGAGAGCACCCGGTAAATCTCCCGAAGTGATGGCGAGAGTAATCTTAGCAAACTCGGTGTAATCATGAAGACCGTTCTTTTCTGTCCGTGCAATAGCACCTTTAGCAAAAGACAATGCTTCTTCCGGACGATTTTTTATGATGAGCGCCTCTGTAAGTCCGGCATCGTACTTTCCGTGAAGCTCCGGGCGGACAGCCAATATATTTTTTAAATCGATAAAAGCTTCTTCCTCGGAAATCCGCTCTTCTTCAGTAACCGGAATTTCATTGAAAGTTCGAAAATCTTTTTCGGCAGTAAAATAATCACTCTCTGCTTTTGCTTTTTCTTCCAATCCGTTTCGATAAAAAAACAGAAGAAGGAGAGCCGCAAGGATAAGTCCGTAAAAAATAGTAGAGGAGTGCTTTACAATCTGCCGAAATTCCGAGCGATTGAGCACGTTTTCAAGGAAAGAGACCTCGCGGTACATTTTTAGTGAAGAATCCAAGTTGTCCATAATCGCCCTTTAATTATCTACAGTAATAGGAAAACCTTAATGATATAGGAATATCCATTATTGTAAACATAAAATTCCTGTGTATAATAAGGATTTTTCATCTTTTTTTGAGGTAAATCCATGGAAGAGCACTCGGAAATCATGACAATAGAAGAGATCTCTATTGAAAATATTTCTATTAATCCGAACCAACCCAGACGTATTTTTTCTGAAGAAGATCTGGCGGAACTTTCCCGTTCGATTCTGGAAATCGGATTGATCCATCCCCCTCTCGTGCGCCCTTTACCCGATCAGGCCGGTTTTTACGAACTTGTTTCCGGCGAGAGGCGATTTCGTGCGGCAGGATTGGCAGGATTAAAAAAAATTCCTGTGGTGATCGGATCCCGCTCTAAAAGTCTTTCAGCACAACAAGCTCTCGCCGAAAATATTCAGCGCGTAGATTTAAATCCCATTGAAATAGCCTACGCATTGAAATCTTTAATAGACAAATTCGGTCTGACACAGGAAGAGTTGGCGCAAAGAATGGGAAAAAAACGGTCGACGATAGCGAATTATTTGCGTGTTCTAACCCTTCCTAAAAATATACAAGAGAGCATTAACTCCGGAAAAATTACGATGGGACATGCCAAAACAATTCTTTCTCTTTCAGATCCGGCTTTGCGAATTTGGCTTTATGAGCGGATTCTTCGCGATGATTTGTCTGTAAGACAGGCGGAAGCCGAGGCGCAAAAGATTCAAAAAAAGGCGAAGAAGAAAAATCTGACTTATGCAAATAGAGATTTTTATTTGGAGCAATTGAGCGATAAAATTCAGGTTCGTATGGGAACCAAAGTGCACATTGTAGGAAAGGGAAAAAAGGGGAGGATTTTGATCGACTATTATAATTTGGAAGATTTGGATCGTCTTTTAGAAATTTTTGGAGTGGACGGATTATAAATTTATTTTTTATTTTTTTTGACAGTAATCTTTTTTTTAGAGATAACGAAATGAGCCGTTAGGCTTTTAAAACATCTCGTACCTTTAAAATCAAGGAAGGTTAATTCATGTCCACTACGACAAAGCTTACTAATCAAAATACTTTTGAAAATCTTACTCTCATAGAGAATCACAGTCAAACTGCACCCGCAGATGTTTACGGATGGGGAGTGAGAGGCAACAAATTTTCTTACGTTCTTAAGAGTGACAATTTTTTAAAAAAAATATGGTTCCAATTCCTTAAGTTGATCAGAATGATAAAAACAGATGACGCATCCGTTAACGGTCTTAAAGACCGTACTGCAGCACAAGTGAAAGAGCAATCCTATAATGATTGGGCGAAAGACAACGGAAAAATCACGAAACTCGGAATGCAAAATTTACTCGCAAGAAATCAGCTATTGGAACAACAAGCAGCTGCAAAACAAGAACCTACTGATAATGAGAAAACGATAAAAGAAAAAGATGACCAAATAGCATCCTTAACCGCTGAGTTAGCGAAATTCAAAAAAAGAGCCGCCAAAAAAAGCTCTCACCCTCACGACAAAACTCCGGCAACCGATGTGTCTGCCGAAGCTGCAAAACCGCTTAAAAAAAGTAAACCGGAAATTATTAAAGAACATGTCAAAGATACAAAAGACCAAGTGAAAGAACAGACTAAAGAAGTCATAGATCAAGCAAAAGACAAGGCTAAAGAAGTCATAGACCACGCGAAAGGTGCAATCGGAAATGCTGCAGGACATGTCCAAGACGCGATGACAGTCCAGCCGGATTCTTCACATAAGGATCACAAGACACCACCATCTAAGCAACCGGCTGCAATGGTCAATCCATAAAGTATCGGATGAGTCGGTTGTGAAGCCGACTCATCTTATTTTTTTTCTATCGATCCGTCGATCACTGTACGAAATTTATCTGCCGTTATATATTCCGCATGAAAATTGTACTTATTTTCCCCGTCTTTCTCATAAATTTCGAACCCTTCAAATCCGTCCATATTCCTAAATTCCCACGCAATTTTTTCGCTGTCAAAAATTCCTGTGCCCGGAATTTTCTCTTCCGAATGATTTTCCAAAAGAATCTGAAAAGATTCGGGAACAATTTTTGAAACGGTAAATTTATTGCACACGCTCTCATCCATATTTTCCATCAGAACTTTTTGCGAGCAATGTATGGTGTTATCTATGGCTTCATTTATTGTCCATTCTGTAGAAAATTTTATTTCTTCAGGATTGACGTTGAAAGAAATTTTTCCGGTTCCTTTCCAAACTCCGGGAAGAAAAATAAATGTATGGTTATCTTGCATCAGAACATAAACCTCCGGCTATAAATGCTTTGTAGTATTCCAAGAGCCGTCATAGTGGCTAAAACCGACGATCCTCCATAGGTCACCAGTACTAAAGGAACCCCGGTGATCGGAAGAAATCCGCACATCATGCCGATGTTAATGAGAACATGCATCGCAAGATAAACGGTGATCCCCGCAGATAAAAGTCGACCGAAATGATCTTTGGCAACAGCGCTCACTTGGAAACCAAAATATATTAACGCATAAAATAGTACCAGAAGGAAAATCAATCCTAAGACTCCGAATTCCTCACCAAAAGAGGGAAAAACAGAATCTGTATAAGGGGCAGGAAGCCATCCCCTTCCGGTGAACTCACTCTTTCTCCATCCCGAGCCGGTGACTCCCCCCACGGCAATCGCTGTGGCAGCTGCTTTTTGGTGGTGTGTATTCGGATCCAGCCGATCGAACTGATATTCTTTCAGAAATTTTGTAGCGATAGGTCTTGCCTGTTCATGAGAGATGATTTCAAGAAACAGGAGGGCTACGCAAACCAATGCAAGAGCTCCGCACCAGGACATTATTTTGATGACTGACGGTCGAATATCTCCGAAATAAAACATGACAAGGGTAATGGGATAAAGCACAAGGGCCGTTCCCAAATCCGGCTGCTTAAGAATAAGCAAAAAGGGAATGCCCACTATGATTCCGCTTTGAAAGAATGTACTCAGTTCAGCGGCTTTCTGCCTTCTTCTTTCGAGAAACCAACTTAATGTGATGACGACAATCAGTTTAGCATATTCGGACGGTTGAATACTGATTCCTATGATAGGAATTCTATACCATCTGTGTACCCTTTGGATAGCATCGGTGAAAAAGAGTCCCAGCAAAGAAATGATCATAAGGGCGTAAAGAATCCAGGTCCATTCCCTCAATTTATTATAATCGAAACCGGAAAAGAATATAAATATGCCCGTGCCGATGACAAACCAGCGAATCTGTATTTTTACTAAAGGGGTAAAAAAAATCTCTTCGTTATGTTCGATAGAGACCGGACCGGAGTTGGCCGATATTACGAGAAGGCTTACCATCATGAGGGCAAGAATTAGGGGAATAATTCTTAAATCAATTCTAAGAAGATGCTGATAGCTCCACATTTTTTTCCGAAACTGATGATAGTAAACTTTCATTATTGCCGGTCGAAGACATTATGGCAAGAATGTAATGCGGATTTTACGCTTGAATCTTCATATAGAGTTTATAAAAACTTAGTAAAAAAACTTTATAATGTAGAAATTATTCAATACAAGGTTTTTATATGGCGGTAAATGCAACAAAAACAATATTCGATCATTCATTTTTTGATTCGAAATCGGTAGAATCCCGATTCATTCCGCTTACCGCTGTGGTTGCCGGAGTCGCTTTAATTGCAGTCGGCATTTTGTTGGCCTCTTTTTCTTTATTTTCTCCCGCCGGATTTATGGCGCTCGGCAGTTGCCTGATTGTTTTGGGGGCAGCTTCTTTTTATTGTTCTTTTTTACAAGGACCTCCCGTTGTCTTGAAAAGAGATTGATCCGAAAAAAACCCGGTGTTATAGTGAGCTTGGCTTCTATAAATCAAGGAGGGAGTATGCCGGCACTTACAAAATTATTATTGAACAGTTTGGCTGTTTTTGCTGCTGCGGCAATTTTGCCCGGAGTCAGATTGAACAACTTTTTTACAGCGATAGTCGTCGCCATTGTATTGGGTTTGGTAAATACCGTGATTCGCCCCATACTTTTTCTTTTGACTTTACCGATTAATATTCTGACGTTGGGACTTTTTACTTTTGTCATCATCGGATGTCTTACACTTTTGGTGAGCTATATAGTTCCCGGATTTGAGGTGGACGGCTTTTGGTGGGCAGTATTATTTGCGATTGTGTTAGCTGTATTCAATAGCTTTATTTCTTCTTAATCGACAGGATCTAGCATAAAAAGGGTCATATTTCCCTTATACATGCCGTAACCTACAATTTGACCGGTATCGTTGATATCGGTCGCTTCTAAAAATTTCCACCCTCTTGTAGAATTGACGATCATATCCGGAAGTTTTTCCGGTTTTCCATGGTTCACGCACACGACTGCTTCACCTGATTGACTTCCCACTAAAATATGGGAGCGGTTCAAAGAAGAGATTTGCATTTCTTTTAGATCGAGAGTGCGAAAGATTTGGTCTTCATCATTCCATAAATAAGCAAAAAGATAAGGTTTTCCCTCTTTTTTCCCTCTAAAAGTTCCATAGACAGCATTGTCTTGAGTGAGGATCGGATAGCCGAATTTATAAATCCCTGACGGTTTACTGACCGTACAGTCATCGCCGATAATAGAGATACTTCCGTTGAAATTCGATAAAAAAGGACCCGTAGTTTTTCCGCAGCTTTCCGATCCCATCATGGTGTTGTAATTATTGATGCCGAGCAACACGCCGGATGAGAGCGCCTTCATATTTTTTTTGCGATCGAAATAGACAGAACGGTAGGAGTTTCCTTTGAGTCTTTGGGCGCCGATTAAATACCCGTTATCGTTGATTTGCCGAAGAAAAATTTCTTCTCCTTGGATACATCCGAAATCAAAATAAGCGGGGGCCGGTTCTTTTCCGCAACTGCTGAGATTCCAACTAAACCATTTAGCGACACCGTCGCAACCCATGTGTCTTCCGATGATTGCACTATTGTTATTGATTGATACTAAGGAGGTTATGCATCCCGGATTATCAATATCAAAAAATCCTGAACATTTTTTCCACAAAAACGAAGAGCATCCCCGATTGCCGATCACTTGACCTGAATTGTTTATTTTAGGTCCTAAAGATAAAGGCCAGCAGTGCGCATTCAACACTCTTTTATCGTGAACGGTGGAACCTAAATTAATCAGTTTGTATTTGGGAAGGACAAGAGGTGCAGAATTGGTGAGGTAGCGCGCTTCCAATCCGGCAAAAGAAAAAAACAGTACACAAAAAATGATGGTTCGAGAGAAAAATCCGGCTTTCATAAAAAACGCCCCTTGAGAGTGTCGCAATCAAAATCTGAATCTACATCCGTTACTTTTAATTTTGCAATAGCTCTCTTGCGTTATTAACCTGACTTTTGTGTTTATCCGGAATTTTTACGACTTACCACAAAGAATTTAAAATTCTTTAAATTTATTTTCGAGCTCCTCTTTAGCCTTTTGGTGTTCTGCAGAAAAAGTTTCCAGTTCGACAAAAAGCTCGTCTATTTTATCTCTTAGTAAAGCGATATTTTTAGAGTGCCGGCGAATAAGATCTCCCTGCTCCGCTTCGGAAGCTTCGATAAGCAGATCGTTACTTTCGTCCAATTCTTTTTCCGCTTTGGCAATTTCGCTTTCGATCGTAAGAATTTTAGATTGAATAGGATTCAATACTTTGGCTTTTGCCTGAGTAAATTCTGCGGCGGCCCGTCTGTTTTCTTTTTCGGTAGGTCCTTTTTCTTTTGCGTTAGGTTTTGAGAAATCGTCTTCTCCCCAGCCCCCTCTTTCGATAAAATCGTCATAATCGCCGATGACAAGTTCCTGTTCGGCGGTTTGACACACAACAATTTTTGTTAAAGACAGTTGTCTTAAAAGCATTTCACTATGAGTTACGATGATGACAGCGCCGCGGAATTCGTTGATGGCTGTGATTAGAGCCTCAATGGATTCCATATCGAGATGGTGAGTCGGTTCATCGAGAAGCAATATATTGCAAGGTGTCGCCAGAATTTTTCCGAGGAGCACTCGACTTTTCTCTCCTCCCGAAAGAACGGAAACAGATTTTTTGCCGTCATCGCCCGAAAACATCATAATCCCGCAGATTCTCCGGACCTCGCTTGTATTCAAAGAAGAGTTTGCCAGGGAGATTTCTTCTTCTATTGTATGTTTCGGATGCAATCTGTCGATATTTGTTTGTCCGAAAAATCCGATCTTCAGTTTTTCTCCGATTTTTACCGTTCCCTGCTGCGGTTCGAGAAGTCCTGCCAATAATTTCAGGGCTGTAGATTTCCCCTTTCCGTTTTTTCCGATGATGGCAATACAGTCGTCTTTTAATACTTCCAAAGAAAAATTATTGATGAGAGGCTGTTCATCATCAGGATTATAGGAAAAGTTGATGTGATCTGCCGCCGCCATTTGTTTTCCGGGGAATTCGGAGTAATTGAAAGAGAAATCCAAATCATCGAGGGCCGCCAATTTTTCCAATGTCGGCAATCTCTGCAAAGCCTTCATTTTCGATTGCGCCTGTTTAGCTTTAGTTGCTTTAGCACCGAAACGTTTGATAAAGTCTTCCGATTTGGACTTTTTCTGTTCCAATTTTACCCGAGTTTTCTCATGAACCTCTTCTTCCAAAAGAATTTGGGCAAAGAAGTCTTCGGTTCCCCCTTTAATCTTACGAATTTTCTGCCTGTGAATACCGAGCGTATGTGTGGTGACACTGTCCATAAATTCTCTGTCGTGAGAGATAATGACCAACTCTTTACGCCACGATTTCAAAAACTTTTGTAACCATCGAATCGAAACTATATCGAGATAGTTGGTCGGTTCATCCAGAAGCAGGCAATCCGGATCGGAAAGAAGAACTTTTGCAAGATGTAAGCGAAGCTGATATCCCCCTGAAAAATCTGTCGGGGATTTAACGAAATCTTCCTCAGAAAAACCGAGCCCGCCGAGAATAGCCTCTGCTTTGTAGATACAATCTCTCTCTTCCGGAGGAAGACCCAAAACAGCTTCATCGAGAAGAGTTTTTTTACTGAAAGTGATGTGTTGATCGAGGTATCCGATTTTATAATGTTTAGGAACGGAAATCGATCCGCCTGTCGACTCTTCTTTGCCGATGATCAGACGAAAAAGAGTTGTTTTTCCTGATCCGTTTCGACCGACGAGTCCGCATCTTTCTCCTTCACCCAAAGTCAATGAAACATCATCAAAAACTATACGGCCACCAAAACTTTTTTTTAGTGATAAAAAGCGGATCATAAAAACCTAAGGTATAAATTATAAAGTAACCATTCTACTTCTTAAGCAAAATAAAAATCAATCGGTTATAAAATCGTCACCAAAGTATAGATATTTCTAAAAAAACTTATTTTTTATCAAATATTTTTCCGGTATCGAGAATATAGAGACAAACCGGAAGGCAGAAAGCATTATGGAAGAACCTATAAAAATTTTTATCGGCACGGAACCTTTGCAATGGTTAGCCACTGAAGTCTTAAAAAGAAGCATTCTTAAAAGAACGAAAGCCGCTGTCGTTTTTCACGATCTCATCGGGATCGATTTAGGATTGCGTTTGAAAATGTATACCGGATTTTCTTTTTACCGATTTTCTATTCCCGAGAAATGCGGATATGAGGGGAGAGCTATCTACTTGGATGCCGATATGGTTGTCTTGGGAGATATTGCCGAGTTGGCAAACATAGACATGCAAGGATTCGGTGTGCTGGCAAGAAAAGCCAATGCCGAAAGTTATTTTACCAGTACGATGCTGATGGATTGCGCAAAACTAAAACACTGGAAGGTCAAAGAATGGGTAGCACTCATCAATGCCGGCTTGACCTCTTACGCCGGATGTATGTCGGGAGCTCCTTCCGGAATGAATCACGCCGATTTCGGTCCTCTTGCTCCGATTTGGAATGATTTCGATAAATATGATGAAAAGACAAAGCTCATTCATTACACCCATGTTCCGACCCAGCCCTGGAAAAAAGCCGGACATCCTTTCAGAGGAGCTTTCTTGCAAGAGCTGTATGATTGCATTGAAGACGGGACCGTTCGGATCCAAGATGTGGAAAAAGAAATAAAACAGCAAAAGATTTATCCCAACATCCTTTCCGATATGCGTGAATACATATCCGAAAAAAATAAAGCTCTATAATCTTTTTTACTGCGTGTGTCCGGAAAGCAAATACATACTGAGAGCTGCCCAAGCAAATACCGAAAATAAAATATGTCGGTCTTTAAAAATATCCGTAGACGGATCGCCTGCTCCTTTTTCATGATACAACAAATACATGTAACGAAAAAGTGCGTATATGACAAAAGGGACTGTATAAATCAGATTATCGGTTTTGTGTATCGCAATTGTTTCCGGACTCATAGTGTAGAGGCTATATCCGATAATGACACAACAGGCGCATATAGCAATAATTTGATCTAAAAAAGTATCCCCGTAATTTTGTAACACTTTTCTGTGTTGTGCCCCGGACTCTTGTAATATAGCCGACTCCGCTCTCCGTTTAGTAAATCCTAAAAAAAGAGTGATCATAAGTCCGCATAACAAAAGCCATTTTGAAGGGGGTATTCCGATTCCCCATGTACCCGCTAAAATCCGCAACATAAATCCGGTGGCGATACAAAAAACATCGAGGATAACAACCTGTTTTAATTGCAGGCAATACAACAGATTCAAAATCACATACAAAATAAGAATCAAAAACACCTTCCCGGAAATGAAAAATCCAAGCAGTAATCCGGAAATCAGAAGAAATACATCAAAAATTCCGGCAGAAAAAAAAGAAATTCTTCCGGAGGCCAAAGGTCTGTTTTTTTTCTCGGGGTGGATTTTATCAGATTCTTTATCTATAATATCATTAAAAATATAGACGGCACTCGAAACCAAACAAAAAGCAAAAGCTGTCAAGGAGGCTTCCAAAAGAAGTTGCGGCACTTCAAAAGCTTTTGCAAAAATCACGCCGGTGAAGACGAAAATATTTTTTATCCATTGTCCCGGTCGCATCAGACTCAGCATAGACAACATATAGGATTTTTTTTCCATAGATTTCATGTCACTTTACAACCGGTTTTCCACAATAAAACGGGAAATCAGAATAGTCCAAAAGTTCTCTGTCTCCCCGACTGTTTCCGTATGCATATAAAATATACTTGTCTCTTTCCCCCGCATACTCTTCAAGACGCACAACTTTTTCGGGACCCCAACAATTTTCTCCTAAAATCTTTCCCGTTATCAATCCCCGGCCATCCGTTTTAAGGCGCGTTGCGAGGACTTTTGAAAATCCTATACTTTTTGCCCAAGGCTCTAAATACACCTCTAATGAAGCGCTGATAAGAATACACTCTTCATTTTTTTTGAGATGTTCTGCAATTTGACACAAGACCTCAGGCCGTAAAAGAGACGGGATTTTTTCTTCGGCAAAGCGCCGGCCGAACGTACGTAACTCGTTTAAGGGAATATTTTTAAAAAATAGTGTCACCACCTGTTCTTTTGCCCTTTTCCGGGAAATTATTTTACACATAAAAGCCAATAAATAAGGAGAGGCAAGAAAAAGAAGAAAAAAGGTTTTGACATACCCTTTTACAAAAATTAAAAAAGGGAGAAGGGTGTCATGATAGGAAATGGTTCCGTCAAAATCGAATGCTGCTACAGTTCTTTTCCGATTCATGTTCCGGCTCCTTTTTTAACGTCAAATATTGAGTAATAACACCATAGCAAATTTTCTTTTTTGGGTATACATTTGGCAAAAAAGACAATAAATACAGAGGGGGATATATGATAGAAAAAATAAAAAACTTTTATACAATAAAATGCAAAAACAGATCCCGATTCGAAAATGCAGGCAATATTTTTCTGACTCCCTGTCGCTATCTTTTTAAAGGTCGCACCTACGTAAATGCCGGAAATTTTTTTTTTTTTCATGAACGGCCGACCTCGGGAAGTTTTAGAAATAAACTTCTAAAAACTATATTTGCCTTAATTTGTTTAGTGCCCGGAATCCTACTCGGAACTCCTATAAAAGCAGGCGCTTTTTTGCAAAAACGGGTACGACTCGCAAACGGATATTTTTCTAACAAACTCACCGCAAAACATACGACGGTATTTTGTAAAAAAAAGAGTCCGGAAACTGTTTATTTAATAGGAAATAGGGAAAACTCTTCCCCATCTAAAATCGGCGAAAAAATGTTATCCGAAATTATTTCGGAATCGGAAAGTCTTTTTTTACATTCATTGCTCCTTTCTACAATAGACAAAATACTTTCTTTAAAAATCAATTTCAAAACAATAGGTTGTCTTGATCTAAGCTATACAGATGTAGACAAAAACTACCTGACCTCTCTAAAAAATAAAATTTCGAAATCAGGAAAAATCATCACCAAGGGATGCAGGAAATTAGAACTTCTGCCGCGTACATGGATAAAAGGGGCAAAAAAGATCGTTCTCCAAAATAAAAATCCATGTACAGAACTGATACAAGCTCTAATAAAAGACTGTCCCGATGCCGATAATCTCTCTATTTTAGACTGCGAAAAAATGACCGATTCAGACATCACTCTACTTTCCGAGGCTTTCGATAAAAATCTTAAAAAATTAAAAATCAACAATAAAGGCAACATAACCGGAGCAGGATTAGATACTATCCTCACCCGATTCAAAAATATTGAATCTCTCGATTTTCAAAATTTAGATATAGAATCTCTTTTAGCAACCGGTCGAACCGATCAATTTTTTCAAAAATTAGGAAACGGGCAAAAACTGAAAGAGTTGAATCTGAGTGATACTAAGCTCCATTTTTATTTGCGACATTTAAATGAGTTGAAAAGGCTGCCTAAATTCAGAGCATTGAATATTACAGGCAACATAGAGGTTCCTAAAGAATCGGTTGCGCAATTTATAAATAGCTTCCCGCGAAAAATTTTGTGTAAATATAATCCGTGACGGACAAAAACAAAAAATTGCGATTGAATCGATTACGACATTCAGGTATAGTAGCTCCATATCAATATAGATCATCAAAACATATGAAGGTGAATTATGGGAAGAGGCGACCGAAAAACAAAACGCGGTAAAATATTTAGCGGAAGCAACGGCGTAAGACGTTTAAGAAAAAAAGTAAAAGCTGCTGCAGTAAAAAAATAATTTCTATATTCTTTAATTAGATTCGATAGTTAACCCTATTATAATAAGGCCCTATGTTCGGCTACATACGTGGAATTCTTGCAGAAGCTTCTCCTCTCTATGTCATCATCGAAACTGCGGGCGTAGGGTATAAACTTTTTATTCCGACATCCGTTCATGCTCACCTTCCCCAAAAAGGAAGTGAGATTCTTTTTCATACATCTTTTGTTGTAAGAGAACTTTCACAAACTTTATACGGCTTTATCTCCGGAGATGAAAGAGATCTCTTTGAAGTTCTCATGGGAGTCTCGGGAATCGGCCCCAAAACGGCTTTAGCTGTTCTCGGACACCTCACACCGGAAAATTTATGTGAAGCCGTTCGACACAATGAAATTACCTCTATCTGTAAAGTTCCCGGAATCGGAAGGAAATCTGCAGAAAAACTCATCATTGAACTGCGGGATAAACTCCCGGCTCTTCAGTTTTCAGGCCCGGACAAATATTCATTACCCGGGAAAAACGGACCTCAATTAGTGAAGGATGCGATGAGCGCCTTAATTAATTTAGGATATAATCAGGCCACGGCAGAAAAATCACTCAAGAAAGCCATTGAAGAAATGCCCGAAGTTGCCGACCTCGCCAAGCTGATCACCCTCTCCCTCACAAAAATCTAAGCTTTATAAGAGGAATTCAATTCGCGCAGCGTTTGGAGTGCGGTGACTCGTCACCGCACTCCAAACGCTGCGCGAGTTCAATTGCATCATACACTTTAGCTACTGTGTCTGCTGCGGGCTATTCGCGATATTTTATTCCATCCGCCGAATAATCCCATGGCTGAACGCATTTCTTTTAGCGTTTCATTTGCGATTTCGGTCATTTTCAGAGTTCCCGAGTATATGATCTCTTCGACAAGCCCTTTTTCGCCGGCAAATTTCGCCCGTTTTTCGCGGATCGGATCGAGGAAATTATTTAAGGCCACCGTCAATTTTTCTTTGACCTCTACATCCCCTACCGTTCCCGTCCTGTATCTGTCTTTTAGATCCCGGATACTTTCTTTATCCGGATTGAATGCATCGTGATAGATGAAAACAGGATTTCCTTCGACCGTTCCGGGGAGGTGAGCATGAATACGATTTGGATCGGTGAACATCCCCTTCACTTTTTTCTCAACTGTTTTAGCATCATCGGAAAGATATATGGAATTTCCGGCAGATTTACTCATTTTGCCTTGACCGTCTGTTCCGATAAGAGTAGGGATATCGCCGAGAAGTGCTTCGGGAAGGGGAAATACATCTCCGTAAAACAGATTAAATTTTCTGGCAATGTCTCTTGCCAATTCGATGTGAGCCAGATTATCCTTTCCGACCGGAACGAAATGCGCTTTGGACATAAGAATATCGGCAGTTTGCAGAACAGGATAGCCTATTAATCCGAACGGAGTGCTTTCTTCGTCGATATTGGCATTTCGCGCCATTTCTTTAAGACCCGGCAAGCCCGTGAGTCGGTTTAAAGAGACAAGCATTTCAAAAATCAGATTCATTTCATAGACAGCGGAAACGGCAGATTGCAGATAGATAGTGGATTTACCCGGATCAATCCCGCAAGCCAGATAGTCAAGAACCATTTCGTGCACATGATCGCGCACTTTTAAAATATGTTCTTTTTGCGGCTTAGTTGTCAGAGTATGCAGATCGGCAATAATAAAATAACAGTCAAACTTATCCTGAAGTTCCACCCTTTTTTTTAATGAACCTACATAATGACCTAAATGCAAAGCCCCTGTTGGTCTGTCACCGGTTAAAATACGTTTTTTTGCTGTCTCGGACATAGATAGAACTCCTTTATAAGCCGGTGATATAATGAGTGAATCCTAATTTATTGACAACTTCCAATAAAACCATCAGCCAAGAGAATACCATCACTGCAAGTAAAGTCTTTTTTCCCCCGGGTGCACGAAACCGGGAGGGAAAACCGACGGTATATCGACCTTTCCACACCATTAAAGCAGGAAGAAATCCGAGAAGTAACATGACACCGAATCCACCCGCATATTCCAAAGCCGTTAAAAAAGCCCTCGGATTTATCCACATAAAGACAAATATCGGAAGAAAAGTCAAAAGCGATATTTTTATTTTTCCCGATCCTGTGTTGTGTATTTTAAATCCGTCAGCAAGGAAATCATGTAAACTGATTGTCACTCCTAAAAAAGAGGTGACGATAGCAAAAAAAGCAAAACAGCGAAAAACAGAGGTCAAAGAATCATTTTTCAATAGTCCGGTCAAAAGATGTGCTCCGGTATATCCTTCACGATACCCCTGAATGATACCGTAATCCCCTTCTAAAGGGAGAATTCCTAAAGATACCCATTCCCATAAAATATAGATGACCAAAGGAATGCAACTACCGATCACGATCGCTGTGAATAATTTTTTTACATCGTAATTCATATACGAAGATAAAGTCGGAATGATGATATGGAATCCGAAAGAGGTGGCGATCACGGAATTGCTGATAAGTAAAAAACGCCAATTTTTTTGGAAAAGAAGCTCTTTATCGACGTGCGGAGCAAGAAAATAAATGGTGATGGCATAAGTAACCATGAGTCCGCACATGAGGATTCTGTTTATTCCATCCACATATCGGGCTCCGCGATACACAAAAAAGCCGAAAATACAAAGAAGAGGAATCGGCCCCACCCATCCGGGTACGGACGTCTTAAAAAAAGAATTTAAAAATTCGAGTACAATATCGCTACTCCCTGCAAGATAGGCTGTCGAAAGGGAATATAAAAGAAAGAGATAGACAACCCAGGTAAATACTTCGCCCCATTTCCCGGTTGTACGTCTAGCCATACTTGTCAGATTCGTATTTCCGTCCATCCATAAAGTTGTTTCGAGAACAAGCAGCGCCGTATAGGCAAAAAAAGCCCAATAAAAAACAAACAGAAGAATAGAGGGAAAAAAGCCTGCGTGACCTGTGACGGCAGGCAAAGCAAGCATTCCGGCGCCGATTGTTGTGCCTGCAACCAATAAAATACCGCCCAGAATTTTATTTTGCATACAACAACTCCGGAAAAATTACGCTTATTAATTGAATCACAAAAACACTGATCCCAAAAAACATCACAAGAAATAAAACGGGCTTGCCTCCCGGAAGTAAATGAAGATCCCATAATTTCTTTTTGTAGCGCCCTGATAACACCATAAGACAGGGCAAAACTCCAAAAAGAATGACGGCACCGAATCCCCCTGCATATCGCAAGGCGGTTACGAAAATATCCGGATTGATCAAAGCAAAAACAAGCGGAGGAACTAATACAAGGGAACAGCTGATGAGTTTACTTTGCCTGTCTTTTTTCAAATTGAATCCGTCCGCCAGAAAATCAACAAAGCTCAAAGCCACTCCGATAAAAGAGGTTATAATGGCAAAAAAAGCAAAATATCCTGCAATTTCCGTAACGAAAACATTTGCCGAGGCTTCTTTAAGGGCATGTGTCACCATGGTCCCTTTATCGCTCGATGCGGCAAAACTCTCGGGAGAGATCAGTCCTAAAATCAGCCTTTCCCATAACACGTTGCATATAAGTGGGATAGCACTTCCGAATATAATTGCTTTTCTCATTCGCTTCGGATCAAATTTCAAATAAGTAGTCAGACTGGGGATCAGATTATGATAGCCGAATGAGACAATCATGACAGGAAGTGCCCATATGCTTTGTATAGGATTATAATAACTATACAATTCCGGCCGGACATGCGGCAAACCTAAAACAAGAAGTAAAAAAAATGTGGCTATAAGTCCTGCCATCAAAAAACGATTGATCCGATCCACGGCAAAGGTGCCGTAATAAATGATGAGGCCGAAAAATCCGACAAAAACCACACTTCCTACCGATCTTGAAACGGGGAATCCGAAAGTCAGTTCAATAAGATCGGCAAATAACTCTCCGCCCCCTGCCGAGTAAGAAACCATAATGGAATAGAAAAGGAAAACAAAAAGGAACCAGGCGGCAGCGCGACCTGCATTACCCAGTGTTTTATGGGCCATGGTAATCAGGTTGACCTCTTTATGGAAAGAGAGATTCACCTCCAAAAGCAATAATCCTGTGGACATCATAAAGATCCATGCTAAAAAAAACATGATGGTGGAAGGCCAAAATCCGGCTTCTGCAGTACTGACAGGCAATCCGAGCATTCCGGCACCGATACAACATCCGGCTATTAAGAGGATGCTTCCGGGCAAACTACCTTTTTTTTGATGCTCATCGAAAATCATATGTTCTCACAAAATCACAAATTAAATTTACTTATACGCTCCGAATAAAAAAATAGTTTCTTACGTTTTACGTTTATAGAGGTATGAATTTTGTCATTTTAAAAGATCTTTTGTTAATGTGCAATCTTTATTCAGTCCCGTTTACAATCTCAAAGAAACAAATCATTATATAATTAAAAAAATTATTAACAAACTAACTAAGATATTTTTTTAATAGTTTACAAATATCCATTATCCATACTAACATGAAACAACCTTACCTCCAACCGGGAGGCTAAACATAATAAACATAAGGAGCAACAATGAAAAAACAACTATTTACATCTCTCGCGATAATTGCAGCTATGTTATGCGGTACAAACCCCGCTGAAGCAAGACCGGTTTTACGTACACCGTTGATCGAAAGCCCTTTCGGAGGAGCTTACATCAGCGCTTTAGGCGGTGCTAACTTTTTAAATCTTGAAGATGTCGATTTTAATAAAGATTTAGAGTCGATTAAAACTGATTTAAACACAGGGTTTCTTGTCGGCGGAGCAATGGGTTACAGATTCTGTGGCATCCCTTTCCGTTTTGAAGGTGAATTCACTTATAGACACAATGATTTGAAAGATTCCAATCTACCTTTCGATCTGGATGAGACTTTAGACATCCGTTTCAAAACACATACCTTCACTTCGATGGCTAATGTGTTTTATGAACTTGATCTTGACTGTGCCTTCACACCGTTTATCGGCGGCGGTGCAGGATATACCCATGCAAAAAATGATGCGAAAATCGGCAATCTGACTAAAGAACTGGTCGATAACGGATTTGCTGCTCAAGGTATTGCAGGGATAAATTTTGCCTTCTGCGATAAAACAGAAATCGGACTTGAGTACAGATATCTTCATACTTTCCATAATGAAGACACTGCAAACCAATCTGTAAACTTAAATCTAAGACGTTTTTTCTAGCATAAACCGGGGCCTGTATATCTCTATACGGGCCCGTTTTTTTTATTTTTCTTTCTTTTTTCTCCGATCTTACCCATCATTATTTTTTATAAATTGTGTAAGAAAGGATCGTGCATGAATAAAACAGGTGTTCTTTTAGTGAATTTAGGGACCCCCGACTCCCCCGAACCTTCTGATGTAAAGAGCTATCTACAGGAATTTTTAACCGACAAACGGGTAATCGACTCCTCTTTTTTGGCCAGGCAATTTCTTGTACGTTGTGTGATTGTCCCCCGACGTTATCAAGAGTCGGCCGCTTTCTATAAAAAAATTTGGACTCCCGAAGGCTCCCCATTATTTGTTCACGGAAAAAATGTGGAAAAAAAACTCAGCGAACTTATGGGAGATAAGTATAAAATTGTTTTGGGAATGCGCTATAAAAATCCGTCTTTATTTTCAGGATTAGAACAACTCAGGGACTGTAAACAAATTATTGTGCTCCCTCTTTTTCCGCAATACGCATCGGCAACGACCGGTTCCGTGCATGAAAAAGTGATGGAAATTGTCAGTCGCCAAACAATTATTCCTGAATTTTCTTTTGTCGGAAATTATCCCACTCAGCCCTCTATGATCGATGCATTTTGTTCCCTGATCCAAGAACATCCTCTTGAATACTACGACAAACTTATTTTTAGTTTTCACGGATTACCTAAAAAGCAAATTATAAAATCCGATCGTCACCGATGCTGCCTTAAAACTCCGGACTGCTGCACAAAAATATGCAATCAAAATAAAAATTGTTATTCCGCACAATGTTTTGCAACTGCCCGGGCGATTATAAACAAGCTCAATCTTCCCGAAAATAAGTATAAAATTTGCTTTCAATCGAGACTGGGAAAAGATCCTTGGTTGAAGCCATACACTACAGACGTTCTTCTTGAAGCCGCCCGACAAGGAGACAAAAAACTTTTGGTCGTGTGTCCGTCATTCGTATGTGACTGTATAGAGACTATTCATGAAATCGGGATAGAGTATCGCGATGAATTTTTGAAAGCCGGCGGAGAGGAGTTACAGCTTGTACGGGGTCTGAACGATCACCCTCTTTGGATTAAAGCGCTGAGTGAACTAATACAAGAAAGAACTCAAACATAAGAAAATTTAACGTTAGGCGAAACTGATAAAAAGAGGCAATGTCCCTGCCCATACCTGAAAATAAAAGGCAAATTCCGTTACTTTCTCTGCGACAAAAAATTTAGAAGAGTCACACAAGACAAGGACCAGTGAAAAAAATACCGTAAGAAGTAAAGGCCACAAAATAAATTTCATTCCGGCAACATCAGCTCCTATGACTGAAATCAAAAGAGCAATAAGACAGCAATAAAAAATGGTACGATATCCGTAAAAATGAATAGGAGCCGGCGGATCCGGAAATGTTTTGGGATCCAGACGGCGGCATATTTTATAGATAAAAAATGAGCTACAAATCATAAAAGCGTAGGCCTGGCTTTCAGGGGAAAATATTTTATCGGGCACACCCAATGCCACCGGAAACAGAGCCACCGGTATAAAAATGAGACTCTCCAAAAACTCTTTAAAAAGAATGTGTCTTTTTAAAAGAGGCGCTATATAAAACCCATGATAAGAATTCCACAAATAGACAGTGATCAGAAGATAGATTGTCCCTGCAATCAACGAGAAAAAAAATCCTACTAATAAGGCAATCACAAACATCGATGTTCGAAAGATATTGATGATTTTTTCGTTTTCAGATGCCTTTTTATTCATAGCTTTTTCCGTCAGAAAAAACAGAAGTATTCCTATAAAAGAAAAAAGAAAAGGGAGAAGATTTACATGTCCCGATTGCAATAAACCGGAAAAGCTCAATCCTGCAGAGAGAAATCCGCAAAGCAATAAAGATGCGATAGAAAAATCACCGAAGGTTTTTTGATCGGTTGTTTCGTTCATTCCGAGAAATTCCGCCCTGTACAGTTAATCGAAATATACACTATCGCCTAAAAATTATACAAGTTTCAAAGAGACAATCTCTAATTATATAAGAGGTAATTGAACTCGCGCAGCGTTTGGAGTGCGCGTGACTCGTCACCGCTTTGCCCTCGCATCGACTTGTCGATGCGTTTTTAAAAACTTAGAGAACTAATTTT
>JABDBB010000020.1:25450-28395 GCA_013288845.1 Chlamydiota bacterium | reverse complement strand
CATACGAAAAATCCTGAGGAAGCTGCGCAAAGTATTGCTGATCGTTTAGCTTCTCATCTTGGTGTATCAGACGAAAAACTTATAACCGATCCAGCGGCAAAGCAAGAGGATGTTTCAGAAAAGCCTGTTGGTAGTTCGACTGAAAACGAGTTACCCTCTCTTAAAATCGTAGATGTTCTAAAAAATTTGGACCATCTTCAAAAAAGCCTACAAGATCCAGATGAACATAGTGCAGAATTTCTGAGTTCGAAAGCTGTGGCGAAGATGTGGAAGTACGTTTTAACATTGCCTGAAGAGGAATCAAATTGGATTCGCGCTCAAATTGAAGAAGCGAAAAATTATTCAGGCTACACATATAGCGAAATTGCAAAAACTCGATTTATTAGCCAATATAATTCCGTAACAACGTTAAAGATACCCCAAGGATATTCCTTTAAAAAAAATGGTGATATAAAACTTCCAAATCTGATGCAACGATTGGTAGCTGCGCGAATTAAAGAAGAGAGAGCTCTCGGTAATTGGAGCGGAACTGGAGCAGGAAAGACATTAGCAGCAATACTTGCTAGCCGGGTAATTGAGGCCAAGCTAACAGTTATTGTGACAGTGAATAGTACTTTAGAGGGATGGCAAGCCGAAATTAAAAATGCATTTCCTGATAGTCAGATTTTTCTAAAAAAAATTCCCCAGAATTTGAGATCTCTTTCTTCGTCAGCTTATCTCGTTTTAAATTATGAAGCATTTCAACAAAAAGAATCAGAAGAACATGTGCAATGGTTATTAGACAACCATAAAATTGATTTTGTAATTTTGGATGAAATTCATAATGCTAAGCGCAGAGGTCAGCTTGAGACAAAGCGTAGAAATTTACTAAGATATTTATTGTCTATTGAGCGGCAAAGAAATCATAAACTTTGTGTTCTGGGAATGAGTGCAACCCCTGTCATTAATAGTTTAGATGAAGCGATTAGCCTTCTAAGTATGCTAAAGGGAGATGTGTTTCAAGATTTAAAAACTCATCCATCTTTTGATAATTGCTTGCCCATACATGAAAGATTAATAATGCATGGTGTTAGATATTTACCCAAATATCCTATGAAACTAGACCTGTCGCTACTTTCAGTTGATGGGAATGAGCTAATTGAGGAGCTAGAGCCGTTAAAAGCAAGTGATGTTGTGAAGATTGAAAGGATATTGCTCAAAGCAAAGCTACCGGCCATTTTAAATAAGGTTAGATCTGGAACACTTATATTTACAAAGTTTGTTGAAGGCATTGTGGATGATATTCAGGCATATCTTCAAGAACAGGGATTTAGAGTTGCAAAACACACTGGATCCGAAAAAGAAGGGCTTCAGCGCTTTTTAGATAAGGAAGTGGATGTATTAATTGGCTCCAGTACCATAGGAACGGGCATTGATGGATTACAATATGCCTGTAACCAACTTATTATTTTGAGTCTTCCCTGGACAAACGCAGAATATACGCAGCTTCTTGGACGGATTCATCGACAAGGCTCAGTTTTTGAGAAAATTCAAGTTCTAATCCCTCAAGTAGTTCTCCGCCAAACAGACGGCTTTGAATGGTCCTGGGATCAACAACGCTGGGGGAAAATTAGAGATAAAAAAACGCTGGGTGATGCGGTACTTGATGGAATTTTTCCGGAAGAGAAAATCCCCTCTCATCAAAGCATGTTGGAACAATCTCTTAAAGCTTTACATAATTGGATAGAGCGTCTTCAAAAATTTTAACTCAGAAAACACCTCAAAAAAATTACTGAAACACGTCTCCTAAAAGTACTTCTTGAGCTTCATTACAAAATTTATTGATTATTTCGATAAGCTCCTCGGACTGTTTTTTGTAAGCTGGGGAGGCGTTTTCAAATAAATCGAGCACATCTTTCTTTTCCTCAGGCGAAATATCAACTTTGTGTAGAGCACAAAGCTTATATAGTAAAAGTTTAGGATAATTTGTATCATAAAGGGCTCTAATTTCTTTCATTTTGCTTATCATTTGATCTGAAAGAAACCGGGTGTTTTCATTAAAAATAATACTGTATGATTTATAAGTGTTAAAGAGATCGATAACTTTAATCCCCAGCTCCCTTTGCATTTCTTCCAGTTTTGTAAATCCTTTTTCTATCCAAGAAGTGTCTTTATCTTTTTTTTGCTTTTTACCTGGTTCATACAGCTCTCCAAGTAAAATAGCTATCATCCCTTGGTATATGATGATTGATTGGGAAATGGTGTTGTTTGTCTGGATAATTTTTTCAGCAAGCTTGTCATATAGTTCAAGGCGTTTACTATGGGCAAAATGTTCATTTTGAAGTTTTCTTTCTTTCTCAAGTTCTTTATTTAAATTCCGCAAATAATATCCAATCACACCCAATAAAATAGGAATAGCTATAGAGCTAATGGAAGGGATAATTATTTTTTCAAAAATCTCAAACCAACTTTTCTCTGAAGAAATTTGATTAACGTATTCGAATGTTGTTATCCGCCACATATCCGCCACACGCTTGAAAAAGAGATCTGAAATAAAAAAAGAGCATTTCCAAAGAAATGCCCTTAGAAGCCATTATAAAAAAAATCTGAGTGAGAGGATTCGAACCTCCGACCCCTTGCACCCCATGCAAGTGCGCTAGCCAGGCTGCGCTACACCCAGATATAGGTTAAATTGATTGAAGACCTTCAAATTGGCATTCTGCGCTTTTCACATCTTTAACAGCGATTAGAGCGCATTTTTGAATGATTTCTTCCATAGGAGCTGATAGATCGACTTCTGCAGCTGCAACATCTACATTGATGACTGCGCGAATGTTTGTTCCTCCGCGCACTACAGTCATGAGGAAGTTGGCAAAAAGGCCGGTTTTTTTCTTTGAAATGTTTTTAAAACGAATCAGATTGTTTTCCGAAAGATTTTTCATAAGAGCTCATTTACCCGGTAAAGA
>JABDBB010000020.1:0-25440 GCA_013288845.1 Chlamydiota bacterium | reverse complement strand
CCCAATTTTACAAATTTTTTCCATTCCGGTCAATCAACTTTTCTTCAAAAAAAGAGCCCGATATTTCTCTTTTCGATTTTTTTCCGGAGGCATATACTGTTTTAAAAATAGGGAGTGAACGAATGACACAAAAGACGAGCGATCCGGCAATGATCGAAAATGAAACCCCGTTTGATTTGGGATCGGGATGGAATAGCATTCTTTCGAAAGAGCTTTCTCTGTCTTATACAAAAGATTTACATGATTTTGTTTCTGAACAAAGAAAAATTTTTCCGGTATATCCCCCTGAGGAAAATGTCTTCGAAGCCTTTCGCCTGACTCCCTATGAAAAGGTGAAGGTGGTCATCATGGGACAGGATCCGTATCACGGTCCGGGACAGGCGCACGGACTGAGTTTTAGTGTTCCGTCCGGTTTTCCTCATCCGCCTTCATTAAGAAATATTTTTAAAGAGCTGTTCAATGATTTGGGGGTGCCTATTCCTCAAAGCGGAAATCTCTCCTCTTGGGCCGAGCAGGGGGTTCTTATGCTCAACGCGACCCTCACCGTTGTAAAGAGCAAACCGATGTCACATGCGGGTCGCGGATGGGAAACTTTTACGGATAGCGTTGTGCGCGTTCTTTGTGAAAAAGAGGAGCCGGTTATTTTTGTATTATGGGGAAGTCACGCGGGAGCAAAATGTCTGCCGATATTAAACGGTTCCTCAAAAAAAGGATTTCATCCTGTCTTGACATGTCCTCATCCCTCTCCCTTTTCGGCGCATCGGGGATTTTTAGGCAGCGGTCATTTCTCTAAAATAAACAGTCTGCTGAAAGAGCGGGGATTGAGTCCTATTGATTGGCGCCTTTAATCGGAGGCGAAAATTTTTCTTTCTTTCTGAATCCGGCATACAGGATTGCCCCTTCATACAAGATGATGAGCGGGACGGCCAGTAGAATTTGGGTAAACACATCGGGAGGAGTGAAAAGAGCTCCTATGACAAAAGCTCCGACAATAAAATAGCGTCGCCCTTTTTTCATTGTTTCCGGTTGTAATATGCCTAAATGTACGGGAATGAGGAGCAATGCCGCTGCTTCAAAAGCCAGCCCGTTTCCGAGCAAGAGAAGAAGTGTATAGTCTATGTATTGCGTAACGGACCACATATTTATTCCGATTTCCCGATTGAATTCCATTAAATAGCGATTGGCAAACGGGAGTGTTACATGGAAAGAAAAGAGGATTCCCATAAAAAAAAGAGGTAAGGCTAGAATAAAAAATCCGAAAAAAAAGGTTCTTTTTTCGAGGTCGATGGCGGGAAGAATAAAGGAAAAGATTGTGTATAGCCATAGAGGAGAGGTGCCGACCAATCCTATCCAAAAAGAGAGTTTTAAGGTGGCGGTCATCCCCTCTGTCGGAGAGAGAAGTATTAAGGCTGTGGGATTTGTTTGCCCTCCAAAGGGGAGTTTTGCGGTGAGTATCGCATATATTTGAGGATAAAAGAGAAAAGCGATACCGGTTCCGATAAAAACACATAAGAAGCTCTTAATCAATACTTTACGTAATTCTTCTATATGTTCCCAAAATGTCAGGTCTTCTTTATTCATGTTGATCGAGAGTTGTCTCAGCTATCTTTTTTTCAGGATTTGCGATTGTAACCTCTTCTTCTTCAATTCCTTGACAGGCATTTCTAAATTCTTTTACCCCTTTTCCCAGGCTCCGGGCGAGCTCCGGGAGCTTTTTTCCTCCGAATAGGAGGAGAACAAGGAAAAGGATGAGGATAATTTCGCCGGTGCCGAACATATGCGTTTCCTTTGTTGGATGATTTTTTTATTTTTGCTGATTTAAGAAATAGAATCAACAAATTTTCTGTTTTAAAGAGGGTTATGTTATAATAAATTATATTGAGTTAGTTAACTAATCTTAATTTTTAATTATTAAGAGAGGGTAAATGACATCAGCAGCAAGCGGTCCTAAAGGAACTCCTCCACCCGGTGTTCATGCCGGGGCTGAAAGCCAACGTTCGGCAGCCCGATCTCCGCTTCCTGTCCGCACGGAAAAACAGAAAGCTGTGAATACGTTCGCACCGAATGTTTTAAGAAGAAGCACTGAGTTTTTATCCGGGCATCAACCCAAAAGAGTTGCCGAGAGAAGACTTAGTTTGCCGGCGACAATGGTAAGCAATCCTCCAAACGAGAGCAAAAAAATTCGGCAAAATTTTGAAAAGCATGTAGAGGGAGCTAAAGAATTATATGCAGGCATTGCGCAACTTGAAAATAATCATCGAGTTAAAATACAAAAAGCATATGTTAAATTCAATGGTCTGATGGATGAAGCAACAACTCCTACAGCATTAGAGGCAGCTCACACTAATCTATATACTGTTCTGGATAAGATTCGAAAGAGTTATAATGCCCGCTTAGAGACTCAAATTAAAAATCTTGAACAAGATTTATCCGGAATAGCTTCTCTTTACAATCTTCAAAGCAAAGGAAAAGAGGTAGGTAATCCCGATGTGGTAGAGATGGAACAGGTGATTAATCGTTTAAATGAAAAAAAATTGGGACACTACTTAGCTTCTTCCGATCATCATTCTAAAGATTATAAACTTCTTCAATTTCAGGCCACCTTAGAAAAAAAATATAGTTTGTTACAGCAAGAGATGAAATTGAATTCTCCTTCTGCAATACCTTCTTCCGATCCGGAGCCGGAGCCGGCTGCAAAAAAAGGCGGGTTATTTCGCGGAATAGGGAATCGTTTTCAAAAAACCTCTAAAGAGATGAAAGCGCATAACATAGAATTTTCTAAGATTCCAAATAAAGAAAAAATCGAGGAACTAAAAGCGGCAATTGACGATTCTGTGAACTCGCCTTCAAAAAGTATTCCGCGAAAAGAATTATCCGATACGTTTTCAGAGTTGAATAGCAATTTTTGGGCAAAAGATTTCCTTTCTACTACTTTGAAGAATCCGGCTAATTGGGTGAATAAATACGATCTTTCTATTGTCATTGGAGACGGCGGTAAAGCCCATGTCTTTGAAACAAAAGTGGTCCCTCAAAATATTGATAGAAAACCGGATGAAATTCCTTCCGGAGTCCCTTCTTCGGCAAGAGCTAAAAATACGAGACCTGCCAATTTACAAAAAACAGAATCTTTCCGACTGGATATTTCAGATCCGGAAAATCCTAAAAAAGATGAATCCTCTGTGGTTGAAAGATGGAGAATTGGGCAATTAGCGACCAAAGAAGCAGCTAAAGAGGCTGTTTTAACAATGGTTTGGGAAAGTTCTAAAAAAGTAACCGAATTGCATGACAATATGCTTCTGACCACAACAGGTTTAAATATAGATAAAAAGCTGGCGAGAGAACAAAAAGAAAATCTGACAGCAGTATTTAAAGATTTAACTCTTGATGAGATCAATAAGGGGCCGCATAAATATACTGAAACAGAGCTTATCGATTTAAAGAAAAATTATATGCAAACAAATTTCGGGGTAAATGAAGGGGCTATCGGAAAAATAAAAGCGGGCATCGAATTTTCTTTTGTAAAGCTCGGATGGCACACCTCTATTGATGAATTCACAAACAAGGCCATTCCCGATTACAATCGGGTGCTGAGGGGAAAAATCAATTCTCTTATGGGAAAAGGTGCTTTTTCCAAAGAAGGGGTGGTTCTTTTGGAGAGATTGGGAGGTATCGTACAAGTCGGACAGGAGTTGGAAGCTGTGTGGGCAAAAAATGACTTTGCCAATCCGAATTTAGGCAACCAATTCAAAGCTCCCGGTCTCATGAGTGTGGTAGATTCCCTGGCGGGAATCACAGTCAATACTCACTGTAAAAGCGCTAAGGACAGAGGTTCCCTTGTTGAAGGATATGCTTTGGAAAAATTGCAGTCTATACAGGCTAATATAGAAGATAGAAAAGCAGAGCTTCGCACTCAGTTTGAAGGAAAAATCCGAGAAAGCTATCCCAAGGAAGAGTTTGCTGTACAGATCCTTTGTTCCGGAGCTTTTTCTCAGCAAGAGATTGAAGAGGTGTGTGATAGTGAAGATAAAAAATCTCTTCAGAAACTCGTCGAAGGAAAATGTAACGCGGCAAAAACGGCTCTGGGACTTGGAGTACATTTTGAATCAGATTTTTTACAGCAGAAAAAAGTTGTGGGGGGGATTTTCCGTAAATTTTTCCAGGGAACTTTTGGTATTTCAAAAAACACCCCTTTAAGAGAAATAGAGAGTGCTAAAGAGTACGCAGCCGGTTTTCCTAAAGTTTTTAGTAGCATGTATGAAGAAGTAGAGAAAGTGCGCGCTCGCGATCTTTCTGAATTTTCACCTAAAATTTATTCCGATTTACTAAAGCATCAAAGACAAAAAATTCATCAGCGCTTGAACTGCTCTATGGCGATGCAAGTGACAAAAGAGAATACGGGAGTTCCCGGCAATAAAGTTAAAAAAGGTGAGCCTCTCCGAATTTTTTATTCAGGATTTGATAGAAATTATGTTCGCTATCAACTTTTCTTTGCTGCCCCTTCTTCTGAGGATTTTAAAAAGAAGATGATTGAATCAATGGGATTGAATGAACTTAGCGAAGAGGATAGAGAAGAAATTTTGAAAAGAGGAGAAGAGATTCGCGCCGGAAGAAATTATAAGATCCATGATTGTGATAAAATCATTAAAAAAGTCGAATACCTGAAAGGGAAACAATTTTACCCTGCCATGCGTGTAAAGTCGTAAATAATCTAAAAAATTAACCTGAAATCAGCTCATATAGATGATCGAGAAGAGAGGATATTTCCTTTTTTTGTTCCTGATTGAGTCGGATTTTTTTATTGTGGAAGGATCCCGATAATTTTTTTAAAGTGAGGATCGTCGATTCGGCGTGGTTAGATTTTCTTTTGTCCTCTTCATGCAGAGGAAAAAATTCCCGGATGAGGATAAGAAGTTCCGATTTTGTTGCGCCGTTATATTTTTCAATGATTTCATGTTTTCTTTCGAGGGGTCCCTCTCTGCTTGCCAGAGTGTATACAGCCTGTCTCGGCATATGTTCCAATTGCGGTCGAAGGGTTTCCGGGACTGTTGCAAAAAAGTCATAGTATTGCAGAAAATTGTAAGGCGTTTGTCTGTTGTTGTAGGTGGCGATAAGCCAGGCGGTAAAGGCTCCTTCTCTGTATTTTTTTAGAATGGACTGTGCTTTTTTTATCCTTTCACCGTGTAAGAGGATAGCCTGATTGGTGATTGCCTTTACTTCCGAGGTGATGGAGAGGAGATTATGTAAATCTTCAGGCGCCGGATCCTTTTCATCGGAGAATTCCAGCAGAATATTTTCTATTCCCGCTCTTTCTTCCGGATTAAGTTCTGTTACTGCAAAAACCCCGGAAAATCCCGTCAGATTTCCCGCAGCTGATCGCTCGGCCATTTTTTCCATTTTTAAAGAAGAGTCTTTTTTTTGGAGTCTTGAGGTCAAAAGTTCTTTTATATTTGCCATATTCTTCCTGTAAAGCGGATTTACATTCCCGGTCTTATTTAGCTTTTAAACGTTTTATCATTTGTTCCGTAACATTTTTATAGTCTTCCGATGCTCGGGAGGAGGGAGCTGTTTCGAATACCGGCTTACCGAATATAGACGCTTCGGAGACTTTTGAGTCGCGACGTATGCTTGTTTTGAATGCTTTTTCAGGAAATCGCGATTCAATGACCTCTAAAAAAGCCCCGTTATTTTTCCCTCTGGCACTCCAGAAAGAGAGGAGGACTCCTAAAATGTTGACGGGGTGTCGATGATTGATGCTGTCGATAAATTGAGCCAGTCGCTCTAATCCTTTCACACTGTAAAACTCGGGAGTGGCGCATACCAAGGTGTGGTTGGCTGCTATGAGGGCCGATTCCGTCAGCCAGCACAGTGAGGGAGGCGTGTCGATAAAGATAAAGTCGTAAGGAACATCTGCAAGAATATCTCGTAAACGCTCGTGAGAGTATCTGTCTGATGCCAGAGATTCCGAAACTTCGACCCGTTCGAGCCATGTGTCGGCCGGAATGAGGTCTAAATTTTTATATTGAGTGTTTAGGATGACATCGTTCAAATTTTTTTTATTTTGCAGGACCGAAGCCATGCTGTCATTTTCATCAGGATCGAATCCGAGACCTGTTGTCAGGTTTGCTTGCGCATCGAAATCGATCAATAAAACTTTCTTTTTATGAAATTTTGCGAGGGCAGCTCCTAAATGAATAGCGGAGGAGGTTTTGGCCGTCCCCCCTTTAAAGCTGCTGATGGAGATAATTTCCGGTTTTTTCATTGCGACTCCAAATTTTTAGCGGATTGATTCCTGAGAAAAATCGGAGGAGGAGAGACTTCTCTCTTTTCTTTCTCTGCTGATATTCTCAAGAAATTCATTAAAATTTGTATCTCCGTACACGACATTGTCTCGAGTCCGGATACTGAGAGTTTTTCCTTCCGTTTCTTTGTCTCCGATTGTGATCATGTAGTTTACCTGATCCAATTGCGCGTTTCTCACTTTTTTCCCGATCGATTCGTTTGAATCGTCTAGGTCGACAAGGAAATTTTCCTGTTTTAATTTACGGAGAATCTCTTCCGCAAAAGGGACATGCCTGTCGGCAACGGTGAGGATTCGAATTTGACGAGGACTTATCCAAAGGGGGAATCTACCGGCAAAATGTTCGATGAGGATACCGAAAAATCGCTCGATGGATCCGAAAATTGCCCTGTGGAGCATGACCGGCCTTTTGCGGGATCCGTCATCGGCGGTGTATTCCAGTTCGAAACGTTCCGGAAGAGCCATGTCGAGCTGCACAGTTCCGCATTGCCATGTTCTGTTCAGAGCATCTCGGATGTGGAAGTCGATTTTCGGTCCGTAGAATGCGCCGTCCCCTTCATTGATCCGGTAGTCTTTTCCGTATGCATCGAGGGCACCTTTTAGTCCGTTGGTGGCATTTTCCCACTCTTCGTCGGATCCGATTGTATATTTTTCCGGTCGGGTAGACAGTTCCAGTTTGTATTGCAGTCCGAAAGTAGAGTAAATTTCATCGGCAAGATTGAGGATATTCAAAATTTCGCTTTGGATATCAGCGGGGGTCATAAAAATGTGTGCATCGTCCTGATGGAAGCTTCTGCATCTAAACAGACCCGATATGGCTCCTGACGGCTCGTAACGGTGGACATTTCCGATTTCGGCAACCCGAAGGGGAAGTTCCCTGTAGCTGTGCGTATTCGATTTAAAGAAGAGCATTCCTCCCGGACAGTTCATCGGTTTGATGGCAAAATCTTTTTTTTCTATTTGGGAGGTGAACATATTTTCCCGGTAATTTTGCCAGTGTCCCGATCTTTCCCAAAGTTCTCTCGCCATCATTGTCGGAGTTTTGATTTCAACATAGTTATTTTTTTCGAGTAGGTCGGTGATGTAGCGGGTCAGATTTTTCCAAATGATCATTCCTTTCGGATGAATGAAAGGCATTCCCGGGGCCTCTTCTTTGAGGGAGAAAAGGTCTAGTTTAGGACCTAAAATTTTATGGTCTCTTTTTTTTGCCTCTTCGAGCATGAAGAGATATTCTTTCAGTTGTTTTCTATCCGGGTAGGTTACCGCATAGATTCTGGTGAGCATTTCGTTTTCGGAGTCGCCTCTCCAGTAAGCACCGGAAGTTTTAAGGAGTTTTAGAGCCTTTATTTTTCCGAGATTATGTAAATGAGGTCCGCGACAGAGGTCAAAAAATTCTCCTTGTCGGTAGCCGGTAAGAGGAGAGCCCTCTTCGAAGCTGTTGATCAGATCAACTTTATATTTATTATTTGCAAAAGTTTTTAAGGCCTCTTCTTTAGAGGAGAATACTTCTCTTTGAGAGACATAATTTTCTTTTACAATTTCCTGCATGACCGCTTCGATTTTAGGGAAGTCCTCTTCGGAAATATCGAGGTCGGCGAAATCATAATAGAATCCGTTTTCTATGGGGGGGCCGATTGTCGGTTTGGCATCGGGCCAAAGGCGGAGGATTGCCTGTGCGAGAAGGTGAGCGGAGGTGTGCCAAAAGACCTCTTTTCCTTCAGAGTCGTCGAAATTCCAGAGAGTGACATTATCTCCGTCTCGGAGTTCAGTCGTCAGGTCGCGGGTAACACCATTGATATGAGCGGCAAGAGCTTGGTGAGGTTCTTTGAGATTTAGGTGATCAGCGAGATCTTTTGCCGAACTTTTTTCCGGAAGTTCTATAACCGAACCGTTTTTTACTTTGATGAACATAGGTGATAGCCTTATCTTATGCCGACGATCTTCTGTCGGATTAATAATATTGATCAGAATAATACTCCGAAATAGAGTTTTCCCGCCACGATCTTATGCATGCAATTGCTCATCTGTTTGATAGAGTGAAGATTTGTTCGATTTTAATGAGGTTTTTTTTCTTTTGCGGTTGCGTATAGCGAGGCAAGGACGGAAATTGTCAGGATGGCAACGATCATTCCGAGGCTGAATAAGATCGGAATGGGGTAGTATCCTGCTATCAGCATTTTACAACCTATGAAAATCAGGATGAGAGCCAGTCCCGTTCCCAGGTAGCGGAATTGATCCACAAATTTTTCTAAGACAAAATATAGGGAACGGAGTCCCAATATGGCAAAAACGTTGGAACTATAGATGATAAACGGATCGGTTGTGATGGCGAAAATTGCCGGGATGGAGTCTAAAGCAAAGACAACATCTGTTGTTTCGATAACCAAAAGAACAATAAAAAGGGGAGTGGCAAAAAGTCGCCCGTCTATTCGTACAAAAAATTTTTCTTCGTGATAGGCATCGGTAACCGGAAAGAATTTTTTAAAAAGTTTTACGACGAAATTTTTTTCGGGTTGCTGCTCTTTTTCTTTTTGAAAAAGAAGTTTTATTCCGCTGATAATGAGGAATCCCCCCAGAACATAAATAAACCAATGAAAGCGTTCTATTAGAGTTATCCCTGTTAAAATCAAGGTGATACGCATGACGAGCGCACCTAAAATTCCCCAATACAGCACCTTATGCTGGTACATTTTAGCTACTTGAAAATATTTAAATAAGACGACAAAGACAAAAATATTGTCTACACTCAGCGATTTTTCTATCAAATATCCTGTAAAAAATTGAAGCCCTGCTACAGGTCCTTTGGTAAAGTAGACGAAAAGATTAAACAGGAGAGAGAGGGCAATCCAAAAAAGGCTGAGCAGTATCGCTTCCCGAGTTTGGATTTCATGTTTTTTTCTGTTAAAGACATTCAGATCAAAAATTAAAAGAATGAATATCAGTAAGTTGAATCCAATCCACGTAAAAGTCTCGCTCATGCAATCGTCTCTTTAGAATAACAGTGTCTATATTCGCCTGATTATTCCGAATGAGTAAAAGATGTCAAAAGATATTTTGCCGAGAGTCGTACAAACGGAGTGGTCGATTTATATTTTATTTTCTATTACTATTCGAAAAAATACAGAAGGACCGGAGGGTCGCCCGAATGCTTAGAGAAGAGGTCAATGCCGCCCGATCCGCTATAGAAAGTACTATAGATTCTCCCGAATTTTTTTCGGCGGTATTTACCTATATTGCAAAAAAAAGAAAGGCAGCGGAAAAATTAGAGGGCGATAATTTTGTAAGAATTTTTTCTGAAGAGTATGACGGGTTAAGTCGTAGAATAGATTTGGGCGGAATACAGGAAAGCTGTTCTGTGCGGAATAATTTACGGACAAGACGACTTGCCAATTTATTGATTGACGATCGCGGTATGGTCAATATTGCGAGTTTGAAACATGTAATCAAAATTTGTAAAGAGCACCTCTATTTTCTCGGGCCGGACAGACAGTATGACTCGTTGAGGCAGGAGCACATTCTTTTTTTTCTTCAAAAACTTTATGATGACAAAGAATTTCTAAAAACACTGCAGGCCATTACCAGGCCCCATTTTCATCCGGTGTCAGACGAAATTATTCGCGATACATTGCAACTTTCTCCAAAAATTACGATTACCGATGCCCATACGAGACGTGCCGTATTGAGTGCAGGAATGTGCTATCTCAGACAGGCGCTGGGATCCTGTTTTGCAACCGCTCCTGCCATTGTCATTCACGATGAGCAGCCCTTGCGATTTTTTGAAGACATGAACGAGCTATTCGGCACCGGAAGATTAAAAAGGACTTTTAGCGGAATAGAATATTCGGTCCCTCTTAACGGAAGTTCGGGAACGGGAGATTTAAAAAAACCTTTTCTTATTTCTTCTAATCCGGAAGAGACCGGATTTAAGTTATCCGAGCAGCCCGGATTGATTTTAGCTTTAGAAAAAGAGGGTTTGATAGAAGAGAGTTTGTCTCTTCATGAAAAGCAGGAGAAACTCAGGGAATATATAAAAAAATTTGTAGAGACCTCTCCTTCTACAACATCTCCATATCTCATTGTCAATATAGAGCAAATTCTCCGTTTTGTTTTTTTAGACAGATTTTCCGTTACCGAAGAACAGGTAAAAGAAATGGAGAAAAGAGCTCCCCGTTCTATGCCTACTGAAATCATGATGCGAATGCCCGGTACGGCCTTAGCGGGTGGAAAAGGGGATTCCATTTATAAATTTAAAGAGGCCTTAAACAGAGCAAAAAAAACATTTAAATCTTTCGGCGATAATGCGCTTTTGAGATCGTGGGAATATACCATGGCCTCTTTTGCCGAAACAAAAGGAGAATTTTCCCGATGGAATCTCTATTCAAGTCTCGGATTAAGGGCTGATGATCAGGGGGGAATCGGATTTTCTCTGTATACCATTCTGAAGAATCAACTGGAAGCGGCAAATCGGGATATAGAGGAGTACCAATTTCAGTATGAGCAGATGTTTGCCCAAGTTAAAATTGTGGAGAATCGTCTGAAGAGAGCCTCTTCCGAAGATGAAGCCCGGTGGTTAAAAATTGATTATAAAGCTAAGGTCGGCGAATTAGATGCCATTGTTGAATATCGCGACAGAGCGCATTTTAGGGCAAAAAGAATAGCGAATTTATTTGATCAGCTGATCGGATATTATATAGACCTCTTTCCTAAGTATTTTCAGGAAGTATATGACCCTGAAATGATGGACATAAATGTCGGTCCTTACAATGACAGTCCTGCCGGATTCCGTTTGCTATATAAGCACGGAAGGACAAATTCAGCACAATGGAGCATTATCACGAATCAGGAAGAATTCATTGACGCGTTGTCCGGCTTTTTTATTGCTGCCGAAAGAAATATGGATATCGATGAAGAATTTAAAGGCCTTGAAACACTTTTAAGCGAGATTACGACCGAAATTGTAGGGCATATAAAAACCAAAGAATTTTTGGAGACCGCTCTTTATCGGATGGCCGCAGCGCATAATACAGGTATTCCGGAAAATCCTTTGGAAAATATGGATAAAGTAGAAAAAAAACCTTGGGTATATACTTCAGGAGGCAATCTTCATACTTTAGTCAGTGTATATTTTCGGAGAGAGCATAAACCCACCTCTGTTTCCCGTTGGGTGGAAAATCCGCAGGAACTTCTTGTGTTCCTTGCCGATACATTAAAAAAAATTCCGTATCAAATTACGAAAGATTTTGAAGGCAATACAAAAAAATCAATGCTGATGTACTCACCGACCCATGCTTTTATTTTAAAACCCGGACAATATCCATTTGTCAACAGTTGGAAAAACGAAGAATTTACTTACACTTGGATTCGCGATCACCTTATATTTCCGATGCAACGATTTAACGATGCTATAGTATTGAATTCAGATGCGATGCTCTATCTGGTCAATCGTTTAATGCCCCATATTCCTGAAAATTTCAGACCTTTATTCAAACAAACTTTCGGAGATCTAAGAGGCTCTATGTCGGTCCCTCTTTTTCGGGATTATCTGATAAAAGGAATTGAAACTCATAGAGGTTTAAGTGAGCGGGGAAGACCCGTTATCGATGAAGAGACGATTGATAAAACTCTTTATTCTCATCTTCCGATTTTTCCTATCTACAGTATTCGCGATCATGTAGGAGAAGTTCTTTCAAAACTCCCGGGAATTTCAAAAAAAGAGATAGAAAATGCTCTTCTCTATTTAGAGGAGTTCACTCCCCGATTTTTAGGAGAGAGTGTTATGGGAGCAAAACAGTTTCAGGACGTTTGTAAAGCACTTATTTGCCTTATAAAAAATAAAACTTCTTTTTCCGTCGACTATCATACTTTAATAAAAAGAGTTTGTGAAGAACTGGGATATTCGATGCCGAGACCCATCATTGTTGCAGATACCAATTGGGTGAAAGATTATTTTAGTTTTGTTGTGAATCCGGGGACAGGAAAATTAGAATTTTGGTGTACCGACGCTTTAGGAGTAGAAGGTACTCCTATGAGTTCGTGGAATAAATGGTTGGACGGATCGGTAAAAAAACCGGATTGGGGAATCTTCGTACAACCTTATGAATATACCGGATAAATCAAATCATACAGGGGATAGATTTAAAATCTCCCTTCCAACCTGTAAGGAGAGTATCCTGTAAATTTCCTGAATTCTCCGGACGGAAAATTTCAAATGAAACAGCTATTCCCTGATGAGAAATTTTTTTCCCTTCAGGTAAAAGTATATCGAGCTCTATCGTATAAATGCCGTTTAAAAACATTCCCGGATCAATTTCTGATAGAAATTCATAACTTCCCTGAAGAAATTTTATTTCCGATCCGGACTCTCCGGTTATTTTATGGCGAACGATAATATTTCCCGAGCGATTTACTATAAGAAAACCTACAAAAAGGTCAGGAATAGCTTGAAGAAGAGAGATTTTTATAGAGACAGAGCCTTTCCCTAGCGGAGATTTAGGCGGTGTATATTCCAATGAATGGATGACAACCGGACCGTTCTCAAATTTTCCCGACCATGAACTTCCTTTTTGGGGAGATCCGCTGCCCGAATATTTTGCTACACAATCCGCTAAACTGTCCGTCGGAACCACCGAACCGTTTTCGAGAAGCAAACCTTTATTGCAAAAACGTAAAGCCCACATATCGTGAGTGACAAAAATAATTGTCCTTCCCTCTTTGCCCACCTCTTCCAGTTTATCTATGCATTTCTTTTTATATTGCGTATCACCGACAGCCAAGGCCTCATCGATAATCAAAATTTCAGCCTCTAAATGCGCGGCAACGGCAAAAGCCAGACGAACAAACATACCGGAGGAGTATCGTTTTACAGGAGTATCCAGGAACAGTTCTATTTCGGAGAAATCGACAATTTCATCAAATTTTCCGGCTATTTCTATTTTAGACATACCCAAAAGGGCGCCGCTTAAATAAATATTTTCCTTCCCCGTCAATTCCGGATGGAAGCCCGTGCCCACTTCGAGTAAAGCGGCGACTTTCCCTCTTACCGTAATTTTTCCGTTTGTAGGAGGAGTAATCCGACTGATGATTTTAAGAAGGGTAGATTTTCCGGCGCCGTTTTTTCCTATAACAGCAAGTTTGTCTCCCGGATCTAAAGAAAAAGATACGTCGTTTAATGCCCAAAATTCATGCGGGGCATTTTTTATAATTTTTTTAGGAGAAAAAACACGCTTCAGACCTGCTGTTAACTTGTCTTTTAAGGTTTCCGTCTCCAATTTTTGATTTCGAAGAACGGAATATTTTTTAGATAGATGTTCTACTAATAAAGTCATAATCAGATAATATCGGCAAAAAATTTTTCTATATGTTTATAATAGGTCAATCCGAGATAGAGAATGATTCCGATGACACAAATCGATACGAGTTGCCCCGGCCAATAAATGCTCTCTTCTCCTCCGATGATTGTTCTGCGAAACCCGTCTATAATTCCGGCCATCGGATTGAGGTGATACAGCAATCTCCACTTTTCAGGGATAATAGAACCGGAGAATGCTACAGGGCTAATATACAGTCCGAATTGGATGGCAAAAGGGACCAATTGCCTGCAATCTCTATACCGTACATTTAACGCGGCAGACCAAACTCCGAGTGCAAACGAGAGTACTAACAGCTCTATAATAAAAAAAGGGAGAAATATTATCTCTTTAGGCGGAACAAATCGGTAATATACAAGCAAAATACAAAGCATGCCGGCCGTAATTAAAAAATCTATGAAGGTTATGATCATAGAGCTGATAGGCAGCAGGATCCGGGGAAAATAGATTTTTGTGATGAGTTGGTAATTGACAATAAGACTTTCACTGCAATCGCTGAGGGTTGAAGCAAAAAATTGCCAGGGAAGAAGTCCTGTGATCACAAGCAACACATAAGGATATCCTTTATCCTGTCCCAAATGCACAAGCTTGCCGAAAACAAGGGTGAGGGTGATCAACAGAAGAAAGGGTTTAAGGATGTGCCATAAAAATCCGACTGCCGTCTGTTTATAACGCACCAGGAGATCTCTCCAGGTCAAAAAGAACAACAACTCGCGATATTGCCACAGCTCTCGGACATAATTTGTTTTATTTTTTCCTGCTTCAATCAGCAACATTGCCGAACTCTCCGGTGTAAGAGATGGATATTATCCTTTAATGAGGATATTTAAAAGAAAAAATGTATCTCATGTTCTACTAATTTCTTATGATTCAATTTTAGATCAGGAATAAATTTTTTATTACCGGTTATAGCCTTATATTTCTTTTTTTTGTCATAAAAAGCGTTTTTATTATATGATCAAAGAAAAACATAAGGAGAACTGATATGCATTCTTCAAATCCTGCATTAAGAGAAGAAACTTTTACCGGTTTCAGAAGAGTAAATTCTGTCGATGCAATGACAGTAGGGGGAGTAATTTTTAAGACATTACTTTCCTTATGTCTTGTGATGCTCTCTGCCGGTTGGGTATGGATGAAATTTTATCAATCAGGCGGCGATGTTTCGGTCGTTTCTCCTTGGATGTGGGGAGGAATGTTCGGCGGTTTAATCATCGCCATGGTGACCATCTTTAAAAAAGAATGGGCTCCGATTACGGCACCTCTTTATGCTCTTGTTGAAGGGCTCGTCATTGGAGGTCTTTCCTCTATGTTTGAAGCCTCTTATCCCGGCATTGTCATTCAGGCGGTCAGTCTTACTTTCGGAACGCTATTTGTGATGCTCGCTGCCTACTCTACAGGATGGATCAAAGTCACCGAAAAATTTAAACTCGGTGTGGTCGCTGCTACCGGCGGTATTTTTGTTTTTTACCTTATAGGGATTGTATTGAGCTTTTTCGGCGTGACAATGCCTTTGGTTTATAGCAGTTCTTTATTCGGCATATTGTTTAGTCTTTTTGTCGTCGTGGTGGCAGCTCTCAATTTAGTCATGGATTTTGACTTTATCGAGCAAGGGGCTGAACATGGCGCACCTAAATATATGGAGTGGTATGCAAGTTTTGCTCTCATGGTGACTTTAATATGGCTTTATATCGAATTTTTGCGCCTTCTGTCAAAAATTCAAAGCAGAAATTAAGCCTAAGAAGAATATCATTCGCGCAGCGGTTTGGAGTGCGGTGACTCGTCACCGCTTTGCCCTCGCATCGACTTGTCGATGCGTTTTTAAAAATTTACAGACTAATTTTTGAACGAATTTCTGAAAATCTATAAACACAAAATAACGATTAAACCGCCTCGACAAGTCGAGTCGAGGGCAAAGCGGTGACGAGTCACCGCACTCCAAACGCTGCGCGCCTTAAATTCCTCTTATGCTGCCCATCGATTGTCCGAGGAGGCAGCGAATTTCTTTGCCACTCTCGGATTTTTCGATGAGGTCGGGGCTAAATACGATTGTATTCGGTTTAAAAAGAAGGATGAGGGCGGAGCCTCCGAAAGAGAAAAACCCCTTTTCTTCACCCTTTCTGTAGAATTTTCCGGGGGAAAAGGTTTGTTCGATGCTTCCTACATTGGTGGCCCCTATCTCTAAAAAAAGTATATTTCCCATATGCTCTGTAGAGAGAGTGGTGATTGTTCTTTTATTTTGCGTGAATATATCAATATTTTGTTTAACGGCTACCGGATTGACCGAATAGAGGTATCCGTTGATCAATTTTGTTTCACCCGGAATACAGTCGCAAGGAAAATGAAAACGATGATAGTCTGTCGGACAAAGTCTGGCTATTACCATGGATCCTCCTGCATATTCGTCAGCGAGAGCTTCATCTTGCAGTAAAGCCGGTAGAGTGAATTTTTTTCCTTTTACGAGAAATCCTTCTGCACTATCGATATTTTGGAAAAAATAGTATCGTCCGTCAGCCGGGATAATCAATGGAGCTTTGTCAATAGGTCGACATTCAATTTTTAAATGACGGATAAAAAAATCATTGAACGATCGAAATTTTTCCGGAGAAAGGATAAATTCGGAGGGATCAATCCGGTAATCCTGAATAAAAGAGGCAATTTTTTTTTTAGACAGAAAACTTTTCATGTATAGGCCATAAAGCCGGGAAAAGAGAGGGCTCTCTGAAGCGAAAAAACGGAGGCGTCTTCCGAAGGCTGTGGGACCGTAAAGCAAGCTAAGGGATTTATAACCGTAAACAGGTTCAATCTCTTCTTTCCCGGTAACTCTGTCTATAAATATAATCGGTTCCATGGAGCCTTTCATTAGGGTGTAGTTTTCTTTGATTATATCTCTGATTAAAGTTAAAGTCTAATAGACCTCTTTAATATATAACTCGAATCATGCAGAGCCATGGAATATTCAGCGGAAATTATTTTTAGCAATTATCTCGAACAGTTGTTTGAAAAATTCGCCGGCCGTCTTTTTGCCGATACCGATCCTTTTTGCAGACGCATCGTCCTTGTTTCCGGTCCCGGGATAAAAAAATGGCTGACTTTACGAATGGCCGAACATCCCCGTCTCGGAATAGCGGCGGGAATAGAGATTTATAGTTTAGAAGAAGGCTTTAAAAAAATTTACGGCCTCACCTGTGAAAATCCCGGGCCGGAAAGGATCCCGACGGAATGGGAGTTGTCCTTAAAAATAGAAGTAGAGATAAGGAAAATTTTAAAAAAGGGAGCTGATCTTTCCGAAGAAGAGGCTTCGTTAGAAATTTTGATTCATTATTTACAGGGCAAAGAGGTAACACTTTCTCCTAAGGGAGAAAAGCGGCTGTTTTCACTTTGTGAAAAACTGAGCACACTTTTTTTTCGCTACGGTCATTACGGAGGAGCTGCTATTGACCGGTTTGAAAAATCCGAAGAAAAAAATTGGCAGGCTCATATTTGGAGATCCGTTTTTTGTCATCCGTCATCCGGTCTAACCTATCCCCGCCGGCAATTCAATAAATATAATCCTAAAAAAAATTGTGAAAATATCACCGGACATATTTTTGCTGTTAACTATATTTCTCCTGAATATATACGATTTTTGAAAAAATTTGCCGAAAAAATTCCTGTATTTCATTATATATTATCCCCCTGTTCCTTATTTTGGAGCGATATTTGTTCCGATAAACAGAGGATTTCCATGCGCAATTATTGGCATGAAAAGGGAGTTTCTTTTGAAGAGGAAAGTGCTTTGGAAGAATTATTGAAAGATAGGAATCCGTTACTTGCAAATTTGGGTCGTTTGGGAAGGGAGATTGCGAAAGAGCCGGAAATTTTAGAAACTGATTTTGAAGAGTTTTATATCGTCAATGAAAAGTACAAGGCTCATGAAATATATTCCGATTATTATTTTGAAGAGTATTATACAACACAAAAATCTTCTTTTACTCTTTTAGATGCATTGCAGACAGATATTCTTTTATTGAGAAATCCTGATGGGGCAAAAAAAATTGACTTTGTCCGTGATTTATCTGTTCGTGTCGACATAGCTCCCGGAAAATTGCGTGAGGTGGAAATACTTTATGACAATTTATTGAAAATGGTATCGGATTCTAATGCGGAAAATAATCCTATAAAACCAAGTGATATCCGGGTGTATGCACCCGAGATAAAGGATTATGAGCCCTATATAAGAGTAGTTTTCGGTCGGGTTGATTCCTGTTTAGAGTGTCGAATTCTTACCGGAAAACCTCTTTTGCATACCCGTGTAGTCAAACTTTTTCTTTATATTCTTTCATTGAATGATTCAAAATGGAGTTCTAAAGATATTTTGAAACTATTTGAGTTTCCGGAATTTCTTACAAAAAATCCATTTTCTCATGAAGATAAAGAGATGATCCGGTTATGGATACGGGAAACAGGAATCTCTTGGGGAGAAACTGATTTTCATCGCGACCGGATATTGGAAAAGAATCATTGTACGAACGGAATGATCGATAAACGTTCTATAGGTACTTGGGAATCAGGATTTGAGAAATTATATAAATCTATGGTGATCACAAATGAAGAGAAAAAATCTTCAACGGCATTTTCAAATTTTGATCGTTTGAATATAGAATTCACTCAAATCGATACTTTAGGAAGGTTTTCGGGACTTATAAATTCTTTGCGAGCGGATCTTAGCCTTCTTTCTGACGGTACATGTATGACGTTGCATGATTGGTCACTTTATCTGGAATGTATGATAGAAAGTTATATAGCTTCGGATCCTTTGGAGAGCCAAAGTGAAAATGATTATCTGTTTTTATTGGAGGCAATACAATCGATTAAAAAAATTGATTCGGATTCCGAAAAATTTTCTTATTGTTCCGTTGCATCGCGCTTAGAAAGTCTTTTAAGCAGAGAAAGGGAAATTTCAGAAGAAAGAGCGTTACACGGAGTCACTTTTTCTTCTCTTAAAGAAGGATATATTGTCCCCGGAAAAATTATTGCTTTAATAGGTATGTGTGAAGAAGATTTTCCTAAAAAAGATCTTGATAATTCCTTAAATGCTCTTCAACAATATACCGATACTGATTTCTGTCCGCGGCGTATAGATTTTGACAGATATCATTTTTTAGAAATTCTTCTTTCCGTTCGCCGGTATCTTTGTTTAAGCTATGCAAATGAATCCTCTGAAGGGACTCCGAAAAGTCTTCGATCATCTGTTGTGAGCGAACTTTTAGATTATATGGACAGTGCTTACACAATAGACGGAAATCTTCCTTCTGAGGTGTGTACCTTTGTTCATCCTTTTTATTCCTTCGATAAAAAATATTTTGATAAAAAATCCGGTTTTACCGGTTATTCATTATCGAATTACAGAGCTGCCCAAGCCTTTTATTCGGTCGACAAAAAAGAACCGTATACATTTATCGAATCCTTTTCAATAAAAGAAAAAAAAGATTTTATAGAAGAAGAAGACTCGATCTCTGTAAATGATCTTTCTAATTGTGTGAAAAATCCCTTGAAAGTTTTTTTTAATCGATGTCACGGTATATATCTTTCGGGAGGGCATGATAAAGAGATAAAAGATGAAGAAAATTTTTCTGTTTCTCTGTTGGATAGTGCTATCATAAAAAAAGCAGCCCTACGAAATCTTTCAAAAGATGTTTTAGAATCTGCCGATCGTACGGGAAAACTTCCGTTAGGGATGTTCGGTCGGATTGTCAAAGGCAAAATTTTGCGCGATTCTGAAGTGATTGTAAAAAATTTCGAAAATTTCGGAATAAATTTTGCAGATGTATTTACGATAGAACTTTCTCCCCGCACCGAGGTCATCACTTATACAGGAGAAGGTGTTCTCACTGTTCCTGCCGTTAAAATCCGGATAGGCGAGAAATCTGTTAGTATTACAGGCATTTTGCGCGATGTATGCAATAAAGGATTGCTTACTTATACAGATGACAAATCCGAAGAGGTAATAAAATATTGGCCTGAATATATTGTGCTGAGCTATTTAATAGAAAAATACGATCTTCCTATTAAACCGAATCTTTTTCCGATGAAAAGCGGAAAAGGGATAGTAAAATCAGGCTTAGTTTCCGGGAATGAACAACTTTTACACAATTTTGTTCAATTATTTTTTCTGACTGCTAAATATCCATCGCCGTTATTACCTGAAAGAATTCCGGGTATTTTAGAGGGGAATATCAATAAATTAGAACATCTTATAAAATCCGATTTTTCCAATCCTTTCCGATCATATTCCAATGCCTATTCAGATAAAGCATTTCCTTTTGGCTATGTATCTAATTCATGCGATCAAATGCCGGAATGGAGGGAGTCCTGCATAGAATGTTTCGGAGGCTTTTATGAGATGTGGTATAGCAAAGTTGCCCTTTCCGGTGTAGAGGAGAGCGATGATGAATAGTTTTTGTATTCGAGATAAGAATGTCAATGTGCACGGAAATTATCTTTTAGAAGCTTCGGCAGGCACGGGGAAAACATTTGCTATAGAAAATCTGGTTACCCGTTTATTGATAGAAAAAAATCCGGAAACCGGAAAAACTCTTAGCATCCGCCAAATTTTGGTGGTGACCTTTACAAAAGCTGCTACAGCGGATTTAAAGCATAGAATTCGTAAAAATATTGTCAATTGCCTGAAAGACATTCGAAGATTACATGCAAATTCAGAAGAGCAATATACAGGACCTTTTTCTTTTATAGAAAATATTTTGAATAAAGGTTTGCAAGAGGTGAATACCGCTATCAGATCTTTGGAGGATGCCTTATATTTTTTTGATGAATCCTGTATTTATACCATTCACGGATTCTGCGCTAAAATGTTAAAGGAATATATTTTTGAAGGCGACTTATGCCTCTCTTCCGATACAGAGCATCTTTCTTTAGCAGAAACCCGACGACTTGTCAGAAATTTTTTCCGCACAGAATTAATTCCGGAAAGGTATGCGGAAGCACAGGTAGAAATTGTTTTAAAAAATTTCTTAGGGAAATATGAAGGTCTGGAAGAAAAAATTATCCGGATGATCTTGCAGGGATTCGAAATTAAAAAAAATGCAAATTATACCGAACTTTTTTCCCGATTTATTTCCGCCATGGAAAAATTACGGAGTGATTTCGGATTTTCCGGTAAATATCTCCGAGAAGATTTTGAGAATTATAAAGATGCTTATAAAAAATTGAAAATTTCGGGGAATTTCGAAGAGAAAATTTTCTCTTTTTTCGACTTATTTGATAAATCCCGGTATAATAATAAAGATTTTGATCGCCTGATAGAAGATGATCTTCTGTTGTACCATTTTATAAAACCCGGCAATAAAAAAGTTAAAAAAACACTCGGCGGGGAGCTCCATTATCCCGATCTCTATGAACAGGTAGAGGCTGTTCTTTATCCTATTATTGCAGAAGCCCGATCGCCGGAGATGATCATTTCCAATATGGCGAATGAATGCAGAGAGTATCTTAAAAAATATTGTAGGGAAGAGGAAAAGCCTGTTTTTGATGACTATCTTCTTTTTATGCAAAAAGCCTTGGAAAATGATCAATTTCGAAAGAAAATCGGTGAAAAATTTTGTGTCGCCATCATCGATGAGTTTCAGGATACCGATTTAGTCCAATGGAAAATTTTCCGCACTCTTTTTTTAGAATCCGAGAAAAAAGAAAATTTTTTATATCTGGTGGGAGATCCGAAGCAATCTATTTATTCTTTCAGACAGGCAGATATCTACACCTATATTGCAGCTGCAGAGACTCCGGGAATGGAACAAAGGGTAAGTCTCGATACAAATTATCGTTCCGATCCTTCTTTGATCCGGGCGTTGAATACTCTATTCTCTCGGTGCCAACAATTGATCTTTTTGCCTGCTACACAACAAAATTTGGAATATCGGCCGGTTAAATCCGGAAAACCGGAAAATACTCTAAATTTAGATGACGGAATAGGATATCTCCATTTTTTTGTAGATAAACGTGAGGTAAAGAGGAGCAATTCATATCCTCTTGAAACCATGGAAGAAGAAAGCTTTTTTCCGTTTATGACAGAAGAAATTTTACGCCTTCATAATAAAGAGGGATTTTCTTTCGGCAAATTTGCTGTTTTGGTAAGCGATCGATTTCAGGCTGAAAGAATCGGAGATTTTTTGAAAAAAAGAGGTGTACCTTTCCTCGTACAAAAAAATTCTTCTTTGGAAAATTCTCCTGCTTTAAAAGCTCTTATAGAAGTTCTTGAGGCTGTTTTATATCCGAAGAATGAAAATATTATTAAAAAAGCTTTGGCAAATCCTATTATAGGAATGACCGATCGGATAATGAGAGAAGAAATCGGCTCTATATGCATTACTGAAGATGTTATGGAGAAGATTTATTCCTTGCGTGAAATTTTATTGAAGAAAAATTTCGGATTTTTTTATGAAGCTTTAACAGAAACTATATGGAATAAAAAAGGGCGTACCATAAAAGAAATGCTGCTTTTGCAGAGCGGTCAACCTGAATTTTTTGAAGAATTGGAGCAAATTGCCGAGATTCTTATAAAATATCAATATGAAAACTCTGCTCACGCATATGGATTGATTGAATTTCTTTATAATTTTTCCGAATATTTTTCAGAAAATCCTTCCGATATAGAAAAGAAACAGGAAAGAAACCAAAATTCTGTAATTATTGTGACGATTCATTCCTGTAAAGGATTGGAGTACGATATTGTATTCACTCCGGGAATATTAAGAAGATCGCCGCAACCCTCTCTGATTGTTCCGGTAAAGGATCCGGAGGGTGTTTCTTTAAAGCCGGTACTTTTGGAAGAGGACGAAAAATATATTCAATACTGCGATGAAATTGATGCAGAAAAAATGCGCCAATTTTATGTAGCGGCAACACGCGCAAAACAACGTTTATATATTCCTATAGCAATGGTAACAAATTCTATTCCAAAAAGAGGATGTGCTTCTCTTTTGGAAATATATCTCGCAAAATTGCAGGGAATTGTAAAAAATTCGAATGAGCTTTATTTAAGGATGAAAAATCCTTCTCTTTCAATTTTAGAATCCATTGTTGATGAAATGCCTGAAATCACTCTACAGATATTGCAGAGCACCGAAATAACCGGAGAAAATGATTTTATCACAATTCCCGAATCAATAGGACCGGCTCCCGAAAAAATTGTCCTGCCGGTACAACACCTTTTTCTTCAATCTTTTTCCTCTCTATCTAAAAAATCGGCCGGTTCCGGAGTCATATCGATCGGTGAGGGTGCTCCTCAAAATTTTTTAGAAAACAATAAAAACTTGCATACTTTACCTTCAGGAAGCGAAACAGGGAATCTTCTCCACGCTATTTTAGAGAATATTCCGTTTGATATAGAGAACATACACGATTATGTAAAAGAATATACTTTGGGAACTTCCTATGCCGATTGGTCGGAATGCATTTCAGAAATGATAAATAATTGCCTACATACCTCTGTTGGTGGAATTTTATTGAAAGATATTTCTCAGAAAAAAATGTATAGAGAACATCGATTTCTTTATCCGTTGACCGGAAATATTCCTTTTTTAGATGAATTTATTGTATCACCGGGCTATCTAAACGGAATTATCGATCTCATTTTTTGTGCAAACGGTAAGTACTATATTGTGGATTGGAAAAGCAATTGGTTGGGTCCTGACTCAAGCGCTTATTCGGAAATGAACTTAGAGAAATCAATGGATGTTCATTCATACAAATTACAGGCAGCTCTTTATAAAGAAGCCTTAAAAAAATATCTTTCTATATTGGTGCCGGATCCGTTTGAAGAGATTTATGGAGGAACCTATTATTTCTTTCTTCGTGGAGTAGAATCTCCGGGAAAAGGTCTCTATTGTGTAGATGATGCAGAGAGAAATCTCTCGGAATTCCATTCTGTTCAACCGGTTGTTTTCGAAAATTTTTCAGATGCAATTCCGATAAAAGAGGAAAAATAAGATGCAAGGGTGTGCACAAAAACTTTTTTATACAAAGAAATTGAAGGGAAATCTGCAGGATTCAAAATTTTTCTCTTGTATGCCCGACAATCGGATTTTAGAATTCTTTTTTAATCGGGGTATTCTTTCGTATGCCGATTTATTCTTAGCAAAAAATCTTTTAGGCTTGGAAGGCATTGCGATTAAAGGATTGGTTCCTCTTGTCTGTCATTTATCTCTGGCGATACGGCAAGGGCATTTATGTATAGAATATACAAATGATACTGTCAGGCCGGATCCCTCTTTATTATGGAAATTATATGGAGAGGAAGAGGAGGCCGGTGATTTGCAGGAAGAATTAAATGAGATAACAGATCTTATTCTTTTAGGAATAAAAAACATCCCTTTGGAATACTTATGTGATCCTGATTTAGATCTCACACAAAAGCCTTTTGTGATAAAAAAAAACATTCTTTATCTCCAAAAATTTTGGAGTTATGAAAAGAAATTTATTGAATCTATCATAACAATTGATAAAGCTGTCCCTCTATTCAATCCGGATGCCGGTATTGTTCGAAAAGAGGTCGATAGATTGTTTAAAGAGGGAAAAATTCTTCCTGAACAAAGTGAAGCCATTCCTGCGGCATGTCATAATAATCTGACTTTGATTACGGGAGGACCGGGAACAGGAAAAACGTACACTGCCGGAATTATTATTAAAATATTTATTATGTCAATTACGGAAGAGGAGAAAAAAAATTGCTCCATAATCCTTGCGGCACCAACAGGAAAAGCTGCTTTTAATCTGCAAAACAGCCTGAATTATTTACCTGAAGATTCTTCTTTTTCTATCAAAACAAAAACTCTTCACTCTTTATTAGAAGGCGATAGTAATCGAAATAAAGGAGGCTCGGGATATATAGAGGGAAATTTTATTGTAATTGATGAAAGTTCTATGATCGATGCTAAAATGATGTCGCGCTTGCTTTCTTCCGTAAGGCCCGGAACTAAAATGATTTTCCTGGGAGATAAGTACCAATTACCGGCGGTGGAGTCCGGATGTCCTTTTTCTGATCTCCTTAAAATAAGAGAAAGAGATGCCCCTTTAAGTGTCATTGAATTAAAAAAATGCCTCCGTGCAGATATACGGGAAATCGTTACGTTTGCTGAATCTGTAAATAAAGGGGATATCAAAGCAATTCTTGAAGTCTTAAATACAAATGATGCGGAAAAGACTATTTCAGGATTTTTTTACGATGCTAATTCCCGATCGGGAATCCTTCAGCAAATAATTCTCAAGGAAGCTCTTTCATTTTTTTGCAGTATTATACAAAAAAAAGGACAATCCTACGACTCTCTTATTGAAGAGTTTAATAGCTTTAGAATCTTATCTCCGTTAAGAAAAGGGACAATGGGAGTAGAGTCTGTCAACAAATTGATTTTTGATCAGCTGGTGAAAGAAAGGGTCTACGAAAATGAAGCGGTCATCCCTATAATCATCACAAAAAATGATTACAGCTTGCAACTGTTTAACGGAGAAACCGGACTGTTGGTAAAGAAAAACGGAAATTTTTCCGCTATAGAAAAAGGTGATTTTGCTCTCTTTCCTACTCGAGAAGTCGGTGATGATAAAGAAAAGTACAGAAAAATTCCGGCTTTACTACTTAAACATTACGAATATGCCTTTTGTATATCCATCCATAAAAGTCAAGGAAGTGAATTCAAAGAGATTATGATTCTTTTTCCCAAAAATGCCGCTCGTTTCGGTAGAGAAGTTTTTTATACAGCTGTCACAAGAGCAAAAAGAAAAATC
>JABDBB010000019.1 GCA_013288845.1 Chlamydiota bacterium | reverse complement strand
GTAGAAGAGGGATTGATGTCCAATAGCACCTTTATATCCGATTTTGCCGGGAGTGTCGTCTGTATTCTTTTGAGGGCTGCATTGATTTCATAAATTTTTTGACCCCGAATAAGAAAATGAAAACGATAATCATCTTTTATTTTTGCATATCCCGAGGGAACCACCGGATGGATTTGGTATGATTCCGATAAAATTCGTGTCACGGCATTATGCCATTCCAGAGCCTTTTGAAAGGTTTTTTCTTTGTCTTTACCGCAAAAAGCAATCTTTACAAATTGTGAAAAAGGAGGATAACAAAAAAAATGTCGCGTATTGATTTCTTCCAAATAAAATTTCTCAAAATCCTGTTCGGAAGCTAATAAAATTGTATTGTTATCGGGCATTCGCGTTTGAATAATGACCTCTCCCCGCAACTCACCTCTTCCTGCTCTTCCTGCCACTTGCGTGATCAGTTGGAAAACTGTTTCGGAAGCGCGGAAATCCGGGATATTGAGTCCGCCGTCACTATTCAATATCCCCACCAAAGTGACTTGGGGAAAATGTAATCCTTTGGCAATCATCTGAGTGCCTATCAACACATCCGCTTTTCCCGTTCCGAAATCGCGCAACAATTTCGAATGGCTTCCCTTGTGTTTTGTCGTATCGGCATCGACTCTAATGATTCTTACCTCAGGAAAAACAGCGTATAAAGATTTTTCAATCTGTTCTGTCCCCACCCCTTTGAATTGCATAGTTTCCTCTCCCCGACATTTGGGACATTGTTTTGGAGGAGGAGAGTGATAGCCGCAAAGATGACAGCTCATCATCGGAGGAGCATTGTGATAGGTCAAAGAAATTTCACAGCGGGAGCAGCGGATCGATTCTCCGCACGATTTACAGAGGAGAACGGTATGGTAGCCTCTCCGATTGAGAAACAAAATTGTTTGTTCACCGACCTCTACCCTTTTTTTTATTCCGTGTAAAAGAGCATCAGAGAAATTGGTATATCCTTTTGCTCGGGCATATTCCTCTTTAAGATCAATAATTTTTACCGTAGGGATACAAGCCGCCGCATCGGCACGGGCATGTAATTTACTAAGTGTATACTTTTTATGTTGTGCATTATAAAAACTTTCAAGAGAGGGCGTTGCACTGCCAAGAATGACCGTGGCATTGATCATTTTCCCTCGCATTACAGCTACATCCCTTGCATGGTAACAAGGGGCCTCTTCGCTTTGCTTATAAGAGGATTCATGTTCTTCATCTACGATGATGAGTCCTATATCAGGCAGCGGACAGAAAATAGCGGACCTTGCGCCTATCACAATTTTTGCCCGTCCTTCCCGAATTTTATGCCATTCATCGTATCTTTCTCCTGGGGAAAGTCTGTGATGAAGAATGGCAATATCCCCTTCGAATCTGCTGCGAAATCGCTCGACGGTTTGAGGTGTCAAAGAGATTTCCGGGACGAGCATTAAAGTCCCCTTATTTTTTAAGAGAGCCTTTTCAATTGCTCTTAAATATACCTCGGTTTTTCCGCTTCCTGTGACTCCATAAAGGAGATGAGTTTCAAATCGACTCTCTTCAATACTACAAACAATTTTTTCTAAAGCTTCGGCCTGATCAGGATTGAGTTTTTTCGGTTTCGTGAGAAAATACTCTTCATTCACTAAAGGAGAGCGATCGACTCGTACGATATCGATGAGGAGATATCCGTCTTTCACCAACGTATCGACAGGACTACGCGATCCACCTGTTTCCTCTAAAAGTTCAGTCAATAAAATTCCTTTACTGACTTTGAGCATCACATCCAAAACCGCTGTGCGTGCCGGATACTTATTTCGTATGTCGGCACAATAATCTGCCAGTTCATCCCGGGTTTTTTTACGCATCACATAAAATTGCTCTTTATGTGTCTTATCACCTCTTACAATGGCGGGAAGGATCGTTTTCAATACTTTGCTTAACGGAGCGCAGTAATATTCCGACATCCATTTAGCTAAATCGAAAAGCTCTTCATTGATCAACTCTTCCTTCGAAGAGATTGAGATTATCGGACGTACATTGGGGAAAGGAGAGGTGTCTTTGATCTCATAAATATATCCGGTCAGACTTCTTCCCCGGATGGAGATGTCCACTTTACAACCCCGCTTTGCCTCACCGAGCAATGCATCCGGAATGCCGTAATCCAACGTTTTATCAAGAGACAATTCGGTGATGACAGCTGCATATTTTAGAAATTTCCCGGTCATTTCTTCAGATCTTTAAGAGAGGTGCAAATTGCTTGCCATAAAGAATGTTTGAGTTCAGGCTGCCGGAGATAAACCTCCGGATCTGAGATAAGCAATACAGGAAGTCCTCCCAAATATCTTTGCGGTCGACGATAATATGCCAATAAATTCGGCATAGATAAAATTCCCGATTCCGAAGCGACAATAAACCGTAGTCCTTTAAGGCGAAACATATCTGCCCATTTGTTTTTGCTTTCTATATGAAAAGCAGAATAAACGGCAGCAGAACAAAATCGGGCAGTAACGGCGTCAGCCACCTTTTTCAGGAATTCTTTTTCTTCCGGAGACTCACTAAAAGTAAGGAAAATCACTTCAGGCAGTCCGGTTGCCCGATTTTGTACCGGCTGCGGCCCGGTGTATTCCGGAATTTTATCGATAATTTCCAATTGAGGAAAAATTTGAGACATTTCTTTTTGGATCTTCGTAAGATCATATTCCTTCGGAACCGACATCGGATCAAGCGTGAAGGTAAACAGAGACGGATCCGGTGTTTTGGAATACACCCGGCTTCCCTCCGTAATCGGAATCGGAGCAGAAGGAGTGCCCGAGGGTACTTCCGGAGTTTTTTTAAGATCGGAACCGGCTACATTATTTGGTGCGGGTGCGGACTTTACAAAAGTTTGTGCAGGACCGGCAGCCGGAGGTGAAAAAGAAGAAGGCTGTATTGTTTTTTCCTGTGTCGTCTTAAGAGGGGGACTCTGAAATTTTTGATAAAAATCATATGTTTCGGAATCCGTACAAATATCCTCTTCAGGACGGAAGTGATCGAGGATATGACTAAGAGATAACGATAAAAGTTCCCGGAATTCTTGTTGTGCGCTATTCATATTCTCTACTAAATGTTTCTGAATTTTTCTGATATGATCGGCAAAAGTTGGAAAAAACCTCGCTTTCGATATTTCTTCAATAAGAGTTTTTCAGCATCCCCGGATCCTCCCGGATAATTGGCCGTAAACAAATCGGTAATAAATTCTTTGCTGATCAATTCATCAAATTCATGCTTATGCCTAAGCAAAAAGAAAATTACATTCTCATTATCCGCATATTCTTTGATGATCGCAGGCAATAATCCGGAAAAAAGACTCATTTTTTTAGAAATTTTTTCTTCCAATTGCCTGATTTGTTGAATATATTCTTTCCAAACAGTCTGAGGTTGGCCTTGCAAGGAAAAAGTAAGATCATGAAGTTCAATACATGCCAATCGGCCTCTGCTGACCTCTTCATAAATTCTTTTTGCCGCTTTTAATCGGGGAGGCGATTGCTGAGAAAAAAGGGCGCAATAATGATTTAACTTATTGAGAAATCCCCCCTCTTGCCCCCAAGAAAAAATCCTCATGTAATTATAAGAACTTCCTGACAATTGTTCCGTGCAACGATTCAGATTCTTAAGCGCCTCTTCTTTATTTTTTTTCCCGGCTCTTCCCCGAAAAACTTCACAAAATTCAAGAAAAAGTCGTCGTAAATTTTTTACTTCTGCCTGAGCACTCAAAAATTCGGACAAAACAAATTGGAGAAGTAGGAAATCATGGCGATGATACGAAAAATTTGTCAGCTGCTTTCGAATAGGAATTGTCTTCACCCTAATACTACCTCAATAGCGATCTTCACTCTATAGTACAAAACTACCGGAAAAAACTCGAATAGAAAAAATAAAATCCGCTGCTATCCGATAGATAATTGTTAAATATAAAATTTTAACTTGAATAATCACAGTGTTTTTCTTACAATTGTTCACTACTCAATAAAAACCGGTTCGGAGAACTTTATGACGTCAGAACAAAATCGTATTTTGCATTGGATGCACAATCATCCTCCTATAATTAAATTATTTGGAGATGCACTTGTACTGCTGGGGGCTTTTGCTCTTTACAAAATAAAACGATTGAGAAAACTCGATTGCTGCAAACTTGTCCTGGCAATACTCTCATTATCCTCAGCCATATTACTAAAAAAAAATTTCAATACCGTCCGACCAAAAGCTCTTTGTCATAAAAAATTTACAGAGTTTTTTACCAAATCAGCACAACTTGTGATGATCAATAATTTTCCGGTCCTTATTCTCAAAACAATGAACACGCAAGAAAACGGAATCATCCAAGGCAAATTCTTTGCCCGGGCAATTTATTCCATGAAATCAAAAAATATCCTTCCTACTCTATCTGAGAGTGCCGATAGAGTTATGGAGAAATTTAAAAAATTGATACCGGAAAATTATCTCGCAGAAATGCAGGGAATTATCGAAGGATACCAAACGCAAAAAGCAAAATTAAATTTATCCGGTCGGGACCTCACCCTTAAAGAACTCATCTTTTTTCATCTCCGGCCGGAACAAAAACAATTCAAAGAACTTGCAAATCTCGCACCTTTCGAAACAATACACTCCTCTGTCACCATTGATTGTCCGGAGAAACAAGGTTTCGTGATGGAAAGTAACGTGGATTGGAAATCCCGGGGAGTCATGGGGAGTTATAGTTTTCTTGTGGCACGAAAATGCGACGAGGACACTATCACTTTGAGCCTGACTGTTCCGGGTATGGTCGGGAACTTAAACGGAATCAATAGTTCAGGCCTTTGTCTGTCTGTAAGTGAATGTTCCGCTGATCTCGAAGACATAAAAGGAGTCCCGGCAGTTTTCTACTCCAGACTTTGTTTGGAACAATGCAAAAGAATAAAACAGATCACAACATTTGGAGAAAAACCCACCGGATCTTTTGATCTTTCCGTCATAGATTCGAAAAAAGCCGCGATCATTCATTATCAACCGAAAATTCATATAGATTCCGAAGTCAAAAAGTATGTGAACAGTCCCCTAAAAGTGAATAATCATTCCGAAACACCGATCTCCAATATCAACACCATTCAAAGCATCGTATTTAATCCTGCCGGACCGGAAATTGCCATAGCAACCGAAAATGGTTGGGCAGCAGATAAATCTAAGCAAACATTTAAAGTGAACGAAATTGCACAAAAATATTTAGGATAAAAGGAATTTAATTCGAGCAGCGTTTGAAACTCCTCTTAATTTAAGGCAGAATATAACTCCAATGCCTTTTTACGCCCTTCCGCAAGATCGACAAGGGGAAAAGGATAGGTAACCCCTAAAACGACTCCCGCCTTACGAAGCTCCTCCTCCGGAGCCTCTGCCGGATTATGTATATATTTTGTCGGCAAATTAGCTAACTCCGGAACCCATTTTTTTATGTACTTCCCCTCCGGATCAAACTTTGCACTTTGTAAAATCGGATTGAATATCCTGAAATAGGGCGCAGCATCTGCTCCGCATCCCGCCACCCATTGCCATCCTGCCGCATTATTCGCTAAATCCGCATCCACAAGGGTGTCATAAAACCATTTTTCCCCTTCAATCCAATGAATCAACAGATGTTTAGTAAGAAAAGAGGCGACAATCATTCTAACGCGATTATGCATCCAACCGATACGCCATAATTGCCGCATTCCGGCATCTACAATAGGATAGCCGGTCTTTCCTTTTTGCCATAAGACCAAAAAATCTTTATTATCGGACCACGGAAAGGCTTCGAAATTTTGTTTAAAAGGTTTTGTAGGAAGTCCGGGAATGCGATACAATAAATGGTGAGCAAATTCTCTCCATCCTATTTCACTTAAATATTTCTCACACGCTTGCTTTTTTTCCGGACCGGGATGCGAGGCCAAAATTTTTTGAACAGCATTCCATATTTGTCGGGGACTGATCTCTCCGAAATGTAAATGAGGAGATAAAAGCGAAGTGCCGGACTCATAGGGAAAATCGCGGTGATACGGATACTCTTCTATACATTTTTCAGAAAAAGTTTGTAGACGTTTTTTTGCATGTTTTTCGCCGGGAGTCCAATTTTTGTCAAATTCTGCACCCCAATCGGGCCGGGGAAAAAGTTTCCAATCCGAAAGATCTTCCGAAGCAATAGTTTTTTTATAAGGAATAAGTGAAGGGACGGGAAGATCTTTTTCCGTTTCTATCGATTTCAGACAGCTATTCCAAAAGGGGGTAAACACTTTAAAATAGCCTCCGCTCTTCGGAGAAACTTCATGCGGCTCCAATAACAACGAAGCTTTAAAGTTTTTGCACTCTATTCCTATCTTGCTAAATTCCCGGTTCACAGCTACATCCTTTTCGATGTGAAACGGTTCATATCTTCTGTTCCAATATATTCCGCTCGATTTTGTCTCTTTCACAACCTCTTTTAGAATATCCAACGGATCCCCTTTTCTTAGAATCAGCGAAAGCCCTAAAGAAGACAGATCTTCAGATAGCGATTGAAGAGAAAAATATAACCAACGTTTAGATGCTCCGCCGGGTTTCCATATTCCGGGTGTCAGGTCATCGAGAATATACAAAGGGATGATTTCGGCGCCGGTCCGAGCTGCTTCGAAAAGAGCCGGATTATCAGACAATCGTAAATCTTGTCTGAACCACACAATAATTCTATTCATAGCGGTAACCCCCGGTTTGTGAATAACCCAAATCATACCTAAAAAAACTAATTTATATATAGACCTAATGAAACAATGAATCTTGAAAAAGTCGGATTTTCTGTTGACGGAAAAAATCTTCTCGATCCTCACAATCCCTTTTTTTTGAGGAATTATTCCGCAAGATAAAATCCCTTGCGTAGTCCTCCAAAAACGCTTTTTTCGAAAATATGAATATACGAAAATAACGGAAAATATTATTATCTCTTTAAAATTGTTTTAAAAATTGAATTTTATTTTAAAAGAGAGAATTAATTATGGGAAATGTTAATACAACATACACTTCACAAAATTATTTCTATACCGGTGTTTTACCGGTGCCTAATAAATCGGTTGAACTTTTTTTACATAAAATGACCAATGTCCGACTTTCTCATGAGCAATTGTCTACTCTGGAAGAGTATCTGAATCGTTTAGATGAGGAAAAAATAGAAGCGTATTATGATCATACAAAAAATTATGAATCGGCACTTTTTTTTTGTCTTGCCGAAAGATATTTTATAGAACATGATTCTCCTTCAGAGAATGATCAATTCATTGCGATCTTCCGACTTATCTTCAAACACATGTACAAAGAAAAAAAACTATCTTTTATTGAAGTCGGCAATCCGAAAATCGAAAAGAACCTTTCAAAATTACCTTGGGAGGTTACTGAAATTCTTAATTATTTATCTGAGAAACTCCTTTCTAACTCCGAAACTTGTTTGAAATTATTCGAATTAAATATTCTGAATAGATATTTAAACATAAATCCTAAAACAAGTATGAATGCAATTGTAAAAACAAAGATAAAGTTATGCACCGCGATTGTAAAAAAATTTCAATTACCTAATTTTTTTGAAAAAGCAGAGTTACAGGGTCTTCTATATCTCAAAATTTTGGGTAATCAGTCTTCCGAAAGCAAAATAGAGTCTTATATTAAATATATGGTTAAAAAGGCAGGTGATTTACAAGCCGTTGTAGAAAGTGTTAGGGCTATATTTGGGGCAATATCCCGCACAGAATACAATGAAGTACTTAATAAAATGTTACCGAATTTTTCTGAAGCGCATTTTACACACTTCCCCACCCTTCTCTTTGTAATTGCTATGCAATTCGAAGAAATTCACAGGATTTGTCCGGTATTACAGGATGCTGAAGAGGCTATTATTGATAAATATTGTGAATTATTAGATCGATTCGATGATCATAATTTTTTCACGAAAAAAAGTTTTAAGTATTTTTTGAAAAAAATTTCCGGGAAAGGACGACTGATTCTTTTCACAAAATTATTTCACTCTCGAAATGCAGGAAAGATAAACAAACATTTTTTAGAAGTAAATTATTTGGAAATTAAGTCGTTTGGCCAGACTATACCGGAGACTTTTTTTCCTGATCTTTTCCTTAAAGATTGTTGTTCACTTCCTATACTGACTCACTATCACGATGAATTACAGAATGATTTGAAAAAGATAGGCGAACCTTCGGGGATTTCTCGAGACAAACTATCGGAATTGACAAAAAATTACGCACATAAAAAATGGATTGGCAGGACTTTAATATTTTATAACGAAAGGGACGGAGAACATTTAGCGATAAAATGGCAAAAAATTGATGAGTCGACGGAATCTCTACAAAGAGAAAAAGCTGTATTGACATTTCTACGTAAACATAAAGGATCTTTAAGTCTCCGAAGTGAACTTCCTGAACCTATAGATATTTATTTTTTGGAAGAAAGTATAGATCCTTCTTTTTACACATCACCTTTTCCTGATTGTAAAACGCAATCGGAAAAAGAGTGTGTCGGAGCCGGTTTGTATGTGTACAAATGTAAGGATTTTGAATATTTTAAATATATTGACAACCCTTCTTTATCGGCAGAAAAATATGATCAGGCGCGTTCAGTGTGCCTTCATGATTTAATGACTTTAGCATATCATGGAATTATCATGACTGCCATTATACCGCTGTTTCATACTTTAATTAAATTGCGAAGTGATCAGGGTAGGCATATACCTTTTATTACTCTCTTTACAGAGCACCGATTACCCTCAGGAAAATTAGTGAAGCCGATAGAAGGGTGTAAAAAAGGAAATTTAAGACTTTCAGGTATTGCGGATTTTGCTGAATTTTATCATTTTACTGAATTATTAGAATCGGGTAATCCTATCGGTAAAATATTCCAAGAATTAGCAGGAAATCGACAAAGACCGGGATTTCAACAAGCTTTATATGCTAATTTCCTGGCTGAAATATTCCAAGCCGATCAACTCATTCTTGCAAAGCGTATGATAGAAAAAAATGGCGCTAGCTGGTCTGATTCGCATAAAGTTGCTGAATATGCAAATGAAATTCAAAAAGGCTACATCACACTTTTTTTTTCAGATCCGGAAATCTCAAGAACCGATGCGGAAAATTTTGTTGCTACGGGCTCAGGAATCAATTGGGAAATGTATGCAAAACAGAAACTTTTTTGGATGAAAAATAATGACGACGGATATGTCCCTTATGTGGAAAAAGGAGTTATTCCACCGGATATTTATGGAAAAGATTGTGAAGTAAAAATTGCTAAACCGGAGGAATTCGAAAATTGGACAAAGGGAATAGGATTTTCCGGAGACAGAAAACATAGCGATTTAGGTCCTATCAACGGTATTTATCCTGTTACCGAAGCTGTACGTGCCCGCTATCTCATCATTATCTATTTTTTAATGCTTCGTCAGGCAAGAATTCGTTCAGCCATTGTTGAGTAAAGAAAATTTAAACTCGCGCAGCGGTTTGGAGTGCGGTGACTTGTCACCGCTTTGCCCTCGCATCGACTTGTCGATGCGTTTTCAAAAGTTTAGAGACTAATTTTTGAACGAATTTCTAAATATCTATAAACACAAAACATCGCTTAAAAAGCCTCGACAAGTCGATGCGAGGGCAAAGCGGTGACGAGTCACGCGCGCTCCAAACGCTGCGCGAGTTGAATTACCTCTTATATAACTAACTAATTATCAATTACTTATTCCTTAACTTGACAACGGTGGCGCATCGCCCGGATATGCTACTGTATAAAATTTTAAAAATATGTATTCCCTTAAATATCAGTAAGATGCGATAATATACGTTGCAACTCAGGAATCCGGAAAGATTCGCTACTTTAGATATTTGTACTCATAGAAAATGACAATAGTATCTCCTGATTATAAAAATAGTAATGTTTTTTAAGGAGAATTATTTTGGTTTCAAAAATTTATTTTTCAAGCGGTGTAGGAATTTTCGGTGATGCATCTGATATCAACAGATCGGCCGACTCTTTTTTAGAGAAAATGGGGATCACCTCGGATTTCTCAAAAGAGAGCAAAATTGTTTTACAAAAATTTCTTGATAGAGTTCCTCATCAAGAAATAGAAAAATATTATGCCCATACAAATAATATAGAATTAGCCCTCTTTTTTTGTTTAACCGACTTCGATACCGGAAGTTTGGATTCTTTTAGTTTGCATGACTGTCTTAAATTAATTTTTAATCATATGTCCCATGAAAAATTTACGCTAATTTGTGATGTTCTTGGCGGAGAGTTTGAAGATTCGATGAAATTTCTTATAAAATTTCGTTCGGATGATGTGTCTTTTGAACGAAATATTTTGGCGCTTGAGCAAATTTGTATGGCAAAAGGATGGTATTCCCCGCAAATGATCAAACATTTTTGTGAGAGATTTGATGCCAAAGAAATTTTTTGTCAATTATTGGAGGTAAATCCTCAGCTATGCTTACAGATGTTTGAATTAGAAATCTTAGATGAAACTGTCTTAAAAAATTGGGATCTATTTGATCAAAAAAAACTGCCGGCCGAAAAAATTATAAAACAATTTCAACTGCCTTATAGTGCTCATCTTCACGAGCAGGATAATGTATGTGTAGATTTCTTTTTAAATGCTGATTTGCAAGGTCTTGTTTATCTTACAACTTTATCGGGCCCCTATTCGTTGCAAGAGCTGATCGGATTGTATATGGAGTATGTACATGCACAATTTGATTCGGCTTCTTTTTTTGAAGCCGTTAAATTTATACTTTTTCGTCCGGTATTTCCGGAATATCATAATTGGATCAATCTTGGTATGCAGAAAGTATTGTCAAGTTTAGGACGGGGAAACGAGGCGCAAATTCTATATAAATTATTGTAAGATAAGCACCGGGCTTCCGGAGAAGCCCGGTAAAAGAAAGAAGACTAGCTATGAGCAGGTTCAGTTTCTTTAAGGTGTTTAGAAACCTGGCTTGTCATTTTAAACATGTCCATATCTTCGGGAGAACCGAAAACTTTTGTCAATTTGTCATCAGGTTTAATATTTCTTTTATTTTTCGGGTCTTGCAGTTTATGTTTTTTGATATAATCCCACAGTTTTTTTGTAACTTCTGTACGCGCCATAGGACCTTTTCCTACAATTTCAGCTAGTTCAGGACTAACTTGTACAGGTTTCATGAAGGCTGACGGTTTTTTTTGTGGTGTTCCTGCCATTTTAATCTCCTTGTATAAATGATCAAGTATATTGTTTTAGACACAAGTACCTAGGGAATTCTTTTATCTTTGTTCGTATTTAATAGTCAACAGAATCATGTGATATTTCAGGTTTGATGTAATCGAAAATTTGATTTGTATTCTATTAAAGTACCTAAATTTAAGGAGATATGTTTATTAGTTTACACCCACGGTTTTTTTTGGTACTCCGGAGGTTTTATTCTTCATCATGATTTTTTCCTGTTATTATTTCTTGCAGTTGTTATCTTATATCTTGATAATGTACCTGTATACCGGGAGGTACCGATGCAGGAAATAACATCACGAATCCGAAATTTAAATGAAATCATTCGCGAATGCGGGCAATTGCTCCAAAAACTTTCTACATGCACCTCTCTTCAGGAAAAACTGCACGTCCTTGATGAATCCGAACGGGTAAAAAATACTCCCTTTTCCGATATTTTTTTAAAAATACACTCTCCCGAAAATCTCTTTGTCGCAAAAGCAATCATCGCGATCGGGCAAGAGAAAATCCTTTCGAATTTCTCCGACGAACCCGATGAAAAAATCAATCGTATGCTCGAGAAACTCTTTCGCCTCGAAAAATTTTATGACTCCCTGGGCGGTATCATAGGTTACCACAAAACAGTTCTGGAATTGACCTCTGAAAAAGAAGAGGGGTGCTCGAAAAATAATCCGGATGTCCGCTATCTTTTCCCGGGATATTTTGACATACAAACATCTACTCCGGATGTGTATAGGGCAGTGTTGCATGCAATAGAAAATCTGCCGTTTACCGGAGAGATGTATCCCATAGGAGGAGCCGGAGAGCGTCTGAAACTTATCGATCCCGAAACAAAAGAATCTTTGCCGGCCGCTCTACTCCCCTTTATGGGCCGCACCCTTTTTTGCGGACTTCTCCGGGATGTACAGGCTAAAGAATTTCTCTATTGGAAATTGTACGGAAAAAATATACGGATCCCCATAGCGCTGATGACTTCGGAAGAAAAAAATAATCGCAAACACATGGAAAGAATTTGCAACGAAAAAAAACGGTTCGGACGTCCTAAAACAAACTTTTTTTTCTTCGATCAGATTCCTGTGCCCGTCGTATCGGAATTCGGAAATTGGATTATGGAAGCCCCCTTTTCCCCCATGATGAAGCCGGGGGGGCACGGTATGGTATGGAAATTGGCAGAGGATGAAGGAGTGTTCGATTGGTTTAAAAGTTTCGGATCGAAAAAAATATTTATCCGACAAATTAATAATCCCATAGCCTGTATGGATTATGGAGCTCTTGCCACTATGGGATTTTGTTTTTCCCAAAATAAATCTTTTGGAGTAGCCTCTTGCGGACGGATGCCGGGCAGTCCGGAGGGAATGAATGTCCTTCGGGAAGAAAAAACCGATTCGGGTTATGAATATGCTGTTACAAATATTGAATATACAGAATTCAAAATTAAAGGGATTGATGACAGCCCTTCTTCCCCTTCGGAAATCTATTCTCCTTTCCCGACCAACACCAATATTCTTTGTGTAGATATAGAAGCGATCAGAAGTGCGATAAAAATTTTGCCTGTTCCGGGTATGATCATCAACATGAAGTCAAAATACCCCTGTTTCGATTCTGAAGGTGTATTCACAGAAGTGCACGGGGGGCGTCTGGAATCTACGATGCAAAATATTGCAGAGGTGATGACCGATACATTTTCTTCCCGAGCAGAATACCCTTCGGAACTTCAACTGAAAACTTTTCTGAGTTATAATGAGAGAGATAAAGTGATCTCAGTAGCAAAAGAATGTCATGAAGAGGGAAAAAACATTCAGGGGACTCCTTTAGGAGCTTATCAGACGCTTCAGAAAAATTATATGAGTCTTTTATCGGAAATTTGCGGGATCGAAGTTTCGGGCTCCGGTCTTATCGTCGATTTTCATCCGGCATTGGGACCTTTATGGAGTATTATCGGACAAAAAATCCGGGGGGGGAAGTATCGCAAAAAATTCCGAGTTTGTCATTGAGATGTCTGAAGTCGACATAAAAAATATATCTCTGGAAGGAAGTTTGCGTATAGAGGCACAGGATGCGTTAGGGAGAGTTGATGCAACCGGATGCATTGAGTATAGCAATGAGACGGGGAAATGCACTCTTCACAACGTAATAGTGAAAAATCGAGGGATTGATAGATCGGCAGACAATCAATATTGGTCGGGTCAGATAGAGAGATCGGAATCTTTTCATGTAATCCTTCACGGCAACGCAGAATTCTATGCAAAAGATGTGGTATTTGCGGGAGATATGTGTATAGAAGTTCCCGACGGCTATCAATACATAGCATCGGAAAAAAACGGATCGGTCGAATTCGATAAAATAAAAATCGACCGTCCGTCATGGAGTTGGAAATATACTGCCGGCCCGGATGATATCCTCCTCACACGATAAGATGAATGGAAGGCGCGCAGCGTTTGGAGTGTGGTGACTCGTCACCGCTTTGCCCTCGACTCGAATTGTCGAGGCGGTTTAAGCGTTATTTTGTGTTTATAGATATTCAGAAATTCGTTTAAAGATTAGTTCTCTAAGTTTTTAAAAACGCATCGACAAGTCGATGCGAGGGCAAAGCGGTGACGAGTCACCGCACTCCAAACGCTGCGCGCTTTTAATTCCTCTTACACAAGAAGAATTTCACGGGAATTGAACGTATTTTCATACCTTTCCACAAAAGGACATCCTTCACACCCTGATTCGTAGTGAATACAAAAATCATGATGAAGTTGGTAGGCACCCTGCAAAAGGTCTGCCCGATTTAGCAGATGAGTTTTTTCCGAATCTCCGAAAAATCGATACTTTAAATATTGAGATTTTTTTGTTTCCGCCCCTTTCAGAGATCCGAAAAATGCTTTCAGAGCTTCTTTTTCTGCATGATCTCCTCTCTTTTCTATGGAATTGTGTAGAAGAGGAATGACGGTGTTGATGACGATTTCAATTTTTAATCCTTCACCTATTAACGGTAAAAAAGTATTTTTTTCTTTTTGTTCGAAAAGATACCGGCTGTTCCAATACTCATCGTCATAGGAGGGAATCAATTCTAAAAATTGTTTTAATAATACTTTGTATTTTTTTTCCGAATATAACGAGAAATTTTGCGCTTCCCAAAGCAACTCAATTTGTCGGTATCGGTCATACAAAAGCGGGTCCTTGATCAAATAAGAAAAATATACCAGTCTGCGAATAGGGTGATTAAACGGACGGGTATGGGCTGTATGTAAAAGGAGATGATACTTTTCTTTCCCGGAGCTCCCTTCCGAGACTGAGCAAAGATTCTCGTAATAAAGTGAATCGCCCCATTTATTTTTAAAAAAGTCATTGAAAAATCCGCATATTTCCATCGACCTTATAAAAATTTCTTGTGAGGAAAGTGCGGGAAAAGAGGAAAAATATCGGAAAAGATCGAGAAATTTTTCGCTGTTTTTTTTATAACCTAATGCCATCACAATGCCTGCAATAAAATAGCTATCGGGATCTTCTGTCCGCGCTTCCAAATGCTCCCGCTTTTTCTCCTGTCTCCAATCCGCCGCGCCTTTAAAAAGGGTCTCTATTTTCGATTTCGAGAGTCTTTTGAAAAGTCGATCGGCACACTTCCCGGTGCCGCAAAATTTTTTATAGGGATATAAATCCGGATCGATCAGTCGAATAATTCTGTTTTCCGGAATAGTAAGATAGTCCTCAAGATGGGCGCGAATGATCGATCTGTTTTCCGCAGTAAGAATTTCTTTTCTGTGAAGGGGTCTCCTGAAAGAAAGGTGAAAAATTACTTTATTGTAATTGGGATCTAAATGATGCTCATGTTGTCTCCAACCGTCATCGGATAAATGAATTTCCACATCGCCGTAATACTCGCGATCACCGATCAATAAATGCGCTTTTTTGAAGTCAGGCCCTTCGGCAGCATTCCAAATTCCGGGAGAAAGCACTTCGATTTTTTTTCCGCATTCTGTTTGTAAACCAATAAAATATTTTTGTTCCAACCACATAATCTGCACATGTTTTTCCGAGATAAAAGAATATTCTCTCACTTTTTCCGCTATACAGGATGAGGGAATCGCCTCAGTCAATAAGGAGGAATAGCTGTTTTCATTCTCTTCTAATTCATAATTTTTCATGGTCGCTCCGGTATTAAATCAAAAAAAACTTTTTCAAAATCTAGCATTCTTTCATATTACTCTCAAGAGGTGTAATATGCTTTTTCACACTTTGACTTTATTAAGAAAAAACGGTAAACTGCCTTTGCATGAATCATTTTGAACCGGAAGGAGATGTGTCATGAATTCCGATATGCAACTACGTTTGAACCAAATAAATGATCGGATCGGTCATATGTGGAGGTATCTTTGACTTACCCGGAAAAATTGCAAAAGTCACTGAGCTAGAGTCAGTTATGGCGGGAGACGCCTTTTGGAATGACAATGAAAATGCACAAAAAATTATAAGTGAATGCAACGCCCTACGCACCTGGACAAAGCCTTGTGAAGAGGTAAAAGGCCGCTTCGAAAATATTAAAGAGCTTTTGCCCGAAGCGTATGAAATCGATGACTGCGCTCTCATAGAAGAACTTCTCACCGAACTATCCGTTTTAGAAGCGCAGATCGATGAATTGGAAATTCGCAGAATGCTGTCCGGTGAACTGGACAATAAAAACTGTTACCTCAATATCAATGCAGGAGCCGGCGGCACCGAATCGTGCGATTGGGTTCTTATGCTCTGCAGAATGTACGAAAGATGGGCAGCCCGTCGTAAATGGAAAGTGGAAACAGTTGACAGTGAAGACGGAGATGTCGCCGGACTAAAAAGTGTCACGTTGAAATTTACAGGCGAATTTGCTTTCGGATACACAAAAGCGGAACGAGGTGTACACAGACTTGTTCGCATCTCTCCTTTTGACAGCAACTCCAAAAGACACACAAGCTTTGCCTCTGTCGATGTCACACCGGAAATTACCGACGACATCGAAATCGAAATTAAACCGGAAGATCTCCGGATAGACACCTACCGAGCTTCCGGCGCCGGCGGACAACATATCAATAAAACAGATTCAGCTGTCAGAATCACCCACGCTCCCACAGGAATCGTTGTCTCTTGCCAGGCACAAAGAAGTCAACTCCAAAATAAAGAAACCTGTTTCAAAATGCTGCGCTCTAAACTCTATGAAAAAGAGGTTGAAGAACGGGAAAGCAAACTACAGGCCATGGCAGGGGAGAAAAAAGCTATCGGCTGGGGAAGCCAAAGTCGTAATTATGTATTTCAACCATACACTCTTGTAAAAGACACAAGAACAAAATTTGAGTCAGGAAACATTCAAGACGTTATGGACGGTAATTTAGATCCTTTTGTAAACGCTTTTTTGAAGGAATTCAGTTAAAATTATGTCAGAAAAAAACACAGAGTCAAAACCGGAAAGATCTCCCCTTAATATAGATATTCGCTACACCGAAGCAAGCGACGCTACCTCTCTTAAAAAATGGCTGCTCGATCCGGAAGTCAACCGCTGGTTTCCCATGGCTGATGAAGTGGAAATTGATGATGCAGTCAATCGATGGATAGGATTTTACCGCTATCGTTGCAGCCTTACAGCTCATATAAACGGTGAACCTGTGGGCATTACAACTTTATATCTCCAGCCATACAAAAAATTGGCCCACCAATGTGAGTTCGGAATCATCATAGCTCCGGAATTCAGAGGGAAAAAAATCGGGACGGAACTGCTGAATAACCTGATTTATCTGGCAAAAAACAAATTCAAAATAGAACTGCTCCATCTTCAGGTTTACGAAGGGAATCCTGCTACACGTCTCTATGAACGTATGGGATTCAAAGAATACGGAAAGCAGACGCATTGGATAAAAGAGAGCCCCGGTCTCTATACGGGAAGAGTTTTTATGGAAAAATTTATTTGAACAATATGGTATTAAAGCTCACGGTAATATTATGACATTCCTTACCTTTCAGCAGGAAATTGAACTTGCAGTCAAAAAAAAAGTTCAATTAAAAATCAATGATAACCATACGACTATGCTTAGCGTAAAGTGGGAGCCGGAATGCACAAAAATTTCCATTCATCGGATTTTTTTAGAGGCTCCAAAAAATATCATGGATGCACTCTCTTGCTATATTAAAAAGAAAAACGGCCATCTCTGTCCGTCCGTTCAGGCTTATATAGAAGAAAAATTACAGAATGAAGATTACTCCTACAGAATTCCCCCGGAAAAATTAATTTCTCAAGGTGTCTGTTATGATCTGAAACAATTTTATGACGAAATCAACCTGGAATATTTTGAGGGCAAAGTGAATCTGGCCATCACCTGGTTCGGACGGGCTACAAAGAAAAATCGTTCGAGAGTGACCTTCGGAATGTATCAGCACTCTTTAAAATTAATTAAAATTCATAAGCTTCTTGATAACCCTTTTTTTCCTGAATATTTTGTTAAATTTGTAATCTATCATGAAATGGTCCATCACGTAAGACCTGCTTATTATGACACCAAAGGAAAACATCATATTCATTCAAAAGAATTTAAAGAGCTGGAAAGTCAATATATTCATTTCGCCGCGGCAAAAGCCTGGATGAAAAAGCATTACGATAATTTCTTTATGATGTAGGAAAAAAATTATGGCCGGACATAGTAAATGGGCAAATATTAAACATAAAAAAGAACGGGTCGACGCCAAAAAAGGAAAAATTTTTTCCCGATGCGCTAAAGAGATCATCAGTGCTGTAAAAACAGGAGGAGCGGATCCGAAATCTAACGCGCGCCTGCGATTAGCTGTAGAAAAGGCGCGGGAAGAAAACGTGCCCAATGATGTCATTGACCGGAACATCAAAAAAGCCGGCGGAGCAGACCAGGGTGATTACTACGAAATGACCTACGAACTGTATGGACATGGAGGGGTAGGGATTGTTGTCGAAATCATGACAGACAATAAAAACCGTATCGCTTCGGATGTAAGAATTGCCACCAATAAACGAGGCGGAAATGTGGCGACTCCGGGAGCGGTAGTCTATAATTTTGAACGCAAAGGGGTCATTCAACTTGCGAAAGACGGAATCAATGAAGACGAACTTTTTCACCGCGCTATCGAAGCGGGAGCCGAAGATTTTGATCCTGAAGGGGACGAGTTTATCATCACTACCGATCCGTCGGATTTATTTAACGTAAAACATGTTCTGGAAAATCACGGATATAAAACAGGATCCGCCTCGCAGGAAATCATCCCTAAAGTATTTGTCGATTGCGATGAAGAGACAATAAAAGCAAACATGGCCCTGATCGATTGGCTTGAAGAACTTGATGATGTCGATTCGGTGTATCATAACATGAATATTTCTGATGAATGATCCGGCAACACGAATATCATGATCCTCATATTGAGGAGAAACTTTTTGCAATAGCGGAATATTTTTCCGAACGGGGACCGATAGCATTTCTCTTATCGGGCTCCCGTTACGATTCGGCAAAGCACTCTTTCCTCTGTTTGTTTCCCTATAAAACAATCTCTATTCAGGGCAGGGATCTCTCCGTATTCGGCACCGGCACCGATGAAAAAAATATCCGGTCGGATCAAAATCCATGGGACATGTTAAAAAATGAAATAGGCTCTCTTTCGGAAGAGCATGATTTTCCGGAATGGATAGGATATATCGCCTACGAAGCGGGTGCCTATCATGACAACACTGTCATATTAGACTTGCCTAAGAATGAGTATCCGGATTTTGTATTTTCGAAATATGCTGTAGTCATTGATTATGAACATGATACGAAAAAAGTATCGATACGTTGCTCTCCGGAAGAAATCCAAAAATTTCCAAAAGAAATAAGGGAAAATGCAAATAAATTTGTCGACGGCTCTGTTTGGAACGAATCTTTTCCCCAAAAAAAAATTGATCTTCCTAAAGTTTCTATCGAAAAAGAACCGGATTCCCCGGATGTCTTTGCAGAAAAAATTATGAAGGCAAAGGAATATATCTTTGCCGGCGATGTATACCAAGTAAATTTATCCCACCAATGCCGGTTCAAAGGGAGCTTTTCCGAATTCGATCTCTTCAAAAAACTTCACCTGAAAAATCCGGCACCTTTCTCCGCTTTCCTCAAAATTTCCGATCAACACACCATTATATCCTCCTCTCCCGAACGTCTCCTCAAAAAAGAAAATGACCGACTGGAAACCCGCCCTATCAAGGGCACAATACAAAGAGCAAACAATCCGGAAGAAGACCAAAAAAATAAAGCAACACTCCTCTCTTCAGAAAAAGATAAGTCCGAATTATTGATGATCACCGACCTGATGCGAAACGATTTAGGAAAAATAAGTCTTCCGGGCACAGTCATCACACCAAAAATATGGCACTGTGAGGCCTATTCCAACGTTTTTCATCTCCTATCTGTCATTCAATCGCAATGCATACCCGACCTACATCCTGTCGATATTGTCCGGGCTGTTTTCCCCGGCGGATCGATCACGGGATGTCCTAAACTTCGCGCAATGGAAATCATCGCAGAAATCGAACAAGCCCCCAGAGGAATCTATACGGGGTCCATAGGATATTTTACAGGTAAAGGAAATTTTGATTTTAATATAGCAATTAGATCGCCGGATATTTATAATAAAAAAATTCATTTGCACTTAGGTGCAGGCATCATAGCAGAATCAGATCCTGCCCAAGAGTATTTGGAGACCTTGCATAAAGGAAAATCAATTTTTGAATCTTTAACCGGAAAAACTTCCGGAATCAGGTTAAAAGGGGATTATGACTTCTCTAACAAATTCAACGGACACTAACACAACGGCTTTCGAACTTAATCATGTACAGACTCCGGAAAAAGATCCGGATCCGACACCTCAAAAAACAAACAGACTTATAGATCCGATAGCTCTAAAAAAAAAGCTTAGATTAAGAAACAGAAGGACTAAATCAGGTCCTGCAAATATTTTAACAAAATCTTTTGAAATACCGCCCTATTTTTATCATGGCCGGGATCAGGAAAAACCGGCTTTCCGACATATAAACGAGATTTTTTTCGTTCTTTTATGTAACGAAATCGAAATGGCGGGAAGTAAAATAATATATCCTGAAATTATTCATAAGGTCATTCAAATATATGTGACTGCACAAACGGATAAGGTGTATGCCAAAATTCATCGACATCCGATCCGGAATGCTGAAGAAACGGAGGTATTTCATTGTGAAGTTACCGCAGAAATTTATAAAAAAATAAAAGAAGAAGAAGTTCTCTATAAATATATAGGAGAGAATTTTTTTAAATTAAAAAGTTTTTTTTGGAAAATTTTAACTGATCATAAAATAAAAAAAAGTGCGTATATTCAGGATCTTAGCAACGTAATAGAGAAAATTGCTCATAATCATGAATCTAAAAATCAAAATCGTTTGACGACTCTTCTTGATATTCTAAAAAATGAAAAAGATACAAATATCTGTAATATTTTTTATAAAACTCTTCACCCTGATATACATATTGCCGATGATACTCTTTCGGTAATAGCGGGATATGCTACAAAACTGCCTTCTCCGGAAATCAATGAGATCGTAACGAATCGTTTGCGATATCATCGATATCCCCAAATTATCCAAAACAGAAGCATTAATTTTTGCGATATAACCGGTATGATCACTTCCGCATTAGAGAAAATAGATTATGTTCAGCTTATCCGGTGCTATTGTGAAGGCGGAAAAATGCTGTACAACTCTATCAAAATTAACGGCAATGATTTCACAATGCCGGAGATAGAAAAAGATAAAAAGATTTCCGATATAGCCGGGAAAAAGCGATTTTTTAATCTGTTTTTAAAAGAGCTTTATGCAGAAGGTCTGAAAAAAGGGGCTAAGAATAACTATATCCGGTATCAGATAAAAGAGTTATTCTCTTCTTATCCTTGTTGGGGATTCGAAGTTTTGTATTCAGGAAGTCATATGGGTTGGAATCTTTGCGATAGGATGCTTAGACAAATATTCCCGCTTCTGTTTGATGCACCATACAAAGCCCGTTTAAATCAGGGCATGGATTTAGAGATAAATATTGAGGATATACATACTTTTTCACTCAATATAACAAGAACATATGTATTTTATCCTTTTTTACTAAATGATAACCACATGCTCGATAAAGATCACCCTGCTTGTTCTATACAAATTTTTTGGGAATTATTTCGAAACGAAAAGAATCCGATAACCCCATGGTCAATGAGCATCACTATCCAAAAATTGGAACGCTTGCACGCCTCCGATGAAAATTGGAATAGAATTCTCAATGCACTTCTCTACTTTGAACGTCCCAACGGATGCACAATTCTTAAAGACCCGGCACTAAAATTAGCTTTAAAAGCGATAAAAAAACCTCATAAGTTTCCTCCTAATCCCTCGTAAAAGCGGAGTAATCATATGGACGTAATCAAAGGAGCTGCCGAAGCTGTAAAAATTGCAGGTGCCGTAACAGGTAAGTCGGAATCGGAACCGCTCCCCAACGGTCGTCGATACCGACACTGGTCTTTTTATCTGTTATTATCCGGAGCCGTTATGGGCGCAGTCGCAACGGTTGCCTTAATCATCACCACAGCTGTCACTTCTCTTTTTCTTCTAATCCCCGCAATCATCATGGCAGCAGCTTTATTTGTCACTGATTTAATCGGAGCATTCTATATCCGAAAATTTGATCGATTCAAAGAATTAGGGGATTATGTCCAAATTATGTCAGATAAAATCAAAGAGCTATCCGGCTATGTCAAAAATTTAGAGAAAATCAATAAAGAACTCAAAGGTGTCCGGGTCGATTTAGAACATAATCTGGAGGAAGATACCAAAGTCTGGGATGAGGGAGTTGACAAGCTCAAAAAAGAAAGAAAAGAAATTGAAATCCTGAGCGATAAATTAGAGGTCTCTACAAAAAAATTAAAAAAAATGGAGGAGCTCTATGCCAATCTCCAAAATGCCGTCAATCTTTTTTCTAACAAGGTTGTAGACCTGAATGAAAATAAAAATGCGATCGACGGAAAAGTAAATGAACTCGCTAATAAAGTCACCGATGCCGGCAAAGTTTTGGAAAGTTTCAATAATGAAAATGAAGAATTTGATGAAAATAATGTCCTATATAAAGAGCTCAACAATGCTAACGTGGCTTTTTTGCAAAAATTTAAGGAGCAACTTGATAAAATATTTACTATGCACTATAGTGCTAAGGAATTACAGGAAACTTTAGAAAGACAAGGAAAAGCACTACAAAAAGTAAGTACCGAAATTTCAGCTTCTCTCGATACAATCAGTACACTGGAAGCAGAAGAAGTTAGATTGACTAAAGAAAGTGAACGAATACTCAGAAAGGTAGGAAAAGCGGGAAAAATCATCGATGATTTAAAAAAAGCCACCGAACCTACTCCCGTGATCCCGCCTCCAAAAGCACATGCTGCAAAGAAAGGTTCTCATGGAAAGCGCAAAAAATGATATTTGTGAAGTCGAATTCGAAGATATGGCTCAAATTCAGGATGATTATCCGGAGCCCTTTCCAAAACAAAAGAAAGTGACTGCATTCGGCAGAGAATTCACCTTATTTGAAACAAAATGGCAATGTATTCCCGCGACATTCACCGGATGCTCGACAATGATTGCCGTAATCTGTGCCGCCGTCGCGGTAGCAGGATACATTTTCGGCTATACACAAACTGATTTCACGTATCAAATTGCCGGATATGTTGTCGGAGCCGTTGCAACAGTTATCGCTGCGGCATCCTGTCTCAACGCTTGCGGACATTGCGTCTCCTGTTGCATTATCGAAAACCATGTCTCCAAAAAAGGATTCGAGACAAATGTCGGTAAACTCAATTTGCAAAATAATCGTTTGGCTCTTGCCACCGATGTCTTTAAAGAAAATTGCGTAGGATTACAACAAGTTGTTGTCCATCAACGAGAATTTTCTCAGCATCAACAAAGCATGACAGCTGAGCTTAAGCAAGTGCTCGATGACAAAACAAAACAAGTAGACAAATTCGCTACTGCTTTAAAGGATACAATGCAAAAGCTTGCAGAAGCGGAAACCGCCATGAAAAATTTTGAAGACCAAATCAAATTTTTGAATGAGATCCTGGAAAAACTTTCCGAGACAAATCAAAGTTTTAAACAGGGGCTGCAAGGACTGAATGTAGCAATGGACGGACTGCAACACGGAGACGGGGAATTACAACACGATGTGCAGGAATTTGATACCGGCAATGATCAATATAATAAACTGAATAGCGATGCCGCAAACCTGGCCTCTCTTCTCACGAACGAAGTAAATCTATTAGAAAATTATTTACAGGCAATTGCAACCCAAGCTGAGAAACTCAAAGAACAGGCTGTTTTTTTCGACATCTCCGACGATAAATTTGTCGCAGCTTCAGAAAATTTAAAAAAATTGGTTCAGGAAAAACAGGGACAAATAGACCAAATCAGTAACAACCTCAATCTTGCTAATACTAAAATGACGGAAATGTATCGATTGATCATGAATATTCAAGATTGCACGCAATTCAAACAAGTTCAGGAATCTTTACGTCATCTAATGGAATCCTCGGATTCCGAATCAAAAGACGAAAGTGAAGAGTAAATAAAATGTTGCCTATTAGCTTCTTAGGTAGTATCCTTATACATTCGTGGGTTACCGGGAATATCATTCGCGCAGCGTTTGAAGTGCGGTGACAAGTCACCGCTTTGTCCTCGACTCGACTTGTCGCATACGCGTTAAGGTAATGTGAATTAAGTAATTGATAATTAGTTAGTTATGTAATATGTAATTGAATTCGCGCAGCGTTTGGAGTGCGGTGACTCGTCATCGCTTTGCCCTCGACTCGACTTGTCGAGGCGGTTTAAGCGTTATTTTGTGTTTATAGATATTCAGAAATTGGTTCAAAGATTAGTTCTCTAAATTTTTGAAACCGCATTGACAAGTCAATGCGAGGGCAAAGCGGTGACGAGTCACCGCACTCCAAACGCTGCGCGAGTTTAAATTTTTGTTAACCTAAAAAATTAACTATTAACTATTTATAGAAGTCTATTATCTAGCATTACCTGTCGAGGCGCATATGCATTAAACATAAAATCTAAACGCTGCGCGAATTAAAATCTCTTAATCTAAAGGATTAATAATCAATTATTTAAACTTAATTCAAACAAAAATATTATGTCTACAGTATATCTCAATGGAAAATACACCTCTTCCGACCTCGCCTTCATTCCCATTCACGACAGAGGCTTTCTTTTCGGCGACGGCGTCTTCACAACACTTAGAGTCCAAGACGGAATACCGCAACATATAGATCGTCATATCGAAAGGCTACAATCCCAATGCCGACAACTGAACATCATTGCCCCTCAAATTTCCCCTACAATTTTTCATGAACTGATCGCTCTTAACTATGCCCAAAAAGGAATTTGGAGAATGAAAGTGATGATCACGAGAGCCGGGGACTCCTCCCTACATCTTCCCGAACGAAAAGCCGGAACAATTCTGATCACCCTCGATCCCTATTTATCCGAAAATAAGCCGGCTCTTTACCTGTCAATCTATCCTTTTCCTTTGCATACACAATTTTCTAGGGTAAAAACTCTCTCCTATCTCGATCGATTGGCCGTAAAACAATATGCAATGAATCAAAATACCGACGATGCCATCGTTTGCAACGAAAACGGAGAGGTTCTCGAAAGTTCTTTTTCTAATCTCTATTGGATTCATGAAAATATTTTATTTACTCCGGCTTTTACATCTCCTTTATTCAAAGGAATCACCCTTTCGGAAATCATAGAAACAAGCGATATCCCCGTAAAAGAATGCATGTGTCGGCCGGAAGAGATCCCTTCCGAAGCAAAAATATTTCTTTGTAATTCTCTGACGGGCTCTGTTCCTGTAAAAAAAATCAAAGCAGGTTGAATCTCTAAACCTGATCAGATATACTTTCCTGAAAGTTAGCATCAAAGATTGAGGATAGAAAATGGCTCCCGTAAAAATAAAAACAGCAATCTCTCCTACGCGTGAAGAGGATTATCCTGAATGGTATCAGCAGGTTGTCAAAGCGGCCGACCTGGCAGAAAATTCTCCGGTAAGGGGATGCATGATTATCAAACCTTGGGGATACGGAATTTGGGAGCTCATCCAAAAAGATCTTGATGCAAGAATAAAAGATTTAGGACACGAAAACGTCTATTTCCCCCTTTTTATTCCGCTTAGCTTTTTAGAAAGAGAGGCAAAACATGTGGAAGGATTCGCCAAAGAATGCGCCGTCGTTACGCATCATCGCCTCGAAATGCAAAACGGAAAATTAGTTCCGACAGGCGAACTGGAAGAACCGCTCATCGTTCGCCCTACTTCCGAAATGATTATAGGAGAAGCCTTTTCCCGCTGGATCGAATCGTGGAGAGATCTGCCCGTTCTTATCAACCAATGGGCAAACGTAGTCAGATGGGAAATGCGCACAAGAATTTTTTTAAGAACCTCTGAATTTTTATGGCAGGAAGGGCACACCGCACATGCCACCGCTGATGATGCATCCCGAGAAACTATCCAAATGCTCGAAATGTACCGATCCCACATGGAAGAAATCCTCGCTCTTCCGGTTATCATCGGAAAAAAATCGGAATCGGAAAAATTTCCCGGCGCCGAAGAAACCTACACAACAGAAGTGATGATGCAGGATCGCAAAGCGATTCAGGCGGGAACCTCTCATTTTCTGGGACAAAATTTTGCGAAAGCACAAAATATTCGATTCTGCAATAAAGACGGCGATTTAGATTATGTCTATACCACATCGTGGGGAGTCACCACCCGTCTGATAGGCGGAGTCATCATGTGCCACGGTGATGATGACGGATTGCGTATTCCTCCTCGAATAGCACCTAAACACATCGTTATTTTGCCTGTCGTGCCTAAACCGGAATCGGAAGCGGAGGTCATGACCTACGCCGATAAAGTTGCGGAAAAATTACGCTCCTGTTTCTATCATGACGAGAAAATTCGAGTCATAGTAGATAAAAGAGATCGTCGCGGCGGAGAGAAAAGTTGGGAATGGATTAAAAAGGGAATTCCGCTCCGTATCGAAGTGGGACCGCGGGATATCGAATCTCATTCGGTTGTCCTTTCGCGCAGAGATTGTCCTCACAATGAAAAAACAAAAATGCTTCTGGAAGATATTCAGGAACAGGTTCCTGAAATTTTAGATGACATTCAAAAGAAATACTTTAGAGAAGCAAAAAATCACCGCGAAGCGCATACTCGTACCGATATTTCCAATTTCGAAGAATTTAAAAAGTTTTTTACTCCGAAAAATGCGGAAAAACCGGAAATTCACGGCGGATTCGTCCGGGCAAAATGGTGCGGAGATCCGGAGTCCGAACAGCTGTTGGAAGGATTAAAAGTTTCTGTGCGTTGCTTACCTTTAGATCAATCCGGAACGCAAGGAACATGCGTCCTGACCGGAAAACCGGCCGTTATCGACGCTATCTTTGCAAAGTCATATTAACGGACATAAATCCAATGGGGTTGGACTACCCGTTCTTTATAGGTTTTCTTTGTTTTACGGGGATCGATAATATTTGAAAGATTGATCCCCAATGTTTCATTCAGAATTTTTCCGGCTGCTTCGATCTCTTCTACCTCTTTAGAAGTAAAATTTCCTCGATTATTCATCCGGGTTACCACCTCTTGCGAATCGATGCATTGCTCATGTAAAAAAACTTCTATGTCCCTGTCTATTTTTTCAATCCTTAACAGAAGCTCCTTCAATTTTTTACCCATTTTTTCTGATTTTTCTTCAGTAGAATAAAAAAACATTTGTCACTCCTATTTGATATAAAAAAAAATTCATTTTTATTATGCTTAGATAATTGATATTATGCAATCGGAATTCTATTGATTTAAATAAATTCCTTTACAAAAAATAACGCGTTAAGGAAATTGCATGTTTGCCGGTTTGATCATTTTTCTGTCCTCTTTACTCGGTGCCTTATCAGCCGTAATGCCCTTATGGATTATCCTCTCAAAATTCGGAGCGGAATATCTCCAATCGTTTATTCTCAATACCATCGACTTTTCCGTAATAGACCGAAATATTCAACACTCCCTCCAAAAAAAAGAACATGTCAATTTTATCCATCACCTCATAGAAAAAAAAGTGGAAGATCTGGTTCCGATATTCAAAAATAAAATTCCTCTACTCAATACTTTTCCGGTGGGAAACCTACTAAACAAATTAAAAGAATATTCAAGGGAAGAACTCATCAAAATCGTCCCGGAAATACAAGACCGGTTTGTCCGGAATATCACTTCGAATATCGACCCAAAATATTTTATACAAAAAATTATAACCGGACTCCAAAAAAAAATTCGCAATAAACTTTTCCCGATTTTTGCCGCTATAGGGGCTCTCTTCGGATGTTTTTTTGGATTGATCATTGTCATCATTAGTATATATGCCTAAGAGGAAATTATGGACCGGATCATAGAAGAATCCAAAAAGTTATCGGACTCATGTTTGTGGCAATTACAGGAAAATGCTTACAAAACTTTCGGACCGACAGCCTGGATCGATAAAGGCGTCCCTTCTTATATTACAGGCAACCCTTTTATTGCCCGGGCATATGTAGGAATAGTAATAGGATTTATTCGCGATCTGAAAGAGAAAAATCTATTACATCCGGAACAACCTTTTTATATATTTGATCTAGGTGCCGGCTCAGGACGATTCGGATTTTTATTCCTTCGCTCTCTCCTTGCTGCCGTCAATAAATTATTTCCGAAAGTGCGTTGTAAATACATCATGACCGATATTGTACCGGAAAATATCGACTTTCTCCGCTCACACCTTTCATGGAAACCTTTGATTGAAGAGGGGATCGTAGATTTTTCCTTCTATAAACATGACCAAAAATCTCCGATACAATGCTTAAACTCGGGGGAGACGTTAGAAGATCTAAAAAATCCTTCCGTGATCATAGGAAACTACTTTTTTGATACCATCCCTCAGGATTTTTTTAGGATAGAGAATAAAATTTTACACGAAGGAAAAATATCCCTCTTTGCAGCAGATTCTAAAATGCAATTATCAGACCCTAATCTGATTACCGGTCTTCGTTCGGAATGTAAATTCTATCCGATAGAAAACCCTGAACAATA
>JABDBB010000018.1 GCA_013288845.1 Chlamydiota bacterium | reverse complement strand
CACCTGAAATTTCAGACTATGAATTTGATCTCCTTTTAAAGTCTTTGGAGAAGATGGAAGTCGCTAATCCTGAATGGGTTACATCTGATTCACCCTCACGCATGGTGGGAGAAATGCCCACCGCCGGATTTCGGTCCGTTAAACATCGTATTCCTATGCTCTCCTTGGCCAATACCTACAATCCGGAAGAGATTGAAGATTTTATCGGACGTGTAAAAAAGAATCTGCATAAAGAAAATCTCCTCTTTTCATGCGAAGCTAAAATGGATGGAATCGCCATCTCCGTACGCTATGAACATGGTCTTCCTGTTCGAGGAGTTACAAGGGGCGACGGAAGTAAAGGGGATGACATCACAGCCAACATCATGACCATTTCAGGACTGCCTCCTAAATTACACGGATCCTCCCTCCCTGAATATCTCGAAGTGCGCGGAGAGGTCTTCATGACCCATGAAGTATTTTTGGCACTAAACCGCGATAGAGAAGCAAAAGAAGAATCTCTTTTGGCCAATCCTAGAAATGCAGCGGCAGGCTCTTTAAAACTTTTAGATGCAAAAGAGGTCGCAAAACGAAATCTCTCCCTCTTTTTTTATGGAATCGCCGAAGAATCCGGAGAAAATATTCAATCGCAAACTGAAGCGTTCAACACTCTTTCCCGTTTAGGCTTACCTGTCATAGAATATAGAAAACAATGCAGGACTCTTGAAGAAATTATGGCTTTTATCGAGGAAATCAGGAAAGTACGCGCCAACCTTCCTTACGATATCGACGGTGTCGTCATCAAACTTGACAATGTCAACGAACAAAAAAAATTGGGATTCACAGGTAAGAGTCCCCGTTGGGCTGTGGCCTATAAATTTGCCGCCGAACAGGCTGTCAGCAGGATCAATAAAATTACCATCCAAGTGGGCAGAACAGGAGTTCTCACTCCGGTTGCCGAATTGGATCCGGTATTTGTCGCAGGAAGTACCATTTCAAGAGCCACTCTGCATAACGAAGAAGAAATAAAACGTAAAGATATTCGTGTCGGCGATGTGGTCATTATCGAAAAAGGGGGCGATGTAATCCCCAAAGTTGTCTCAGTCGATCTTTCAAAACGTCCCGACATATCTACCCCATGGATCATGCCGGATTACTGCCCCTGTTGCGGCAGCGAAATCGAAAGAACCGAAGGGGAAGTAGCTGTCCGCTGTCCCAATATTGCAGGATGTCCCGACCAACTCCTCAGAAGAATCTCTTACTTCGTCGCTAAAAGTGCGATGGATATCGAAAATTTAGGAGTAAAAATCGTAGACAAACTGATTGTCAACGGCTACGTAAAAAAACCTTCGGATATCTATAAATTAACTGAAGAACAACTGGCAACGCTTGAAGGATTCAAAGAAAAATCGATAAAAAATCTTCTCAGTAGCATCGAAAAATCCAAAACTCTTCCTTTTGCCCGCTTCATCATGGCTCTCGGAATAAAATATGTGGGTGCAGGTACTGCAGAACTGCTGGCTGCCCGATCAGGCGATATCGTAACCCTCTCTAAAATGCCATACGAAGAGCTACTCGCAATTCAGGGAATCGGAACAAAAGTTGCGCAAGCGGTAACTGAATTTTTCGCTTTGCCCGAAAATCTTGAAGAGATCGATAGGCTGCTTGTATCCGGAGTAAATCCGCAATCTGTACAAGTCGTCAAATACGATGAACACCTTTTTTTCGGAAAAATATTTGTTCTCACGGGTTCCATGGAAAAATATACGCGCCTGCAGGCCGCTACTTTCATTAAAGAAAGGGGCGGAAAAGTGGCGGGATCTGTAAGTAAAAAAACCGATTACCTCCTGGCAGGGGAGGAGGCGGGCTCTAAATTAGATAAAGCAAAAGAACTGGGTATCCGGATTCTTACCGAACAGGAATTTGATGTAATGCTATAAAAATACAAGACATTTATTTCGAAATATTTTAAAAAAAAATATGGAGGATTTATTATGTTGTATACAAAAAAAACTTGTTCAATAGGAATCGGATCTTTTCTTTGTCTTTCTCTTATATTTTCCTGCGAAAATTACGGCAAAGACATTAAAAACAAACCGACCGGAAAAAAGGCGTATGCCACTCTCAATCCCACTAAAGACAATAAAGTTTCAGGCGAAATTCGATTCATTACGATCGATAAAGGTGTACGTGTCGTAGCACAAATAAAAGATCTTTCGCCGGGCTATCACGGAATTCATATCCACGAATTCGGAGATTGCAGCGCACCGGATGCCTCTTCCGCAGGAGGACACTTTAATCCCGAAGGAAATATTCATGCAGGTCCGGAAGATCTTCCCCGTCATATCGGAGATTTGGGAAATGTTTTTGCCGACCGACACGGGAATGCTTATTACGATCGTGTAGATTTCTCTCTCTCTTTATCAGGTTCTGAATCCATCATCGGAAAATCGGTCATCATACATGAAAAAAGAGATGATTACGTATCACAACCTACCGGAAATGCAGGTCCGAGAATTGCCTGCGGCGTGATACAGGAAGATTCCCGGAAATAAGGATCGTAAAATTAGTTAATTAGAAAAGAGATATTGAATTCGCGCAGCGTTTGGAGTGCGGTGACGAGTCACGCGCACTCCAAACGCTGCGCTCGTTAAAACCATATCTCTGCTATTTGGCCTTTAATTGTAAAATTTTAATTTACAATCTTCCCGATTAAAGTTTGATGACTATAACTATGAATGCGCACTCTTTGTAAGGTACCGATCAGATCAGGTGTCCCCGGGAAAATCACATTTTTCCAGCAGCGGGTACGCCCTTTCAACATATGATCTTCTTTAATACTGATTTTTTCCACCAGAACTTCTACTGTTGTATCGAGCATATCACTTCGCTGCTCTTTAGAAATTTCGTCCTGTAACTTACTGAGGCGCTGCAATCGGACCTGTTTTACCTCTTCCGAGATATCATCTTGCCAACGAATTGCAGGAGTTCCTTTCCGCGGACTATAGGCAAAGAAGAATCCGACTCCATAACGAATTTCTTTTACGGCATTGAATGTCATCTCAAATTCTTCGTCCGTCTCGGTCGGAAATCCGACGATGATATCGGTTCCCAAAACAACAGCGGGATGAATTTCTTTAAATTGCAGCACTTTTTCCATATATTGTTCAGGATTGTACATGCGATGCATTTTCCTTAAAATACGGGCTGAACCTGATTGCAGCGGGAAATGGACAAATTCACATAAAGAGGGGAGATCACGGACAGCCGTCATCAACTCGGTGCTGATGTCAATAGGATGGCTTGTCATAAACCGGATTCTCTCCAGACCGGGAATTTTATCCAATTGATACAATAAATCATGGAAAAGGCAATTCGTTTCGGGAGTATCCTTTCCGTAACTGTTGACATTTTGTCCGAGAAGGGTGATTTCCTTATAACCGTTTTGGGTCAGTTGTTTTACCTCTTCCAAAATACTTTGGGGTGAACGGGAAACCTCGGGTCCTCGTGTATAGGGAACGACACAATAGGTGCAAAACTTATCGCATCCGCGAATAATCGATACATGAGCCTTCACTTTATCTTCGCGGGATGCTCCGAGATAATCGATCTCATGCTCAAAGCGTCCGTCTGTTCTGTTGATCTGTGTCTTGGTAGCGAGAACGTCATCCAATACATTATTTAAATCGTGGATGTTATTTGTTCCCAACACAAAATCAATATGGGGAAGTTTGTTAAAAAGGGACTCTTTTTTTGCATTGGCCATGCACCCGGTTACACCGATCACGGCATCCCGATTTTTCATGCGTCCCAACCGCCCGATTTTTCCCATGGCTTTTCTTTCGGCGAGGTCCCGAATAGAGCAGGTGTTGAAGATGAGGAGATCGGCATCATTCTCGTCGGCAACTTGAAACAGTCCGCGATTTTTTAACATACCTGCCATGACGTCGGTATCCAATTCGTTCATCTGGCAGCCGTATGTTTTAATAAAAAATGTTTTAACGTTTTTCATCAGATATTTCCGTAGGCTTTATATTGTAATCTATAGATACTACGCGAAAGCGTATCAATTTACAAGTTTTTCAGAAAAACCGGAATAAAAAAAAGAGTATCGGAATCGGATTCTTTTGAAGATACCTGACGTTATTCTTAAAAAACTGTTGGCAAAAATCCCGGAAAAAACGTATCATTGTGGCTTAATCGATAGAGCAATATTGCTAAATAAAGACTATAATTAGGTAACCGGTTATGACTGAACAAAAAGAAAAGGCAAATTTTCAAAAAACAACAATTCTTAAAGAGCAGGAAGTTGTCCACAGCTGGTTTCTTCTCGATGCCTCCGGAAAAACTTTAGGACGTTTAGCTTCTGAAGTAGCTAAAATATTAAGAGGAAAACACCGTCCGAACTATACTCCTCATGTTGACTGCGGAGACGGCGTCATTATTCTTAATGTCGAAAAAATTGTGGTGACAGGAAATAAAGAAGCACAAAAAGTGTATAGATCCCATACAGGTTATATCGGGGGCTTACGCGAAATAGGCTATCGCACGATGCAAGAAAAACGTCCCGGCGATATCATTGAACATGCAGTAAAAGGAATGCTACCGAGAAATCGTCTTAGCAGAAGACAAATGAAAAGACTTCGTCTTTTTGTTGGTACTGAGCATGATATGCAAGCGCAACAACCCATAACAGTAAACATATAATTTTACGAGGTAGATTTTGGAAGAGCACGTAAAATCAGGAAGAAGAAAAACTGCAATTGCTTCGGTAAGACTGAGACCCGGTTCCGGAAAAATTGATGTAAACGGTAGAGCTTTTGAAGAATATTTTCCTGTTCCGAATCAAAGATTAACTGCGATAGAGCCTTTAGTCAAGATTAACGGTACCGAGAAATACGATCTGCTTATTCGTGTAAAAGGCGGCGGAGTAGAAGGTCAGGCAGCAGCAGTGCGCCTTGGATTGGCCCGCGCTTTAGTAGAACAAAATGAAGAATTAAGACATGAATTCAAGGATTCCGGTTTTCTTACGAGAGACTCAAGAATGCGCGAACGTAAAAAATACGGCCGTGCAGGCGCCAGAAAGCGTTTCCAATTTTCTAAACGTTAAGAAAAAGTTTCCGGTTTTGTTTCGTCACCCTTATATGATACTGTATCGTGTAAGGGTGTCTTTGTTTTCCTCCCTCAGAAGAAATTGAGCGCACGCAGCGTTTGGAGTGCGGTGACTTGTCACCGCTTTGCCCTCGCATCGACTTGTCGATGCGTTTTTATAATTTTTTTGTTTTTTATGGAGGGGTTGAAGCTTATTTAACTAATATTCCGGAGTATTTAAGAAAACGCCTCGACAAGTCGAGTCGAGGGCAAAGCGGCGACGAGTCGCCGCACTCCAAACGCTGCGCGAATTCAATTACCTCTTATATAATTAACTAATTATCAATTACTTATTCCTTAACTTAACACCATTGGGCGATGCGCCCCGGGCTTTTATGTATAGGTGCTTAGCACCTTCGATTTACTTTATAAATGTGTTTAAATACATATTTGTAATTATTGAATCTTCCCTGCATAAGGTTATATTTCGAATAGTCTTGCCTATGCAAAACCCTGTCCGGATTCTCTTAATGAGACATATGTTTCATGACCGATGATCAGATGATCTTTCACCGGAATACCCATTACATTTCCCACTTCCACTAAAATTTTGGTGATCTCTATATCCTCTTTAGAAGGGGTGGGATCTCCGCTCGGATGATTGTGCACCAACAAAAGTGAGGCAGCTTTATGGCGAATGGCCGGATAAAATACTTCGCGCGGATGGATCAGAGATTTTGACAAAGTCCCTATCGAAACAGTTTGATGATTGATGAGAAAACTTTTTGTATCGAGCAATACAATAGAAAACAGCTCCCGTTTTTCCTTTTGTAGACTCTCTTTTAAGAGATTGTATGCCCGAAGAGGGTGGTCAATTTTATATTTTGCGACACCGTTACTTTGAGAAAGTCGCAAAGCAAGAGAAAGGGCCGCTTTGATTTGAATTGCTTTGGCCTGTCCGACTCCCTTGATTTCGCATAACTCTTCTATGGTAGAGTCTGCAAGATTATTCAGAGATCCGAATGTGGAAATGATCTCTTGTGAAAGGCGGATGACCGATTTGCCTTTAGTTCCGCTCCCCAATATAATGGCAAGAAGTTCTGCTGACGAGACTGCTTCAGGACCTAATCGAAGCAGTCTTTCTCTTGGTCTTTCGCATAGCGGCAATTGCATTACGGAATATTCTTTGTTACTCATGAAACTATATACTGCTCCAGTTGGTGTATGAGCATGCTTGGAATTTCTACGTTGAGGACAAGATTGTTCTCTTCATAATCCTGATTGATAATCAACCCTTCCTGTAAAATTTTACTGACCAGATGATAGTCTTTTTGCGGAATGATCAATTTTACAAGATGACGTTGATTTCGGATTTCTTCAATCATGAGTTTTTGGAGATCTTCGAATCCGATAGCGTTTAAAGCGGAGACGTTCACAGTTTTGGGATACAGCAGACGAAGTTTTTGAAGATTTTCTGTATTTTCTGCGGCGTCAATTTTATTTAAAACAGTGATAATCGGTGTTTTTTCAGCACCTAATTCTTTAAGAACTTCGAGAGATGTTTTGGATTGTTCTATGGCCATAGGATGACTGCAATCGACAACATGGAGGAGAATATCCGCTTCTAAAGCTTCTTCCAATGTACCTTTGAACGCTGCAATAACCAGGTGAGGAAGCTTTCTAATGAATCCTACGGTATCGATCAGCAAAATTTCCTGATTATTCTCCAAAATAAATTTACGCGTGGTGGTATCCAGAGTAGCAAAAAGCTTATCTTCGGTGAATACTCCCGCATCGGTAAGGGCATTAAGCAGGGTAGATTTTCCGGCATTGGTATATCCGATGATGGCAAAAACGGGAATTCCGTTGCGTTGTCTTCGTACCCTTTGTGTTTTACGGTGCGCCTGCACTTCAGCAAGTTCATCCATTAAAAGATTGATTTTTCGTTTGATCAGCCGTTTGTCGATTTCAATTTGTTTTTCCCCTTCCCCTTTTAAATATCCGCCGCCGCCGCCTCCGCCGCCGCCTGCTGTTCCTCCTTGTCGGGAAAGATGTGTCCACATTCTTTTTAATCGTGGGGCTTCATATTTTGTTCGAGCCAGTTCAATTTGGAGCCGGGCTTCTTTCGTTTGTGCCCGTTGTCCGAACACTGCCAAAATTACTTCTGTCCGATCCATGACGGTCAATTTGAGTTCGGCCTCTAAATTTCTCTGCTGTGCCGGGGATATTTCGTCGTCAAAAACTATGAGATCCGCCTCTAATTTTTTTGCCAGTTCTCCGATCTCTTCCAATTTTCCTTTTGTCACAAATGTGGAGGCTTCAAATTTTCGTAAAAGGCAGGGGAATTTTCCGGATACTTGGATACCGTACGTTTCGCATAAAAGTTCCAATTCGGTTAGGTGTTCATCACAAATAGCCTTTTCTTTATTGTCTGTGTAGGCAGAGACTAAAAGAGCTTTTTTGTCTTTTGCATCTTCGGTTGAGTGAATAAATTTTTCTTGTTTCTCGGGGTTCATAATACCTTACCTGATGAAATTATCCTAAAATGTCTATTTTTAATCCGTCGTACGCCGGTCTAATCGTAGGGGGGAGAGAGGCGTTTATCCCGTCGTGCGACAGTTCGTGTGAAATGTGTGTCAGCCAAGTTTCTTTGGCGCTTGTTTTTTTTGAGAACTGTACAGCCTCTTCAACACAAAAATGGAGATGGGAAGGGGCATATCTAAGAGCGCTCACGACCAGCGTCTCCACACCTTCAAGAAAAGGGAAGATTGAATCTGTATAGTCTTTAATATCAGTGAGATATGCAAAATTCCCTATCCTCAATCCGATCACTGCCATTCCGGCTTGCAGGTATGTAAAATACCTGATTTCTAAACCTAAAAAATCTATTTTCCCTTCGGACCCGGGAAAGATTACAGGAGAAATTTTCGGAATCAATCTTTCTTTATGGTCCTTAGGCAGAAAAATATAATCAAAACGGAGATGCAAATCGTCTGAAGTTTTTGAAGACATCAAACAAGGCATAGGCGTATTTCGTGATAAAAGATACGCCCGCAATTCATCAATCCCGGCAATGTGATCGTTATGGGCATGGGTGATGATCACTCCGTCTAAAGAGTCTATTTCGTTCTTCAATGCCTGTTCCCGAAAATCGGGTCCGCAATCAATAAGGATATTTTTCCCGTCAATAGTAAGAAGACCGGAAGTGCGCCATCTTTTATCCTTCGGGGATGAAGAGGTGCATACCGGACATTTACAGCCGATCATAGGGACACCCATCGAACCGCCGGTTCCTAAAAAAACAAATTGTCCTTTCATTTTTTCCTTTCCGTTTAAAACACTATATCATAGATAAGAATAAATAATTCAAGAAGTCTATGACCGGATCGTGATTAAAAATAAAAGGAACTTCGATATGGGTAGATATAAAAATCCTGCAGAAAAGAAAAAGAAGAAAAAAAACCAAAAACAGGCAGAAAAACCGGGTATTTCAAAATCCATTTATAATTCACAATCACTTACCTATTCGGAACCTATGTCAGTACAATCCACGTCGATCTCTATTCCGGGTTATGAGGGAATCATGGATATCCTACCGCCCGAATCATCTCTCCCGATTAAAAAAAATCCGACACCGGAAAAAAAAGTAGTCTTTTTGCCGGAAGATCTATTAAAAGATGAAGAACTTTCCGTTATAAAAGAATCCCTTCCGGAAAATTATTCCGATGCTTCCAATCGGGCATATTCCTTTCCCCCTTTTGGAGTGGTCATTATTTTACTGTTAGGATTAATGATCTTTTTTTATATGCTATTTTAAACTTTCGGAAGATCATTCACCATGAAAACAGAATTTTTGGATAAAGTAGAAATTTGTTTATATTGCCCTGAGATGAGAGGATCTAAATCCCTTTGTAGAATAATTTCTTTGGTTTCGGAAAAAAAATATTCTTCACTCAGAAATATCTGTACCATCATCTACTTAACGATAGAAGTGTTTATTTTGTTTCTTCCTGTCGTATTTCTGAGATGTGCGACAGGACTGTTTTCCGGATGCGTTTCTCTTTTCGATAAAAAAACATTTACGGAAATCCGACACATTTCAAGCGAGACAAAGGAAAAAGAAAAGGCAAAAACAATCTCCCTTCTAACGTGGAACGTATGCGCGCTTCCCGGAGGACTCCCCACAATTTTCGGAGGGGTATTGACTGCAGACAAAAGGGTGGCGGCTATCGCTGATCTGATTCAAAAGACAGATTCGGATATTGTATGTCTGCAAGAGGCGCATGATAAGCAATTTTCTTATGAATTAACGGAAAGACTGAAAAATACATATTCCCGATTTTTTTTCGATATCGGCAAAAACCCTTTTTCATATAATAGCGGACTTTTTGTTGCGATGAAGGGAAGATTTGCTGTTACACAGCCGGAATTTATCCCCTTTACTTTTCCCGGATGCCAAAGGGGAGTCAATAAAGGCATTTTTACCTGTATTATCAGCACCGAAACAGGCGCCTTTAATTTAGGTGTCACGCATTTACAACCTCATGAAACAGATAAGGACCGGGATATTCGTCTGCAGGAATTGAAGTTAGCGCATCAGATTCTTTCCGCTTTGCCGGATAATCCGAAGATTCTGTGCGGTGACCTCAATATTCACCGAGGTTCCGGTGAAAAGGGAGAAACATTTTTCAAAACAGAGTATATGGATGCAACTCCCGATATTGCCGAAACGGCCACGGACGGCTTACACAGAGATTTGGCAACAAACTTCGGCAGTTCTATCGATTACGGTTTAATAAAAAATGAAAAGGGTGTCGAAAATGAGATGACGGGTGAATTGATTGAAACATACTCGCTACAAAAGCCCGATGAAGCCCTTTCCGATCACCATGCCCTCCTTTTAAAAATCAATCTTCTAAATTGAATAGTATTGACCGGGACGTTACACTCCCGGTAAAGCAGTACACTTAAAAGAGGAATGCTCTATGAAATCACTTTGGACAATGATGATTGTGGTAATCATCGTAATTTTTATGGTTTTCTTCTACGCATACATTTATTTTCCTTTTAAAGAAGCTCCCATACTGATTGAACAGGTAAATAAAGATGACGTCGGAACGAAATACGAACCGCAAAATATTCCGATACAAAATGTAACCGATGCCCAAGATGCAGTCCTCTTTGCCCTCTCTAAAAACAATCCGGAAGAACTGCAGAAAATAAGCGATTCTAATCAGGGAATCCAAGACGAGAATCTTTTAGATAACAATCTTTCTCAAAATGATTATGTGGCGATCTTAAAAAGCCTTTGGAGCGAAAAAGATCCTCAAAAAAGGATGAGATGGTTAAAAAAACACGAAGCTGAGAACCGGCCTTTGCTCCTCTTTGAGTTAGCAGCGGAACTCATGACGGAATCACCGAATCCTGCCAATTTTGAGGAATCATTATATTTATTGGAATTAGCCAAAAGTCTGGCAGAACTGGACGCAGTTTGTATAGAAGACTCTTCCGTAAAAGATGCGGGACAAATACTGTACGTAGCGTATGGAAAAGCGATAGGTCAAATGGTCACAAAAGATCCGGAATTGATAAGAGAACTTTCACAAAGCAGCGCTACTCAGATGTCTATAAATATCTTAAAAAAACTTTTGGCCTCTTTGAAAAAATTTAGGGACAATCCGGACTTACTTGCCTCTCCGGACTGGCTTTCTACTCACTCCCTTAAAAAGCTACTCAGCAATAAAGAATTCATCGATTCCAAAGAAGTATGCGCCAAGAAAAAAGCGGAACAACTCAACGCCTTTATCGGACAAATCGAAACAGAATTAGCAAAGCTTTCTTAAGGCGATTTTAACTCGCGCAGCGTTCGAAGAGAAAGCATCTATCCATAAACATCTATTTATTAATTGGTTGAGTTAAGAAAATTTCAAGTCGCGCAACGTTTGGAGTGCGGTGACTTGTCACCGCTTTGCCCTCGCATCGACTTGTCGATGCGTTTTTAAAAAATTAAAGATTAATCTTTGAACGAATTTCTGAATATCTATAAACACAAAATGTCGCTTAAAACGCCTCGACAAGTCGAGTCGAGGGCAAAGCGGTGACAAGTCACCGCACTCTAAACGCTGCGCGAGTTCAATTACTTCTTTCTTAACTGATTGTTTTTAATGCTCTTGAATCAATCTCTACTTTTTGCTTGTTTATGATATCCAATAGTTGAAGCTTTTTTTCAGGAGGTAAAAGCGATATGTGTGTTACATCTACCGGATAACAATGTAACTTGTGCAAAAATCCTAACTCAAGGAAATCAAGTCCACGGCCACATTTTAGCTCAAAAATTAATTTATTTACGTGCTGCAATTCTTCGAAAATTATCCGGTCGATTGCAAGTTCTATGGAACCGAAAAATTTTTCCAATAGGGGCTCACTCTTTTTAAAAAGAATATAAAACTCAACCGGATGCAAAGAAGCAAAACGACGTATTTCTGAATAGATGCATTTTATCAGGTTATGATCCGGACAATCAAACTCTTTACTCATATGATCTGTAATTTTTTGTATAAATTGTTCATTTTTTTTTAAAAATAGATCTAATCCTTCCTTATTATCCTTTTTAAATTCCTTAAGGATACTTTTTAAAAAAGTAAACATATCAGCACTTTCCTGAAGGATTTCCGGAATAGCATCGACTTCTACATACATATTTGTATATGTTTCAGAGGCTTTTTCGGAACTATCTTGGAAATTTGTTTTGAATTCTGATGTGATAAATTTTTTCACCCGTCCGTAAAGTGACAGATTCTGATTGCCTTTTTCGTCAAGAGTCCAACCTGTGATAATATCCATAACGCTTCCTATCCACGTAGTACAAGGCATGTACTTATCATGTTTCCACCTTTCTACAATACAATCTATGGGATATACATTGAGGGAATATGTAAAGGTATTTGTTTTTGTATCCTTATAACAAAAATAGTTAGTTAGAGTGACGTGACGCGGATCCGAACAGCCGGGTGCCGGTCCCGATTGTGTAGGTGGGAAAGAAAAAGTGGTATTTACTGCCATACTACTCATGGTGATGCCTAAGCCTTTTGTTGAGTTTTTTGGATCTTTCGAAACGGTAAAATAAAAATTGTTTTTAGTTCTTAAAAAAATTATACTATAAAGATCTTTATCGTCAACATCAGCAGTGCAGCAGATCTATATAAATTTTAATCACGAACCAAGGAAACTCAATGAGCAGTATTTCGGGCATTAAGCCGCTACCAACGTGGGAGGAACAGCTGGCCATAGCAAAGACTTTGTCTGAGTATAGGCAAAAACCGAATCGCCTGCAGAAATATGCAAAATACCCGGTCTTGAGCTACCACAGGATGAAATAAATCGTTTATATTCAGAAGCGGATAAAATGATGAAATATATTGTAAATTTTTTACATGACTATCCTCGTTCGCCGCAAAACAATGCATTTGTTGCCTGTACATTAACGCTTAAATCTGTTGTTTGTGTGTATCTTTCATCTTTTAAGACAGTTTCCGAAAATGATACAGAAAAGTGGGTTTTCACTTCGGATGAATTGATTACTATCTCATTCAAAATTGCCCGTTTATCAATAGTCTTAGATAGGTTTAGTGTCACTTTATGTGACGGGCCGGATATTTCTCCGGATGCGACCTCTTACCAAAAATTAGTTTTTTCGGATCTAGGTACTCGGATCGGAAAAATAAAATGTGAAGTAACCATAGGAAAGACTTTCCACCAAGGAGCATATTTCCCTGTTTATACAAATCCAAAAACGGAAGGACCTTTTATCGGATTATATGCCCCTTTTACTACTGAAGAATTGCAGATCTCTCCGGACGGAACCGTGAATATAGGAGATAACGTAATCCGTTTAAACGAAGAGACCTTTGCAGAAAACAATACGAATATGACGGGTGAAAACTTGGTGAGTAACGAGAAAATTATTTTTTGATAATGCTTGCAAAAAATGATGATCTGTAATAAATATATCACTAAATTTATCATTTGAATGCAGGAGTAAAGATGTCCGGTATTGCCGAAAGATCCTTCGAATTTACATGGCAAATGCAGTTAGCATTAGCACAACAAATTATGGCCCAGGGCCGGAAAATTTCTTCATCCGGAAACGATGATCCGCGATTGTTATTATATATTTCAAATTTTCTAAGGGAATTCTCATATCCCCGGTCACCGGAGAAACTGAATTCATTTGTCGCCTGCAGATTAATATTTTCTCCTATTTTTTATATTCGATTATCGTCCTTTAAGGAAGTTTTCGACACGAATTCTAAATATTCGACCGAGAGGAGAACATGGACTTATACCTCCGAAAAATGTATCCGTGTTTTCTCTGAAATTGCCGATTTTTCTATGCTAACCGACGGATTTTCCGTTACGATCTTTAATCCTCCTTCAAAAGCTATTGAAGGGGATTTGACAGATATTTCCGAGGAATTGCCGGACGATCAAAATCAGGAAAGACCTCCTGTAGTTTTTATCCATCAGGATCCCGGGAAGCCGATCGGAACACTAGAAGGCGGACTACATAGAAATTACAGGCCGGAAAATAAGTTAACAAGTTTTGAAATGCATGAGAATCCCGATATTGAAGGACCTTTCATAAAATTAGGTAAGTTTTTTACGGAAGAATTTTTCATTTTTCCCGATGGAAAAATTGTTGTTCCCACAAAAGACACAGCAAACGGATTAAAAGAAGTATATGTAGATAGAATGAAGTTTAATCCGGAACAGATGACGCATGTAAATTGGACAATAAATTCTGAAGAAAGAGTAGTTTTTTAGGTTATGGGGAATATCATTCGCGCAGCGTTTGGAGTGCGGTGACTTGTTACCGCTTTGCCCTCGCATCGACTTGTCGAGGCGTTTTAAGCGATCTGTTGTGTTTATCTCTTAGCTTAATGCCTTCTATAAATAGGTCATGGCATCATCACCGAGGGTCATGATAACCGATTGCCGAAATAGGGATGAGGCATCGGGATTATTTTCTTTAAGACTTTCCAATCTTTTGACAGTACTTGCAAAAAATGATCAACTGTATTAAAAGTGCTTATGAATTTAGGATTTTTAATCAAGGAGTAGTAATATGAATAATGTTTCCGGAACATCCAACTACCCTTCACGGGAAGAAGAGTTAGCATTAGCGGAAAAGATTACTGCTTATTGCCGGGAAATTTCTTCTCCGGGCATAACTCAGGATCCTCGAATGTTATCATTTACTGAAACACTCCTGTCTCAATTACCATATCCATATCCGCGATCGAGGAAAGGGAATTCTTTTATTGCCTGTACATTAATATTTTCTCCTATTTTTTATATTCGATTATCCTCCTTTAAAGAAGTTTTCGACGCGGATCCTAAAGATTCGACCGAGAGGAGAAAATGGACTTATACTTCCAAAAAAATTCTTCATGTTCAATCCGAAATTGCCGGTTTTTACAAGGAAATCTACGGATTTTCCGTCACGATCTATGATCCTCCTGTAAAAGCTGTTGAAGGGGCTTTGACAGATATTTCCGAGAAATTACAGGGCGATCAAAATCAGGCAAGACCTCCTGTAGTTTTTATTCATCAGGATCCCGGGAAGCCGATCGGAACACTAAAAGGCGAGCTACATAGACATAACAGCCCGGAAAATGGGGTAAAAAGTTTTGATATACATGAGAATCCGCATATTGAAGGACCTTTCATAAAATTATTTGAGCCTTTTAAGGAAAGATTTAGAATTTTTCCCGACGGACGATTTTTTGTTTCCTTAGAATATAACTTAAAAGAAGTATACGTGGATGAAGGAAAGTTTAAATCTGAACATTTGGCACATGTAGCTATGACAATACGATCTAACGAAAGAATAGTTTTTTAGGTTACGGAGAATGAAATTCGCTGCGCGAATTACATTCCTCTTACTTATAAATAGGTCATGGCATCATCACCCAGGATCATGATGACCGATTGCCGAAATAGAGATGAGGCATCGGGATTGTTTTCTTTAAGACTTTCCAATCTTTTGGCAGCGTATCGTGCTACATTGATTCCGTCGCGAACAGTGTAATTTTCATTGGCTTTATGCGCTTTTTGAAGGAAGGCTACAATATACTCCATGATTTCTTCCTCCACAAACGGAAGGTTTTCTTTCAGAATTCTTCTTTCCTCCTCTTCTTCCGGAAAATCGAGATAGATCTGCGGTTGCAGACGACTGTGGATATATTCGGGAATTTCAAAGGTAGAGGCATCGTCATTCATGGTGATGCAGATGCGGAATTCCGGATGGGCCGGTACTTTTAGTCCGGCAATAATGGATTCGATATATCTTCTGCTATCAAGGAGAGGGGCGAGAGAGGCCCAAGATTTTTCACTCATTCGATTGGCTTCGTCCAAAATACAAACTCCTCCGCGAATCATGGCGGTGACGAGTGCAGAGGCTACATAGCGAATGCCGCCGTTTTTATCTATAACGGGAGTGATGAGAAGATCTTCCGGGCGGGTATCCATAGTGCATTGGTAGATATATACTTTTCTGTCGATTTTTTTTGCCGCTGCGTAGGCCAGGGTGGTTTTACCGACTCCCGGTTTTCCGATGAGTCGCGGATTTAGCGGAATGTCTTTTTTATCGATGACAAGCCATGCAGCGAGGAGCTGATCCATCACATCTTTTTGTCCGATCCATTCAAAGGCAAACTCGTCCGGAAAACCGAGCGAAATATCTACTCCCTGAATGTTGACAACGCTTTCATGTTCGGCGGGCAATGTATAGTCCATGTGATCTCCTAAAAAAGAATTATTTTCTAAGCTAACGCGAAGAGATTTTTTTTGCAATATTTGTTTGGGAATACTCTCGGAATTTCAAATACTTAAATTTTTTTTGATAAAGAAATTAGAAAAAATATAATGTTAAATTAAGTAGTCGGTAATGTTTTTTATTAAGAGGTGTTCTTGTGTATATTAAAAGGAGTGCTTCGGCACCGGTTTTATGCGTTTCTGATCCGAATAGGGGATCGGCATACGAAATCCAAAGTGATCCGGAAAATGATCGGATCAAACAGCTGGCAAATCGGTTGATGACAAATTCATCCGATTCAGCCGGTTCTGAAGAGGAATATTTTTCTCACTTGAAAGTGCAATTTCTAAGCGCAACCGGTTCTCCCATACAATTTCCCGATACTTCGGAAAGCTCGGAAGATTAAGGGATAAGCGCTTTTTGTGATCCGTATTCCAACGCTGCCATAGCCATGTTATGCCTTGCATCGGGGAATGTCTCTTCAATCTCTTTGATCAAAAGCTCTGTTTTTTTACGCAAAGAATTTTGTCCGACCGGACACTGACAGAGAACCCTCATAAAATTATAGTGCTTTGCAAAGGTAATCACCTCTTCTTCCGAAACCAGAATCAAAGGGCGTATGATGGTGACACCATACTTTACCATCCGTATTTTCGGCAGATTCCCCGCAAATTCGGCTTTATGCAGTAAATTCATCAGAAGAGTCTGAATGCTATCGTCCCGATGATGTCCGAAAGCGACGATGTCGGCACCTAAATCCTTGGCTGCTTCGAAAAGAAGGCGCCTTCTTTCGCGGGAACAATTATAACACTCTAAAGTTTCAAGTCTTTGTCCGGATTCTTTGATCACCAAAGGGACATTGAGATCCGCACAGATCGCTTTTAAATAGTTGAGATTCACTCCGGCACCGCAACTGAACTCGCCGTTGACGTGGACAGCGCTTAAATTGAAATCGGGAAATCCTCTCCCGGAAAGGGCTTTTAGCAAAAAAAGAAGGGTCAGACTATCCTTGCCGCCGCTTAAAGCTACGCAAATATTTTTTACATCGTCGCCGATCATCTCAAATTCGTATAGAGCTTTACGAACCTTTTTTTCAATTTTTTTTCCGATCCCCGGCCAAGGCGGAGCAACGGTAGGGATCTCCCTCACTTGAGCAAGTTTCATCGTGTTACCTTATCTCTTAAGTATTTCATAAAAAATCATACAGTATGGTATCGTAGTGAATCATGTTAAGTCAAGTCATAACGTTTAAGACGGGAGGTAGGTAAAAATGACTAAAATCGGAAGAAATGATCCGTGTCCTTGCGGATCCGGGAAAAAATATAAGCAGTGCTGTATTGTTTTTCCTGCCGGAAAAAGAAAAATTAAAGCGACAGTAATTACGGGTAAGAAACCGGAACAACCTCGATTAGCTCCGGATTTAGTGGAGAGAGCTTTTGCGGATATTCTTTCAAAAAAAGAAGAAGTTGAAGTAAAAAATCCGGAAGAAAATTCTAAGGAAGGGGATTCTGATTCCCGAGATCCTAAAACTAAATAACGGAATCGTATCATGAGTCATAAAAAAAGAAATGTGAAAGTATGTACTTCAATTTTGGCGGGCAATTTCGGATATATCCACGATGAAGCTAAACGAATAGAAGATTCAGGTGCCGATTATCTCCACATCGATGTAATGGACGGCCACTTTGTTCCGAATCTCACATTGGGTCCGCAAATTTGTGCGGCGATCAACCGGGCGACCGACATGTTTCTCGATGTACACCTGATGATGTACAATCCGTACGATTATATCGAAAGATTTATTGAGGCGGGAGCTGACAGGCTTACATTTCACTTTGAAGCGACGGAAGAGGTGGATTACACTTTGGAGTACATCAGAAAATGCAACCGTAAAGCCGGCCTTGCCTTTTGTCCGGAGACATCCGCTACTTTGGCAATGAAATATTTGGATAAATGTGATTCAATTCTGATGATGACGGTGAATCCGGGATTCGGAGGGCAACAATTTATGCCGGAGGTCCTCGAAAAAATCCGTTTTATCCGAGAGGTCTGCAATAAATTAAACATAGGCGCCGGAGGGGAAACTCCTGCGGATGCGAAAGAAATTCTTCCTCCTTTCAGTATACAGGTAGACGGAGGGATCAATCTTGAAACCGCTAAATTGTGTATCGAAGCGGGAGCAAATGAATTGGTTGCGGGGAGCTTTTTATTCGGTTCTAAAGATATGGCGAAAAGTGTTGAAGCATTAAAAAATATAGAAATTTAATTTGCAATAGTGCAAAAAAAATGGGAAAGGAAAAAAAACATGGTATTGAGCAATCAGATTAGCCCCGGAATGGTGTTAAAAATTAACGGAAAACTTTTTCGTGTGGAGTCGACTGTAAAAGTTACCGTTCCAAAGGGAACTCCTTTTGTCAAAACCAAACTTCGCGATTTGGCAGGTGAAAGTCTCATCGAGAAGAATTTTAAACCGAACCAACAACTTGAAGATGTCATCCTAAAAGAAAGACCTTTGGAATTTCTTTATCCCGAAGGGACTCATTATCTTTTTTTAGATACCACCAATTTAGAACAGGTTTTAATTCCTGCCGTCATCGTAGGAGAAAATGTAAACTTTCTTAAAGAAGGTGTAGTATTGAATGCTCAGTATTACGGTGAAGAAGTTTTCGGCGTCGATCTGCCGCAATTTTTGGAACTGATGGTGTCAAAATTAGAGGGCGATGAATATGATGATTCACCTTCACCTAACGTAGAAAGAATTGCCACTCTGGAAACCGGAGCAAAAGTAAAGGTTCCCCCGTTTATTGAAATCGGAGATATCATCAAGATCGATACAAAAACAGGCGAGTATACTCAAAGAGTATAGTAACGGAAAATACAAATGAAGAAGGATGGATTGTGGATCTGAAACAAATAAAAGAACTGATGGCCGCAATGGAGAAAACCGGGATCAAAGAGCTGTCGATCAAAGATCGTGAATTTGAACTGCGCCTGGTAGGAAAAAACGGTCACTCTTTCGGACCGGGAAATCCGGAAGATTACGAAAGAAATCAGCTCGAAAAAGATGAAAAATTTTTATTGAATCGTGCCGATCAAGCTTTTATCAAAGGAAGCGGTACCACAATTGTTCCGCACTCTTCCAATCGGGGATCCGATGAAATAAAAAATGAATCCGATACGGACCGGGAAAATGTTCGTTATATCAAATCTCCTATGGTCGGAACGTTTTATTCGGCCCCTTCTTCCGACGATCTTCCCTTTATTAAACCGGGTGATGAGGTCAAAGAAAATACTGTCGTTTGTATTATTGAAGCCATGAAAGTGATGAATGAAATCAAAGCCGGAGTAACAGGTATTGTAAAAGAGGTCTTAGTCGAAAATTCTGATCCTGTAGAATTCGGTTCACCGCTTTTTACAATCCAATAGGCTAATGTATGAACAAACAAATACACAAAGTATTGATCGCAAATCGCGGTGAAATTGCTGTTCGGATCATCCGGGCTTGCCATGATCTGGGTTTACAAACTGTTGCTGTTTATTCGGAAGCGGATATCGAAGCGCTCCACGTATTGCATGCCGATGAGGCAATTTGTATCGGAGAGCCCCCCTCTAAATTATCGTATTTAAAAACCGCTACTTTATTGTCCGCCTGTGAAATTACCGGAGCGGATGCCATTCATCCGGGCTATGGATTTTTATCGGAAAATGCCGGTTTTGCCTCTATTTGTGAGAGTTGTGGATTAAATTTTATCGGACCTTCTTCCGAAACTATTTCTTTATTGGGCGACAAAGCCGATGCAAAAGCAACGGCGAGAAAAGCAGGGTGTCCCGTTATACCCGGATCTCAGGGAATCGTCACCGATCTTGATGATGCTTTTGAAGAGATTAAAAAAATCGGATTCCCTGTCTTTATCAAAGCGGTAGCCGGTGGCGGGGGAAAAGGAATCCGGATCGCACATAATGAGCAGGAGTTCCGAAAACAATTTCTTGCTGCAAGATCCGAAGCGGAGGTGAGCTTTGGAAATCCGGATGTATATCTTGAAAAAATGATTGTCAATCCGCGCCACATAGAAGTGCAGGTTTTGGGAGATAAATACGGCAACGTGATTCATTTAGGGGAAAGAGATTGTACCATTCAGCGTCGTCGTCAAAAATTGATTGAAGAGGCTCCCGGTCCGGTTCTTACAGAGAAAATCCGGAAAGAGTTAGGAAAGGCAGCTGTTGCCGTAGTGAAAGCGGCAGGATATTACTCTGCGGGCACGGTGGAATTCCTCCTCGATGCCGACCATAATTTTTATTTTATGGAGGTAAATACCCGGATTCAGGTCGAACATACTGTCACGGAAGAGCTCACCGGCGTCGATTTGGTCGTGGAACAGATACGCATCGCAAGAGGGGAAAAACTTCGCTTTACACAAGAAGACATCAAATTCACCGGTCATGTCATTCAGTTTCGTATCAATGCGGAAAATCCGGCACAAAATTTTCTCCCGTCTCCCGGAAAATTAGAATATTACCTTCCTCCCGGCGGTCCTCATGTCCGGGTAGACAGCGCCTGTTATTCGGGATGTGTTATCCCCCCCACCTACGATTCCCTGGCGGCAAAACTCATTGTTAAAGGAGGTTCCCGTGAAGAAGCTATTGCCCGAGCTAAAAGAGCCTTAAGAGAATTTCATATCGGAGGGATCTACTCCACAATTCCTTTTCATCTTTATATGTTGGAAGACAAAAATTTTATTGAGGGAACATACAATCTCAATTATATCGACAGTCTTGTAGAAGAGGGTTGTGATTTTCGTCTTGAAAATTAAATAAATTCTTTTGAAATAGAAAGAACCTTTATCTTAATCTTATATTAATAATTTTTCTTCACTATGAACCACATCGTGACTTTTTTACCCGTATGTGTTTCGACGGGGCGAAATAAAGAAAAAAATATCGATCAAAAAATCTTTTATACAGAGGATGAAATGAAAAAAATACTGTGTTTTATGCCCGCATTACTCATGACTTTTGCAATGCTGCCTGTTGAATCAACCGGAGAATCGGAAAACCGCTCTTTACATTCAATACCTGAAGAAAGATCCCATAGTATTACCGGAGAACGAAAAGATCCGGCTCACTCGAGTGACGAGGAACATGTAATTGTTCGCTCACGTATGCTTTCGATCGATTCATATGAAGGAGTACAAAAAAATATCGAGGAATTAAAAGAAGCGGAACATGCTCTGAAAGAGGCCTCGGATGAAGAATCTCTTCAATCAAGAGGATACTACGCGAGCCGCAACGATGCATACCATTCTGTATACGGTCTAAGCACTTACGGTGATGTGGTGACCCTTGAAGACGGTTCTGCATGGTCAGTATCAGGCAAAGATCAATGGAAAACAGCCAATACGGGTGCTTATAATATGTGGCTTTCCGGAGATACTGTTTTTGTTATGCAAAATAAGTGGAAATATACCGGCTATCAGTTTATGCTCTATAATGTGAATACAGGACAGGAAGTAGAAGTGAATCTTTCTTTAGGTCCTGTATACAACGGTTTGTTTACGCATTGGATAGTAGCTATTGATTATTTCAACCGTCTGATTACATTAGAAAACGGGACTTGCTGGAGCATGAGCTTCTTTGATAGTCCGGTAGTCAATCAATGGTTTATCAATGATACCGTGATTATCGGGATCAATCAAGACTCACTCTCTTGGAACTCTTCAATACTTATCAATGTAAACACACTTACCTTTGCAAAAGGCATCGGTTTAAATTAATAAAATTATTTGTTTCACCACCAAAGGAGTATTATGAAATCTCTATCACGTAACTTTGGAAAATTCATTGTAGGTCTTTCCCTTTTAACCTTGCCTTTGAATCTTTATTCCGAAGCGGCAACGCAGGACCCTGCAGTTGTACAACAAGATGTGAATATTCCTGTAGGAACACGTCCTTTTTCTCATTCAGATCATGTGAAAGTTCAGGAAGAAAGAGCTTTACTTGATGAAGGGACAACTCCGAGTACTGAAGCACGTATGAGCTTTGAGGAAAAAACTCGGACTCAGGACGGAGAAGAAGAACTGGTCGCCAAAAAAATGTACTACACTTCACACGACGCTGTTTTTCATAGACCTCTTGCAGTAAGTTGCGCAGGGGATTATGTAACTTTAGAAGACGGCAGTATCTGGAGTGTCAGAATTAAAGATCGTTATAAAACTTTAGACTGGCTGACGAATGATACCATCATGATTTTGCCTAATCATAGCTGGTTTTCCACCTATCATTATGTGCTTTTAAATCAGACTACAGGGAAATCCGTAAAGGTCAATATGTACCTCGGGCCCATTTACAACGGTATTTTTACTCATTGGATCATAGCTGTTGATTACTACAACAATGATGTATGGCTGGAAGACGGTTCTGTTTGGAAAATTTCCGATTCAGACCACTCCATAGTCAATAAATGGCTTATCAATGATACGGTAGTCATCGGAATTAACGATTCCTGGTTTTCATCAAAGCCGAATATTCTGATCAACGTAAATATGTTGAATTATGCAAAAGGGTTATGCATTAATTAGTAGAGAGATACTATGCCGGTTGATGTACAAAATCCTAATACCCGGTCGGTTGCCAATGCAACCGGCCAACCGTTCGGTTTGCAAAGAGTAATGCAAAGCCGGATTCAGGAAGTTGACAGAGTACGACAGTATATAAAAACCCACTATTTTTTTGAGGGGGGAGCATATCCTATTCCTCCGGGCGGTCTTTTTTTTCGGAGTTTTAACGGCGATTCTCATATATACGTGCTTGAATTAAGCAAATTTCCGATAATTGAAGGTCTAAGTGTCTGTCTATCGAAAAATTACTTTCATGAAGGCAGATTCTATCCGATTCCTCGGGGTGGTACCTTTATAAACAATAAGTATGTTTTTGTATTAGGTCTAATGCCTAATTCACACTAAAGGGATTCAATATGGGAATGGAAATAATACCAAATAAAGAAAAAATACCTGAAAGGGAAGAAACCTCCGGAGCTTGCCGTACGATCACTTTTCGCGGAAGGTTAATCAAAAAAACGATTATACCCGATAGTGAAATATTGGAAACTATTTTTATCTCCGGTAGTGCCACTTTTCAGTGCAATTTGCAAGTATCTCGCTTAAGTATAGTGCCGAAAGGTTGGCATGAAGAAAAATCGATGTTTACACCAAAACTCCCGAATTCTATAGTAGTCCTAAAAGTAGTCAGGTAAATTTTTAAAATATTTTTATTTATGAGGTGAATATATGAATGACCGGAATCCGGATGGAGTGCAAAGAAGTACATGGACTGCTAACGCATACTATCCCCAACAATCCCGACCGGCCCTTCCGGATGGAAAACCGGTGACACGCTTGCCTCCCGGAACTACTCTTACTATCCAACAGCAGGTTCCTTTTCCCGGCTCGAACAGCTGTGTACCTGTACACAAATCAGGTACATCCTTAAAAAGGCGGAAGATAGTTCAAACCCCACCGGCAACAGCTGTAACACCAACCGGAAATGTATTACCGGGACAACGAAAAAGATAGTTTGTAGTAAGGACCGGAAAAGGATGCCGGTCCCTATTTACTCTAAAAATTGATCTCTACATGATAAAGCTGATAATGCTTTTTGATTTTTTCCGCTACTTCGGCAGGATCGTCCGTGATGGTGATCAAATTGAAATCTTTCTCCGATAAACATCCGTTAGCTAACGCAGTATCCTTAAGCCAGGAAATCAAACCGCTCCAATAGACTTTTCCCATCAGAAAAATGGGGAACTGATTAATTTTTTTTGTTTGAATTAAAGTGAGCGCTTCAAATAATTCATCTAAAGTTCCAAATCCACCGGGTAAAAAAACAAAGCCCTGAGCATAACGAACAAACATGACTTTTCGCACAAAAAAATAGCGAAATCGAAGGCGATAACGGGGATCGATAAACGCATTAGGCTCATCTTCAAACGGGAGATCGATACAAATGCCGCATGAGTTGCCGTGAACAGACTGTGCGCCTTTATTCGCAGCTTCCATCAGTCCCGGTCCGCCGCCTGTGATGACGGAAAACCCCTGCTCCACAATCATTTTCGCTGTTTCAATGGCCAGATTATAGTAAGGAGAATCGGCCGGAAGGCGCGCGGATCCGAAAATAGTGACGGAAGGACCGAGGTTTGTCATTGTTTCGAATCCGTCTACGAATTCTGAGATAATACGAAAAACTTTCCAAGAATCGATGGCTAACAATCGATTCGCTCGTTGTTCGCTATTCATGTCCATGCAGATTCCTTTATTTCAGGATCCCGGTGTCGGAGCCGTTCTATACATACTATTCCTGGATACGTCTTTTTATTTTATTGGGCAAGTAAATTAGGTAATGCTCATTCCTCCCGACATAAGAAGAATTTATTGGTTTATCATAATTGGTTGAGTAAAGAAAATTTCAATTCGTGCAGCGTTTGGAGTGTGGTGACTCGTCACCGATTTGCCCTCGCATCGACTTGTCGATGCGTTTTAAGCGATATTTTGTGTTTATAGATATTCAGAAATTCATTCAAAAATACGCCGGGAAACGTTAAAAAAACGCCTCGATAAGTCGCATACGCGTTAAGTTGATATGAATTAAGTAATTGGTAATTAGTTAGTTATATAAGATGTAATTGAATTCGCGCAGCGTTTGGAGTGCGGTGACAAGTCACCGCACTCCAAACGCTGCGCGAATTAAATACCTCTTATTCAATCACTTATGATTGATTAGGGTTTGAAAGGTGTAGGCCAGACCTTCCGCCCCTCTTCTGTTTAGTGGAGTCCCGTATAACTGCTCCGGATTTTCCAGCAATAGCTCGATTTTTTCTTTATCGAGGGACCGGCCGATTCCCCGTTCCGGATAAAAATCACTTTGAAGGGAAAGGGGTTTTCTAAAATTATGGGGACAACTGTCCTGGCAGATGTCGCATCCGAAAACATATCCCGGATTTTTTTGTTGAATATCCGGCGGGATACTTTTTTTTGATTCAATAAGGTGATAGGAAAGACATTTTCGGGCATCAAGTTTATAGGGTGCTACCAGAGCTTGTGTGGGGCATGCATCGAGGCAGCGGGTGCAGGAGCCGCACAAGGGGAGGCGTAGATTTTTGATTGTCGTACAAGGAAGATCAAGCGTAGTGAAAATTCCGGAAAGCAGAGTAAACGTGCCGAATTTCCGGTGAATCAAAAGAGTATTTTTTCCGAACCAGCCGAGTCCGGATCGGACAGCCAAAGCTTTTTCCAAAACGGGAGTGGAATCGCTGAATCCTTTGGCAATATTTTGTTGATTTGCTTTATTTTCCAGCCAGGAAATGAATTTTTTTAATCGTTTTCTATGGACATTATGGTAATCGCGCCCTCGTGCATACGAGGCGATCACTCCGCCGGCTTTGGAAAATTCGGGTTGTTGTTGTTTGTAATAACTGAGAAAAATAATCGCTGTTTTGGCTCCGGGCAGAAGTTGCTCGGGATAACAGCGAATCTCATTTTCCATATAGGCGAGATCGCCATGATAATTTTCACGAATCATTTCTTTGTAAGCTGCTATATCCTCTTCAGGGATAACGGCATCTGTAATGCCCAGATCATCCCATCCGAGTTCAAGAGCTTTCTCTCTTATTTCATGAAGACCGATATTCACTGATTCATCCTTGAAAAATTGACTTGCCGGTTACGTAGCTTCTCCTTTGCCCGGCACCCAGATCTGTTTCATCAACCTTTCTAATCCGGTTTCTTTATTTAACGTGCCTTTATCTTGAAGACCATAGGAGACTTCGTGTAGATTTTCTATCGCAATAAAGGCAGTCGGATCTTCGCGTAAAATGATCTCTTTTAGTTCTGACAATTGGAGTCGTTCGGCGATGACATAGAGAATTTCTCTTTCATCTCCTGAAAATCCGCCTCTTCCGTACATAATGGTCAGGCCTAGTCGTAGCTCATGAATAATGGCTTGGGCTATTTGCTCTGATTTTGCCGAGATGATCATGACGGATTTCGTTTCATCGAGTCCGACGATGACGTAATCCATTACTTTGATGACCACCATATAGGTGATGAGCGAAAGGAGGGGAGAATGCCAGTCTTTAAAGACTATTCCTGCTGCTCCGAAGATAAATATGTTACAAAAAAGTACCACCTGACCTACAGTGAAGCCCAATTTTCTGTTGAGGATGATGCCCAAAATTTCCGTTCCGTCTAAACAGCCTCCGAATCGGATGATGAGACCGAAACCGATTCCCATGATGGATCCGCCGATGACGACAATTTCCAAGCTTTCTCCGATAAAGGTCCAATCGAGATAATTGTCTATAAAGACCCAAGAGCAGGCGAACAGTAGGACGGCAAAGAGAAAGTGGAGAAGAAAAAATTTTCCGATGGAGCGATAGGCGAGAAAAAGAAAAGGGGAGTTGAAAATGAGAAGATATACCGGAATTAAATTATTTGTTGTCAGGCTTCCGAGGATCATGGAGATACCTACCATGCCACCGTCGATAAGGTTGCCGGGAATAAGGAAAATAATGATGGCAAATGCAGCTAAAAACGCTCCGATCGCCATCATGAAATAGGCGAAAAGTTCATTTTTCCAGGAGCGATGTTTTTGATATATAGGACCGATCATGATATTTCCTTATGGGCGGGCGGGAGCACTACGATTACTATGGGAAATGTAGCGGATCCGGCTATATAAGTAAATGAAAACCGCACAACAAAATATATTTATTATGAGCTTAATCATCACAGAATGTAGATGGGAAATAAAGGAAAAAAATTCGCGAGAGAAGGGACTCGAACCCTCAACTTCCTGCGTGACAGGCAGGTGCTCTAACCGATTGAACTACTCCCGCAAATTGCGAATTTCTTCATTTGGGCGCAAAAGGATTTGAACCTATGACCGCCTGTGTGTAAGACAGGTGCTCTACCGCTGAGCTATACGCCCCCGATGAAGAAGATCTAAATTACCGGTTTTTGGTATTTAATTACAAGAGGAGAGTGAAAATATCCGGAGTGTTTTTCTTAAGTAATTGAGTATAAATATAGTTTGTTTTTACAGAGGAAGCCATTTATCGTTTACATTGAAGCGCTTTGTCTTGTGGAGCGTCCGACCTTTTTCTATTCGACTCGTATCCGATTCCGGAGGAAAAGCCTCTGTTATTAGGGAGTCGGTCGTCTTTTTCAAATCGTCCAATCCTTTCCACTCCGCGTCACTCAGATTTTTAAGATCGGAAAATGTCTCTTCAAGACGGGATTTGTCCACCTTCAGTTTTTGGTAAATATTCGCATCTTTTTTTTCTAATCGCGCCAAATTCAATCGGATTTTTTTGATAAGATCCCGCTTCGTCGCCGTTATTTTTTTATTTTCTCCTCCGGCGGAGCTGCCGATTCCCGCGGCAATGTCTGCGAGATCGCTGAGCTTTGAAATAGCCATTTTTCTAAGCCCCTCTTCCAGAGCCTGTTCTACTTTTGTAAAATTTGTTTTTGCCATAAGCCCCAAAAAAGTGCACATCTCTCAATTTATATTTTAACAAGATTCAGGAAATATGACAATATGAGGAAAGAGCATAGGAGATTAAATCATGGAAGAGATCGCCTGCGATGTCGTCTTTATCGGTTCCGGACCCGCAGGGCAAAAAGCGGCAATTCAGGCTGCAAAGCTTGGAAAAAAAGCGCTGGTCGTCGAAATCGAACCGGAGCCGGGAGGAAACTGCCTCTATTCCGCAACCATTCCCTCAAAATCATTGCGCGAAGCGATCATCGATCTGACCCGTTTCTACGAAAGACATTACCGACAGGAAGAGCATGATATACATGCCATTTCTATCAACGATTTGAACAGCCGACTCAGTCAGGTCATCGAAGAGGAAAGAGCGCTTATCATCCGACAATTCAAAAAAAACGGAATCCGACTGATCCACGGCACAGCCCGATTCGAAAATCCGCACACCCTCATCGTCACCGATAACGACTACCATATCGGATATAGAATTGTAGCCGAAAAAATTGTCATTGCAGTCGGATCAAAGCCACGGAATCCGATGGATGTCCCTTTTGACGACAGCGTAATCCTCGACTCCACCCGCCTGCTTGGGATTGATCGTGTTCCGGATACCATGATTGTGTTGGGAGGGGGGATTATCGGAGCGGAATATGCGAGCTTTTTTGCCGCTTTAGGAACCGAAGTGACGATCATCGACAAGAGAGAGCATCTGCTTCCGCTGCTCGATACGGAAATAGGGATTCACCTCCAAACAGCTTTGACCGATATAGGATTGAAATTTCGCGGCAATAAAATACCGATTGAGATCAGTCGGCAGAACGATCGGGCCTACGTGAAATTTCAGGACGGCACCTCTTTAGAGGCGGATGTCTTACTTTATGCGTTGGGTAGACAGGCAAATATAGAAAAACTGCAGATAGAAAATGCAGGGCTCTCCTTAAATGAATCCGGATATATTTCCGTCAACGCACTCTTTCAAACGGCTTTATCGCATATTTATGCCGTAGGAGATGTAATCGGAGGACCTTGCCTGGCCTCTACAAGCATGGAACAGGGAAGGCTCGCAGCCAGGCATGCCTGCGGAGTGGAAACGC